>PMJQ01000004.1:0-10025 GCA_003157485.1 Ignavibacteriota bacterium
AATGCCGAACCAGCAGACGTTTGCGTTCCTGAACCCGGCGCAGTATTTCTTCGGGTTGCACCTGTCGTATGACATATGAGAAACTGATCCAACCCTTAATAAGGAAACTCATGATGCGTCACCGTCAGTATGCACAATGGATTGCCGCCGGCATCGCGCTCCTGCTCNNGTGCAGCAGGACGGACTCCAGTGGCCGGCGTATTACAAGTACCAGGATATGGAGGCCGCGTCGGGACTCTGGCTTGGGTGCACGAATTTCAAGGATGCGACAGGCACGAACTGGCCGATCAAGGTTGTGCACGTCGGTCCCAGGGTGAACGGACTGGGGGAGTTCTTCCCCGTGTCGTTCAAAACGATCAGCCGGTTTGCTCCTCCGCTGGTGAACGTCGATGGGATTCCATCGGTCGGCGGCGCGCCGCTGACCAACACCACGATCGATCCGACCCTGAAATGTGACCGGATGATCGTCAACGTCGACAATACGGCCATCGGCGTCACGATGACGCGGAAGATACTCGCCTGGTGCCAGACGTACAACGACAACTACTTTATTTACGAGTACACGTTCACCAACACCGGCATGATCGACGGCACGAGCGCCGCCCCGCTTGCCAGCCAGACCATCAACGGGTTCTGGGTATTCATACAGTCTCGCTATGCCTGCACATATGACGGGAGCCAGGAGATCGGCAATTCCACATCCTGGGGGATCAACTCGATGAACGATTGCAGGGGGGACGGCGTGAAACCCGACCCGCCGGGGCAGCAGTTCCGGTGCCGGTTCACGTGGCAGGGCCATCTCCCGTCGTTCTCGGCGTACGACAATATCGGCGCGCCGATGTTCACGCCGGCACAACCGGCTAACGACCCTGCCGACACATCGGGAAGACTCGCTGCCGCACAGTTCGTCGGCACGGTGACGCTTCACGCGGACAAATCTGCGACAGACTCGACGGACGACCCGTCGCAGCCGACGACCACCACGTACTTCGGCTCCGACGAGCCGAAGAATCCGCCGACATCGAACAACAGCCAGTTAAATACGGCGTTCATGCAGGCCGAGTACAGTGTAATGTCATCCGGTCACACCAACCCGCGCCACGCAGACAAGGTGCAGCCGGACGGCGTATTCGACCTGCCTGCAAAATGGAACGATCCCTCCACGGGTCAGGACGGCCTTGCGTCGACGGGGGGACAGTCAAATGCCGACGGGTACGGTCCCTACACGCTCGCGCCCGGACAGAGCGTCCATGTCATCTGCGCGGAAGGCGCCTCGGGCCTTTCTCGTGAAGCCTGCATCAGGGTCGGCCGGGCATACAAAGCGCTTCCGACCGATGCCGCGCACATCAAGGCGAAAAACGATTCGGTGCTCACCGGCCGTGATTCGCTCTTCCAGACATTTGCCCGCGCGACCGCGAACTACAAATCGGGGTACAGCATTCCCCAGCCTCCGCTCCCCCCGAGAGTTGTGAATGCCAATTCGGCGGCAGACGGCGTGGCGCTGAGCTGGGACGTGTACCCGGGAGACCCCAACCTGCAGGGATTCCAGATCTGGAGGGCGCGTGACCGGTACGACGGGACGTACACGTTGGTGCTCTCTCTTCCGGCGTCGGCCAAGACCTTCAAGGATACGGCGCTCTCCAGAGGATTCGACTACTACTACTATATCCTGAGCACCGGATCCACGGTCACGAACGACCCGACAGGCTCGACACCAGGCGGCGCTCTCCTGACAAGCAACCGGATCATGTCGCAGACATATAACCATGTCAACCTGCTCCGTGCGCCTGTCGAGACCCCCCTTTCCAGCACCCGGATAGTTCCCAACCCGTACAGCATCGCATCCGACGTCTCCCGGCTGCGGTTCGGCTCGACGTCCGCCGACCGGATCGCGTTCTTCAATATTCCCGCGGAGTGCAAAATCCGGATCTATACGGAGACGGGAGAACTGATCAAGGAGATCCTCCATACCAACGGGAGCGGCGACGAGTACTGGAATTCCAACACGTCGTCGGGGCAGGTCATCGTCAGTGGCATCTACATCGTCATCTTCGAAAACATGAGGACCGGCGAGCGGGCGATCAAGAAACTTGCCGTCATACGCTAAAACTGACCGGGGTATGCAATGAGAACGATACAGCTCAGATTCCTCATCCCGCTCTGCGCATTGTGCGTCTGGACGGCCTCCGGACAACAGAAGCTTGCCCAGACCGGTATGAAGTTCATCACGGTTGCGACGGATGCCCGTGCCGTCGGTCTCGGCGAGGCCCTGACGTCCGTGGAATGGGATGCGTCCTCCATGTTCTTCAACCCGGCCACAATGTCCCGACTGGCCACGCCGATCAGCGTCGCCCTCAGTGACGCGCGCTATATCGCCGATATCACGCACTACGGGGGAGCGGTCGCCTTCGCCCCTGCGGGGGGTGACTACGGCGTCTTCGGAGTCTCTCTCCACTTCGTCGACTACGGAGCGTTCGAAGGGACGATCGTGGATCCCGCCGCGTCTCTCGGGTATGATGAAACGGGCTCATTCCACCCGTCGGGAGTCGAGGCGGGAGTCAGCTATGCGCGTGCGATCAACGACAAATTCTCCGTCGGCGGGACGGCGAAATACGTGCGGCAGTCGCTCGGGATCGCGGTCACAGGGTTCGACGCCTCGGGCGCACGCATCCAGTCCGGCAACAGCGTCGACGTCGTGGCGTTTGACTTCGGCCTCCTGTACAAGACAGGGTTCAAGAGCCTGAATTTCGGCATGGTCGTCCGGAACTTCTCCCGGGAGGTTGAATTCGAAAAGGAGCCGTTCCAGCTTCCGCTCACGTTCAAGCTCGGCATTTCGATGAACGTGATGGACCTGACGAGGATGGAACATTCCGACCATGCGCTGCTGGTGTCGTTTGACGCCGAGCACCCGCGCGACTTCGCCGAGACGGTCCGGATGGGCGTTGAGTACCGGTTCCAGGACATGATCGCCCTCCGGATCGGCTACGTCTCCCCGCAGGATGAGACGAAGTGGTCGTACGGGATCGGGCTCCGCAGGTCCGACATCATGGGCGCCCTCGGATTCGGCGTCGACTACGCCTACACGCCGTTCGGTCTCTTCGGCAGCGTGCACCGGCTCTCTGTAGCATTTCAATTCTAGGTCCACCCGTCCAGAGACCAGCATAATGGAAACGGCACACACATGAGACACTCCTTACTCTTTGCGGTCGCCGGCGCGGCGATCGTCGCCGGGATGCTCTCCGGATGCACGAAGAAGCCCGACCCGTCGATCTTTGATCCTAACTGGCAGAGCTCTCCGGCGCCGACGATCACGTCAATCGCTCCTCCGCTTCCCGGACTGGCGGGCGTCTCCCGTCTGACGATCACCGGGACGAACTTCTCGCCCGTGATCGCAAATGACATCGTCTACTTCGACGCCACGCCGGCCAAGATACTGACCGCGTCCGCGACGCAGCTGGTCGTCCGCGCGCCTCTTCTCGTGAAGGACACGATACAGGTGTCCATCGCCGTCCTGGGGTCGCAGTATCTCAGCAACTACGTCCGGTACAAATTCATCGCATCGGTGAATCCCGTCACGCTCAACCTCGGCGAGGTCCCGTACGCCGTGGAATGCGATACGGCCGGGAATCTCTATGTGTCGCTCATAGCGGGAGGCACGGGTATCGGCGTGAAAAAATTTACGCCGGCGCGCGTGCGGACGGATTATTCCCCGCAGTTCAGCTCCGCGCTGAACCACTGGTCGGGGATGAAGTTCGGTCCCGGCAAGGCGTTGTACGCGGTGGCGGCGGGGAAAACATTCGTCTTCCGAATCCCGCCGGGAGGAGGATCGGCGGTGGTCTGGGCCAACGGCCTTGCGGGAGCGGTGTCGGATATTGACTTTGACCAGCAGGGAAATGTCTGGGGGTGCGGCAGCGGCGGCGTGATCGTCGAGGTGAAGCAGAACCTGACGAAGAAGTCGTTTCCGTTCGCAGGGATTGCCACATCGATCCGCGTCTTCGGGACGAATGTCTACGTTGCGGCGCACCGCGATTCGGTCGTCAGTGTCTGGTCGCTCCCGATTATCGGCGACAGCCTCGGCGCGGAACAGGTCTACACCGACTTCGGGGCGCATTACAGCGGGTATGAGCTCTCGGCGATAACGTTCGCGTCAGACGGATCGCTGTTCATCGGGACAAACGCGCCGCCTGGCATCGTGGTTGTGCATCCGGGCGGTATCTATGAGACGTACGATCCCGGCCTTGCGCTCACGCCGCCCATCGCGTTTGCATGGGGGACCGGTACAACGCTCTACATGAGCCGGGGCGGGAGCGCGCCGGCGTTGCAGGGCTTCACTGTGGAAGCGACAGGCGCGCCTTACTACGGGCGGCTCCAGCCGTAGTCCACGAACTGTGAGCGACCCCAAGTCCACTGTCCCCACACAACATCAGGAGGTACGAACGGGCGGCACTAGAGGAAAGTTGCACGCTGCTAAGGGCACCATAGTTCCTCACTATAAAAACCACAATCCACTGGAGGTTGCAATGAAACGATTTGCCACTGCGCTTCTTGTCCTGCTGCTCATTGCTGCAGGGCAGAGTCTGGCAGGCACCAAATGGCAGTTTGTAAAGACATTCGTCCCTCCCGGCATCAAGACAGGGGGGAACGGCTGGCACGGCATCGCCGTTGCGAAAGACGGTCGTGTCTGGGCTACTCCCTACGGGGCCACGGACAGCGTGTACGACGCTGTCAACCACAGGACTGTCGCTGTCCATTGCCTCTATATCTTCAGCGCGTCAGGCACGCTGGTGGACACGATCAAGGTCCTCAAGGTCGGAGCGACGTACGACACGCTGACGAA
The DNA here is from genome assembly GCA_003157485.1 of Ignavibacteriota bacterium. Lineage (GTDB taxonomy): Bacteria > Bacteroidota > Ignavibacteria > UBA10030 > UBA6906 > Fen-1273. The sequence goes on from PMJQ01000004.1 coordinate 4,838, forward strand.
CAATACGCGCGGTCTTGGCAGCGACTACCAGGGGAATATCCTCTACTCGGCGTTTGACCTCCTGTACAGCATCAACTCCGCGACGAAGGCGGAGATCCACAAAATCCAGCCTCAGGTCGGCGGTTACCAGACGCAGGCGGCGACGGATTCACTCGGCGAGGTGTTTAGCGGCCTGGTGCTCGACGGTACGGGCCCGCTCCGCATCTACGACAACACGTGGACCTATTCAGGGAACGTGTGGGATACGAGCCGGGGGTACTCGCGCTGCGTCGCAGTCAACGGTACGGGCAATGACGTATATTTTGCCGGCTACACGAATAACGCTATCTTCCATTTCCACAGCGACAACGGATCGATCGGGCCGTACGTCGTGGCCGACACCATCCTCAAAGGTTTTGCGTGCGAGTCCATGGCATGGAACCCCAAGACCCACTACCTCTGGGCCAGCGCAGGGAACGATGCCAACCCGGTGAACGCGTATCCCGGCGTGACGACGAACTGGCAGAAACAGACCTGGTACGCGTACAATACGGTCACGAAGAAGGTTGTCGACAGCCTGAAGTGGACCAATGTTCCTGGTGGTCACGAACTTACCAACGACGGCGCCCGGCCCCGCGGGATTGCATTCAGCCCGGGCGGCGACACGGCGTATGTTGCGTGCTTCAACGTCGACTCGGCTGGCGTCGAGATGTTCGCCAATGTCGTGACGAGCATCGAGCCGGTCAACAACGTCGTTCCGTCCAGCTACGCGCTCTCACAGAATTTCCCGAACCCGTTCAACCCTTCGACGGAAATTCAGTTCACGATCGCCAAGGCGGGCTTCACGACGCTCAGAGTGTTCGACATCCTCGGCAGGAACGTGGCGACGCTGGTGAACGAGAACGTTAATCCCGGCACGTTCAGGGTGAAGTTCGACGGTACGAACCTGGCGTCGGGGACGTACATCTACACGCTCACCTCGGGCAGCGCCCGTATTACGAAGAAGTTCATGCTGATGAAGTAGCTGGGCGCTTCATCCGTTGCTGATGTCGGTGTTCCAGGGGCATCCCGCGCAATCCGGCGGGATGCCTTTTTTTTCTTCAGGAAAATTGAGTACATTTCCTCATGAAACGCCTGACCATCGCGTTCCTATTCCTCGTGCTCCTCGTAACCGGAACATCACTCTCGACCGCGCAGGTGTATCCCAAGCGGGAATTCAGGGGGGCGTGGGTTGCGACGGTCGCCAATATCGACTGGCCCCGGTCGCCGTCGGATCCGGCCGACCTGCAGAAAACACAGCTCACGACTCTCCTCGATGCCCTCCATGCCTCGGGGATTTCATCGGTGATATTTCAGGTACGTCCCGAGTGCGATGCGCTTTACCAATCATCGATCGAGCCGTGGTCGTATTATCTGACGGGGACCCAGGGCGCGGCCGCATCATATGACCCTCTTCAGTTTGCGGTGGGCGAGGCGCATAAACGCGGGATGGAGCTTCACGCCTGGTTCAATCCGTACCGGGCCGTGAGGGTCATCGGTCTCTTCCCCCTGGCGTCAAACCACGTTTCTGTCGTTCATCCCGACTGGATACTGACGTTCACCGCGGACGGCCTGAAACTCCTGGACCCCGGGCTGCCGCAGGTGAGAGACTACGTGGCGCGAGTCGTCACGGACATCGTGCGCCGGTACGATGTGGACGGCATACATGCCGATGATTATTTCTATCCGTATTCTGGCATCACCAACCAGGACGCCGCGACATTCGCGAATTACAGCCGCGGGATTTCGGACATCGGCGACTGGCGCAGGGACAACGTCAACCTCCTGATGGCCCAGATCGCCGATTCTGTCCGCGCGGTCAAGCCCTGGGTCAAGTTCGGGATGAGCCCGTTCGGGATCTGGAAGACAGGCGTCCCCCCCGGGATCAAGGGGCTCGACGCCTACAATGAAATTTACGGCGACGCGATGGCGTGGCTCCACGCGCACGATATCGATTATCTCACTCCCCAGCTCTACTGGAAGATCGGCGGAGCGCAGGATTATGCCGCACTCATGAACTGGTGGGCTGATTCTGTCGCCGCATACGGCAGGCATCTCTACACGGGGAACGAGTTTGTCACCACGTATACGACAGCGGAGCTCCCGAACCAGGTCGCGCTCAACCGGGGAAATGCGAAAGTCGGGGGACAGATACTCTTCAGCGCCAACGATATTCCCTCCGACGCCCTTTCGTTTGCCGACTCGCTTAAGGCGCACCAGTATAAATACCCGGCCCTGAACCCGGTGATGGCCTGGAANNGACACGACCCCGCCGTACATGCCCCGCGGGATCCGCTATGCTGCGCTCCCGGGAGGGGGGCCCGCCGCTCTCCAGTGGGAGCTTCCTATTGTCTCCCCCAACGGCGATACCGCTGTTCGATACGTCGTGTACAGGTTCGACCACCGCCCTGTCTCCTCCGAGCTTGCCGCGGCGCAGAACATACTCTCCATCGAAGGAAAGAGGTCGTTCGTTCCTCCTTCTCCCCCCTCGCCGAACGGTCCCTGGTACTACCTCGTCACGGCGCTCAGCAGAAACTACACTGAGAGCGATTCCAGCAACATCGTCGTCCTCGTTCCTCCGGCCGTCCCCGTCCTCCTGAGTCCCGTGACCGGTGTGACGGGCGTCCCGGAGAGCCTGAGCGTGAGCTGGCATTCCACGCCGCTGACGTCTGCTTTCCAGCTCCAGGTCGGAACTGACTCCACGTTCGCAGCCGGGCTTCTCTGGAATGAGTCCTCGATCACGGACACCGTGCGCATGGTGAAGGGGTTCCAGGGGCAGACGTATTACTTCTGGCGCGTTCGTGCATCGGGCGGGGGCGGGACGAGCACCTGGTCGCAGGCGTTCAAGTTCCGCACCGGATTCCCGGCCGTTCCCGGACTGGTGTTCCCGGCAAACGTCCAGCTCGATCTCCCCGTGTTCCTGAGCCTTCGCTGGAACGCTGCGGTCTCGGAGATTGCTCCTTCGTACAGGGTCCAGCTGGCGCGGAGCGCCGATTTCTCCGTGATCATCATGGACTCTTCCTCACTTTCCGACACCGCGATCGCCGCGCCTCCGCTTCAGTACTTCACCGTCTATTTCTGGCGCGTCCGCGCCTCCAACGCAGCGGGGTCGAGCCCCTGGTCGGCCGGGTTCAAATTCAGGACCGTCCAGGTCTCGGGAGTCGATCCGGTCCCGGACGTCCCGTCGACGTTCGGTCTCGATCAGAACTATCCGAACCCGTTTAACCCGTTGACCGTTATCGGTTACCAGGTGCCGGCGGCCGGAAGGGTGACGATCACGGTATACGACGTCCTGGGGCAGGCAGTCGACAGGCTCGTTGACGACGTGGAGCCCGCCGGGAGGCACACGGTTCCCTGGAACGGATCAAACAGGGCGAGCGGCGTGTACATTGTGCGGATGACCTCGGGTTCGTTCGCGGCAGTGAAGAGGATGATACTTCTCAAATGACGACCTCGTCTCTCGTACGTGCGGGCTCGGTGTGCGTTCTTCTTACCGCGGGATGTACAAGAACGACGGACAGTTCTATGGTTGATGCGCTTCTGGCTGATGCAAGGTCGAACATTGCTCCTGACCACCGGACGTCGTTCTTCGATGTGAAGGGGACGGCATCGGGGACGACTCTCACGCTCACGGGTGAGATTCAGGACCAGGAGCGGAAAGACCAGCTCCTGCGGTTTATCCGCGAAAGGGGAGGCTACGCGGTCGTCGACAGCATTGTTGCGCTTCCCTCCCCCACTCTCGGGGAAAAGACGATCGGGGTCGTTAACGTCAGCGTAGCGAATCTCCGCACGAAGCCGGAGCATCCGGCGGAAATGGCTTCGCAGGCGATCCTCGGCACTCCCGTGAAGGTTTTGAAGAAGAAGGGGGGATGGTATCTCGTCCAGACGCCGGATGAGTATCTCGGCTGGACGGACGACCGGATCGTCCGGATGTCGCCTCACGGGTATGAAAACTGGGTATGCGAACCCAAGGTCATCGTCACCGCCGGAGAGACGCGCGTCCGCACTGCCAAGGACAGAGCCTCCCAGCCGGTGAGCGACGTCGTCGCGGGATCGATCCTGGTCCTGCGGGGGAGCCCCGGCGCCTTCTACGAAGTGGAATACCCTGATGGACGGACGGGGTTCATTCCGAAAGACGAAGCCTCGCTGTACGGCAAATGGCTGGCGGATGCGAAAGACACTCCCGAGAGGATCATTGCCACGGCAAAACGGTTTTTCGGGGTCCCCTATCTCTGGGGGGGGACGTCATCCAAGGGAATGGATTGCTCCGGGTTTGCGAAGACGGTCTACTTTCTGAACGGCGTCCTCCTGCCGCGCGACGCCGACCAGCAGGGGGACGTCGGGGACCCGGTAGAAATCCCCGAAGGGAAAATGGATCTCAAACCGGGGGATCTCATGTTCTTCGGGTCGCACGCGAGAGCGGGCGAGCCGGAACATATTTCGCACGTCGCGATTTCGCTCGGCGGCCGGCGGTTCATCCACTCCTCAGCCGACGTGCATTTCAACAGTCTCGATCCCGCCGATTCCGATTACAGCGACTTCCGGACGTCGAGTTTCCTGAAGGCCCGGCGGATCATCGGGGCCGGGGAGCCCTCAGGCGTGCGGCGACTTGCCCTCATCCCATACTACCGCGCCAATGAGCACTGACAGACGGACATTCCTCAAACGGTCGGCCCTCGCCGGGGCGACTCTCGCGCTGGGCCGCAGCGCGCTCCTCTCGTTCAGCAAAACGGCAGGCACGCCAAACACAACGGGGAACCCCATGAAATTCAGATTCTATCCCTACACGCTCGAACTGAAGCACGTCTTCACCGTCGCCACGTTCTCCCGGAGCACGACCCCCGTTATGATGGTGGAGGTGGAACAGGACGGGATTACCGGGTACGGGGAAGCCTCGATGCCTCCCTATCTCGGCGAGAGCCATGCGACTGCGACCGCGTTCCTTTCGAAGGTCGACCTGTCGAAATACCCCGACCCATTCCGGCTTGAGGACATACTCCGGGATGTCGATGCGATCGCCCCCGGGAACTATGCCGCGAAAGCCGCCGTGGACATCGCGCTCCACGACTGGCTGGGGAAGAAGATGGGGTACCCCTGGCACAGGATCTGGGGGCTCGACCCGGCGAAGACCCCCGTCACGACGTTCACAATCGGGATCGATACGAAGGAC
>PMJQ01000004.1:10071-11563 GCA_003157485.1 Ignavibacteriota bacterium
GACATCGCGTGGCTCCGCGCAAAGAGCCCGCTGCCGCTCATCGGCGACGAAAGCGTGGTGCGCCTCGCCGATATCCGGAAGGCGATAGGCGTGTTCGACGGCATCAACATCAAGCTGATGAAGTCCACCGGGATGCACGAAGCGTACAGGATGATCGCGACCGCNNGCGATTTCCGCGGCGGCGCAGCTCTCCCCGCTGGCGGATTACGCGGACCTGGACGGCGCGCTCCTGATAAGCAACGACCTGTTCTCCGGCGCTTCGATCGTCGACGGTAAAGTCACGCTGACCGACAGGCCCGGGATCGGCGCCACCAAACTCTAGCGTATCATTGCGAAGCGCGCTCTATGCGTCCCGGCGCTTGCGGCGCCGCAGGCGNNCCGAATCTTCTTCCCGCCTCCAATCCCTTGACGCATTCCGCGGCGCGACGATCGCGGCGATGATACTCGTCAACAACCCCGGCTCCTGGAACGCCATTTACCCGCAGCTCGAACATGCGCGGTGGAACGGCTGGACGGTCACCGACTGGATATTCCCCTTCTTTCTCTGGATCGTCGGTGTCGCGATGACGCTTTCGTTTGCGAAGCGGAAGGAGCACGGGGAGGACAGGGGGAAGCTTCTCCTTCACGTTCTCCGGCGCGCCCTGATCATATTCGCTCTTGGCCTGTTTCTGAGCGGGTTCCCGTTCGGGGTGGTATGGGGGAATTTCTCGCTCGCCACCTGGCGCATCCCGGGTGTGCTCCAGAGGATCGCGGTCTGTTACCTCATTGCGAGCGCGATCTTCCTTTACTCCGGCCTCCGGGCCCAGATCTGGTGGGTCGTCGGACTTCTCGCCTCGTACTGGGCGGCGGTCATGCTGATCCCCGTCCCCGGATACGGCGCGGGAGTGCTCCAGCCGACCGGGTGTCTCCCCTGGTACGTCGATTCGAACCTTCTCGCCGGGCACACATGGAGCGGGGCGCCGGCTCCNNCTGGTTCCCGATCAACAAGAACCTTTGGTCGAGCTCGTACGTGGTATTCATGGCGGGGTTTGCGCTCGTTTGCTTCAGCATGTTCTACTGGTTGATGGATGTGAAGGGGCACACGAAATGGGGGCGTCCCTTCGTCATTTACGGGATGAACGCGATCGCGGTGTTCGTCCTCTCGGGAATCATCGGACGGCTTATCACGCTTATAAAGGTGACCGGGTCAGACGGCAATCCCGTGACGCTCAAGGGGATGATCTACAATACCCTGTTCGTGCCGTATTTCAGCCCGGTGAACGCCTCGACGCTCTTCGCGGTGGCGTTCATACTTGTGATGTACCTTGTCGTCTGGGTGATGTGGAAGAGAAAATGGTTTATCAAAATCTGACCGACCGGAGAGCTCCTGATGCTATGTGAGATCGAACACCCGCGGCGCATGCGGGGCGGCGGACGTACCCGTTCGCTCCTGATCGCCCTTTGCCTCTGCGGGCCGGTGCCGGTCCGCGCCGACATCACGGCCGAGCTCCGC
>PMJQ01000135.1 GCA_003157485.1 Ignavibacteriota bacterium
GGCGACACGCACCTCGGCGGTGACAATTTTGACCAGCGGGTCCTCGACTATATCGCGGAAGAGTTCAAGAAGCAGGAGGGGATCGACGTGCGGAAAGACCCGATGGCGCTCCAGAGGGTGCGCGAGGCGGCGGAAAAGGCCAAGATGGAGCTTTCCACGCTGATGCAGACGGAGATTAACCTCCCCTTCATCACCGCGACGGCGGACGGGCCCAAGCATCTGAACATGACGCTCACCCGTGCGAAGTTCGAACAGCTCGTTGACGACCTGATCAAGCGGACGCTCGGACCGACCGAACGGGCGCTGAAAGACGCAGGCCTTTCCCCCTCGCAGGTCGACGAGGTGATACTTGTCGGCGGGATGACGCGTGTGCCGCGAGTCCAGCAGATTGTCCGCGAGGTCTTCGGCAGGGAGCCCCATAAAGGGGTGAATCCCGACGAAGTCGTTGCGGTGGGTGCGGCAATACAGGGAGGCGTGCTTTCAGGCGACGTGACGGACGTGCTCCTTCTCGATGTGACGCCTCTGTCTCTCGGCATCGAAACGCTCGGGGGCGTGATGACGCGGCTCATCGAGTCGAACACGACGATACCGACGAAGAAGAGTGAGATCTTCTCGACGGCCTCCGAAAGCCAGCCGTCGGTCGAGATTCACGTTCTTCAGGGCGAACGCCAGATGGCGGCGGATAACCGCACGCTGGGCAGGTTCCATCTCGATGGAATTCCGCCGGCGCCGCGGGGGATCCCGCAGATCGAGGTCACGTTCGACATCGACGCCAACGGCATGCTCCACGTCTCCGCCAAGGACAAGGGGACGAGCAAGGAGCAGTCGATACGGATCACCTCCTCCAGCGGTCTCAGCAAGGAAGAGGTGGACAAGATGAAGACCGATGCGACCTCCCACGCCCAGGAAGACAGGAAGAAGAGGGAGGAGATCGATATAAGGAACCAGGCGGATAACCTCGTCTTCCAGACGGAGAAACAGCTCAAGGAGTTCGGCGAGAAAGTCAGCGCCGCGGAGCGCGCCAAAGTGGAAAGCGCGAACGAGAAGCTGAGGGAGGCTCTGAAGAGCGGCAATAACGGCTCCATCAAGAGCGCGATGGAAGCGCTGAACGCGGCATGGAACGAAGCGTCGACCCAGATGTACCAGCAGGCGACACAGGCGGGCGCCGCCCCCGGGGCGGGACCCCAGGGAGGTCCCTCCGCAGGTCCACAGCAGGAAGGGAGCGGCGAAAAGAAGGTCGAAGACGCGCAGTATGAGGTTGTCGACGACAAGGACAAAGAAAAAAAATAAAACAACGATGAAGGGTTCGGCGGTCATCACGCGAAAGGCGAGGAGAACCCTCGCCTTTCGCACGCAATGGCCATCCGCTCTCTAATGCGATTTCAGAAAGAAGACCATGAATCCGAACAAATTTACAGTCAAGACGCAGGAGGCCCTGCAGAACGCGCAGGAGATCGCCTCCAGCTACGGCAACCAGCTCATCGAGCCCGAACACATGCTTGCGGCTCTCGTGCAGGATGCGCAGGGGACTGTCGTGCCGGTCCTTGAGAAGCTGGGTGTGGATACGGGCGTCCTCAAGATAAAAATCAATGATATGCTTGGCCGGCTTCCGAAGGTGAGCGGCGTGAGCATCGCCAGCCAGTCTCTTTCTCCCGCTCTCGGACGGCTTATCGAATCTGCCCAGAAACAGGCAGACGAGCTTCACGACGAGTTTCTGAGCACGGAACATCTCCTTCTTGCGGTCGTCGCATCGACCGAAGGGAATGCCGGCAGGCTTCTCCGCGATCAGGGAGTGACCGTGGAATCGGTCCTGAGTGCGCTCAAAGAGATACGGGGGACACAGAGGGTCACCGACCAGAATCCTGAAGAGAAGTACCAGGCTCTGGCGCGCTACGGACGCGATCTGAATGATCTGGCAAGGAAGGGGAAGATGGACCCGGTCATCGGGCGGGACGAGGAAATCAGGAGAGTCCTGCAGGTCCTTTCCCGTCGGACGAAGAACAACCCGGTCCTGATAGGTGAGCCGGGGGTGGGGAAAACCGCGATCGCTGAGGGGATTGCGCTGCGCATCGTCAAGGGGGACGTTCCCGAGACGCTCAAGACGAAGCGGATTGTCGCTCTTGACATGGGCTCCCTTGTCGCGGGAACGAGTTTCCGGGGACAGTTCGAGGAGCGCCTGAAAGCGCTCCTGAAGGAAGTCGAGGACTCCGGCGGAGAGATCATACTCTTCATAGACGAGCTTCATACACTCGTCGGCGCAGGCGCCGCGCAGGGTTCTGTGGACGCCGCCAATATGCTCAAGCCGGCCCTCGCGAAGGGGGAGCTCCGGGCAATCGGCGCGACCACGATTGACGAATACAGGAAATACATCGAGAAGGACCCGGCGCTCGAACGGAGATTCCAGCCGGTGATGGTGGACGAGCCGAGCGTGGAGGATACGATATCGATCCTGCGGGGACTCAAGGAGCGGTACGAGGTCCACCACGGCGTCCGTATTACGGACGGCGCTATCGTCGCCGCCGCGCAGCTGAGCGCTCGGTACATCGCCGACCGGTTCCTTCCCGACAAGGCGATCGATCTCATCGACGAGGCCGCCTCGAAGCTCCGCATTGAGATCGACTCGCTTCCTGAGGAGCTCGATACAGTCGACAGGAAGATCAAGCAGCTTGAAATCGAGAGGGAGGCAATCCGCAGGGAGCGTGACCAGGACTCGAAAGACCGTCTGGCGGCGCTCGAGGCGGAGCTCGCGGACCTTCAGCAGTCCCGGACGGCCCTCTCCGCACACTGGAAGCTGGAAAAAGGCCTGATCCAATCGATCCGTTCGATGAAAGGCGAGGTGGAGAATGCCAGGACCGAGGCGGAGAAAAAGGAGCGGGAAGGAGACCTGGCGCGGGTGGCGGAGCTCCGGTACGGTGTGATTGCGGACCTTGAGAAGAAGATCGCCGCTGCCTCCGCGAAGCTCGCAGACGTCCAGCGGAACCAGAAAATGCTCAAAGAAGAGGTTGACGCCGAGGACATCGCGGAAATCGTCGCACGGTGGACGGGGATCCCGGTCGCGCGCATGCTGGAGAGCGACAGGCACAAGCTGCTCCAGCTCGAAGAACGGCTGGAGGGACGCGTCATCGCCCAGCACGAAGCGGTGAAGGCGGTCAGCGACGCGATACGCCGGTCGCGGGCGGGGCTTCAGGACGAGAAAAGGCCGATCGGCTCGTTCATATTCCTGGGGAGCACGGGAGTCGGCAAAACCGAGCTCGCACGCGCCCTCGCGGAATTTCTGTTCAACGACGAGACTGCGCTCGTCCGCGTCGATATGAGCGAATATATGGAAAAATTCTCCGTCTCCCGGCTCATTGGCGCGCCTCCGGGATACGTCGGATACGAGGAAGGGGGGCAGCTTACGGAAGCGGTGCGGCGGAAGCCCTATTCCGTCGTCCTCCTCGATGAGATCGAAAAGGCGCACCCGGAGGTGTTCAACCTGCTCCTCCAGGTTCTCGATGAGGGGCGGCTTACCGACAGCAAAGGGCGGACTGTCGACTTCAGAAACACGATAATCATCATGACGTCGAACCTCGGCTCTCAGATCATAAGCCAGAAGGTCGACGCGGACTTTACCCCGGGGGAGCGGTGGGATGAAGTGTTCGCCGATCTGCGCAACGAACTCTTTCAGCTTCTGAAGGCGACGATCCGGCCTGAGTTTCTCAACCGCGTGGACGAGATCATCATATTCCGCCCCCTCGCACAGGAGGATATCAGGAAGATCATCACGCTGCAGTTGAAGAGGCTCGAGGAGACTCTGGCCGCCCGCGAGATCACGCTCCTCGTCACGGACGAGGCGAAGGACTGGCTCGCAAAGCTCGGATACGATCCGACGTACGGCGCGCGCCCCCTGAAACGGGTGATACAGAAGCACATCGTCAATCCACTCTCCGGGAAGATCCTCCAGGGGGAATTCGGCGCAGGGGACACGGTCAGCGTCGTGCTCAATGCGCAGGGCCTCATCGGATTTGCGAAGGGTCCGGCCGCCCCGTCCGCGCAGTGATTTGCGCCGCGGCCGGCATTTTTGTATTTTGTGAAGACACGATCACGCCGGTGAACACGTGAAGGCTCAACGCCCCCTTTCGCTCGTAGTCCACGGCGGGGCATGGAATATTCCCGATGATGAAAAGGACGCCCACCGCCGGGGGGTCCTGAACGCCCTGAAGGCGGGGTGGGAGGTCCTGAAAGACGGAGGCTCCGCCCTCGAGGCGGTGGAGCGCTCGATCGTCGTGATGGAAAATGACGAAACGTTCAACGCCGGACACGGGTCGGCACTGAACGGGGCGGGGGAGATCGAACTCGATGCATCCATCATGGAGGGGGAGACCCTCCGCGCAGGGGCGGTGGCGGCTGTCCAGAACATTGCCAATCCCATATCCCTCGCCCGGGCGATTCTCGAAAAGAACGACGCCCTCATCCTCTCGGGGATGGGGGCGACGCGGTTTGCGAAAGAACACGGCATCCGGACATGCGGCCAGGATGCGCTCGTCACGCGGCGTGAGATCGAGCGCTGGCGTGCTTCGCAATCTGCGGCGGAAAAACCAGCCTCCCGGAAGAGGAAGAACGCGCCCCCCCCGTTTCCTGGAGACACCGTGGGGGCGGTCGCTCTTGATGCGGACGGGCTGATAGTGACAGGGACGTCGACGGGCGGGCCCCCCGGCAAGCCCCCCGGCCGGATAGGTGATTCAGCCCTTGTCGGGTCCGGGATTTATGCGGACAACGCCGTGGGCGGGGCGTGCTCGACAGGGTGGGGCGAAGGGATCATCAGGGTGGTGATGGCAAAAAGCGCCATCGACATTATGGCTTCGAACGGGGACGACCCCGAAGAGGCTGCAAAGGGAGCGGTCGCACTTCTGAAGAAAAGAACGGCCGGACGGGGGGGCGTGATTGTGCTGAATGCCGGCGGGAGTGTGGGAATCGCATTCAACACTCCCGGGATGTCCCGCGCCTATATCACCTCATCGACAAAGGGCCCCATTGCCGCAGTCTGACAGCGTTTGCTCCTGCTCCCCTCAGTGAAGACACCCTCTCTTCTCGGTCATGTCGTTGAGGTCCTCGACGTTATACTCTCCGCCCGGCGACCGGCGGATGCGGTGGTCCGTGAGTTCTTCCGCTCCAGGCACTATCTCGGGTCGAGCGACAGGCGGTTCATTGCCGAACGCACGTACGACATACTTCGCCACCACCGGCTCCTGACGGTCAGGTCTCTCGGCGCCCTCCAGAGGCTCGGGATGCCTCCCGGTGCGGCGGCGCTCCCCACAGTGATGCTCGTGGCTGCGCATGAGTCGTTGTTCGCCCCGCAGGAACCATGCGACCTTGTCTCCGACATCGGCACCCTCTGGGACGCCTCCGTCGGGGAAACAGGCTGTGCGCAGTTCGTCGGAGCGCTGGCCTCTGCCGGGATACCCGGCGAGGTCCTTGGCGACAGAGCGCAGGAACTCGGCGTCCGGCATTCGATTCCGGATTTTGTCGCCGCGGAATGGCTGGACCGGTTCGGCCCTGATGAGACCGAGGCGCTCTGCGCCGCATCCAACGGCATCCCCCCCGTATCGATACGCGCCAACGCTCTGAAGGGAGGGGTGGATGAATGCCGCGCCGTGCTCGCGCAGGAGGGGATCATCGCCGCTCCGGGCGTTCTCTCACCTGTCGGGCTCGTGCTTCCGAAGCGGATCAACGCCCAGGGGCTGCACTCGTTCCGCCAGGGGCTGTTCGAGATGCAGGACGAGGGGAGCCAGATTCTCTCGATGCTCCTTGAAGTGCGGCCGGGGATGACTGTCCTCGACGCGTGCGCGGGGGGAGGGGGAAAAACCCTTCATCTCGCAGCAATAATGCAGAACAGGGGAAAGATCATCGCGCTTGATGTGGATGCGCGAAAGCTCGACAACCTTGTGCTGCGCAGCCGGCGGGCCGGCGTGACGATTGCAGTTGCGGAAGTCGTCCCCGCGGAGGCCGAGCCGTCCGGCGGCCATGCCGCGGACGCGGTCCTCATCGACGCGCCCTGTTCCGGGGTGGGGACGTTTCGCCGGAATCCGGGGGCAAAGCTTCTCTGCACGGAGGAGTATTCGCTCTCCCTCGCACGGCGCCAGGGCGCGCTCCTGGAACGCTACGCGGGCGCCGTCAGACCCCGCGGCCGCCTCGTGTATTCCACGTGCACGATTCTCCGGCGGGAAAACCAGGAAGTTGTCGCGAGCTTCCTTTCCTCGCACCCGGAGTTCTCGATCATCCCCGCGCCGCTCGTCCTGGAGCGTCAGGGGGTGCGCTGCCCCGAAGGGGAAGGGGAGCGCTACCTCGAACTCCTTCCGCACCGGACGGGGACGGACGGTTATTTCGCCGCGGTGATGGAGCGGTCATAGCGTGTTTCAGCCACGAAAAGGGAGACGCCCTGGTATGAAATTGTATCTCCTCATTCTCATTGCGGCCGCCTCTGCCGGGTGCGGCAAGCCGACTGCGGAAGAGTATTTTGCGCGCGCGCAGAAAGATGCCCAGGCAGCTGCGTCGATTGCGGACACGCTCCGATCTCCGGATGCGCTGCGCGGCGCATTCCAGCCGGCGCTCATCGGATTCGAGAGCGTCGTGCGCGAATATCCGCATCATCCGCTCGCGGAGGCCGCGCTCTTCGAGATTGCGAACATCAAAAACAGCAATCTCCACATGCCGCAGGAGGCGATCGATGGATACGCGCTCTATTGCCGGCAGTACCCTTCGGGAGAGAAGACCGCGCTGGCGATGTTCCTGATCGGGTACCTGTACAACAACGAGCTGCATAACACCGACAGCGCGGGGGTGGCATACAGGCGTTTTCTCGACAGGTATCCCGACAGCGATATGGCGGCCTCCGCCCGGTTCGAGCTGAACAACCTCGGGAAGAATCCCGAAGAGGCGCTTCCCCTCCCGAAGGAGGAACCCACTGCAAGACGGAAGAACCAGCCGAAGGCGGCGACCTGATGGCCGAAAGCACAAATCAGTTCCTGAACCCGCGCGTCGTCACGCGGCTTGCCAATATGGAGCTGCGGGCGCGTCTCGTGGTCGAGGGATTCATCACCGGCCTCCACCGGAGCCCGTACCACGGTTTCAGCGTGGAGTTTGCCGAACACCGACAGTACATGCCCGGGGACGCGATCCGGTTCGTCGACTGGAAAATCTACGGGAGGACGGACAGGTATTACATAAAGCAGTACGAGGAAGAAACGAACCTTCGTTCCACGATCGTGCTCGACACGAGCCTGTCGATGGGATATTCCTCCGGGGACCGGATGTCCAAGCTTGAATACGGGGCTTCACTGGCCGCCGCACTTGCCTATCTGATGATTCGACAGCAGGACGCGGTGGGGCTCGCATGTTTCGACGAGGAGCTTCGGAGCTACCTCCCGCCGCATGCGACGCGCGCATACCTCCGCCAGCTCCTCGTCAGCCTGCAGAACGTCCGCCCCGCCGGAAAGACCGGGGCGGCGCGCGCCCTCCACAGGGCCGCGGACATGATGAAGCGCCGTGGGCTCGTGATCATCATCAGCGATCTTCTCGAGGACCCCGCAGGGGTCATCAGCGCGCTGAAGCACTTCCGCCACAGGAAGAACGAGGTGATCGTGATGCAGGTTCTCGATCCCATGGAGCGGACGTTCGCGTTCGGGACAGACGCCGTATTCCGGGACGTAGAGACGTCGGAACGCATTACGACCCTCCCCTGGCAGATTCAGGCGTCCTACCGCGGCGCCATGGAGCAATTTCTTGAAACGTACAAGCGCCAGTGCAGGGAGCACGCGATCGACTATGTCATGCTTGACACCACAACCCCTTTCGACGTCGCTCTGACCGAATACCTCGCGCGGCGCGAACGCCTGCATTGAAAATCACGCCCTCTTTAGCGTGACTGAAAGTCACGACGTTTTTAGGCGTGATTGAAAATCACGCCGCAGATCTCCCCCTGTTCCCTGTTTGAAATTCCCGCCGATTTGTGGTATAATAGATCTTATCCTTTTTCCTGACAGCACGAGGCATGCCCGACCGGGATTCGATAATCATTCGTGGCGCGCGCGAGCATAACCTGAAGAATGTCGACGTCGATATTCCCAGGGGGAAGCTTGTGGTGATGACCGGTCTTTCCGGGTCCGGGAAGTCCAGCCTCGCCTTTGACACGATATATGCGGAAGGACAGCGCCGGTTCGTCGAGAGCCTCTCGGCGTACGCGCGCCAGTTCCTCGACATCATGGAGCGGCCGGACGTCGACTACATCGAGGGGCTGAGTCCGGCGATCTCCATCGAGCAGAAAACCGTCAGCCCCAACCCCCGCTCGACGGTGGGGACCGTCACGGAAATCTACGACTATCTCCGGCTTCTCTTCGCCCGTGCCGGGACGCAGTACTGCACACAGTGCGGCAGGAAGGTGCAGAAGCAGTCGACGGACCAGATCATCGACGGCATACTCGGTCTGCCCGAGGGATCGAAGGTTCAGCTCCTGGCCCCCGTTGTCCGCGCCCGGAAGGGGCACTATCGCGAGCTGTTCGGGGAGATCCTGAAGGACGGATTCTTGCGCGTACGGGTCGACGGGAACGTCAGGGAGATTACACAGGGGATGGCCGTCGACAGGTATAAGGTGCACACGATCGAGATCGTCGTCGACCGGATCACCGTCAGGAAAGAGTCGCGCCCCAGGATCGCGGATTCCGTGGAGGTGGCGCTCCGGTTCGGGGGGGGCGTCCTCATCGTGGCTCCGGAAAAGGGGGCGCCGCCGCCGGCGCCGAAACGGCAGGGGGCTTCCTCCCGGAAAGCCCCGGCACAGCCGGTCTCCGCCGACATACTGTACAGCCGGCATCTTTCATGCCCGGTGTGCAACATCAGCTATGAAGAGCCCGCGCCGAATTCCTTCTCGTTCAATTCCCCTTACGGCTCCTGCCCGACCTGCAACGGGCTGGGGGAGATCAAGGAGTTCGATCTCGACCTGATCATACCGGACTGGGACCGTTCGATCAACCAGGAGGGTCTCGCGCCGTTCGGCAAACCCCGCCAGACATGGGCATACAGTCAGTTCCGGGGAGTCCTGAAGACGTACGGGTTTGACTTTGATACCCCCCTCG
This sequence comes from Ignavibacteriota bacterium, assembly GCA_003157485.1. Classification (GTDB taxonomy): domain Bacteria; phylum Bacteroidota; class Ignavibacteria; order UBA10030; family UBA6906; genus Fen-1273. Next base: position 9,108 of record PMJQ01000135.1, read on the forward strand.
GGAAGCTCTCGAAAAAGGCGCGCGAGGTTCTCCTGAACGGCGGCGGAGACGAGAAATTTGACATGGAGTACCGGTACGCGAGCGGCCGTTCCGTCGTGTACAAGCACCGGTTCACCGGGATCATGGACATCCTCCGGCACTATTACGCGGACACCTCCTCGGGCAACATCAGGGAGTGGGTGGAATCCTACATGAACGTCAGGCCGTGCACCGTTTGCGGCGGCGGAAGGCTGAAAAAGGAGAGTCTGGCGGTAAAGATCGAGGAGTCCCCCGGCGGGAAACTCTGGAATATACACGGTGTCGTCTCGCTCCCCATCACCGGAGCGCTCGCGTTCTTCGAACGGCTGCGGATGCCCGACCGCCAGATGACGATCGCCGCCCCCGTTCTGAAGGAGATCCGGGGACGCCTCCGGTTTCTCCTGAATGTCGGCCTCGAGTACCTGTCGCTCGACCGCCCGGCGAGGACACTCTCCGGAGGGGAGGGTCAGAGAATACGCCTTGCGACGCAGATCGGATCACAGCTCGTCGGCGTTCTGTATATACTCGACGAGCCGAGCATCGGCCTTCACCAGAGGGACAACATCAGGCTCATCGCCTCGCTCAAGCAGCTCCGCGACCTGGGGAATACGGTCATCGTCGTCGAACACGACAAGGAGATGATCGAGAGCGCCGACTACGTCATCGACCTCGGACCCGGTGCGGGGAAGTACGGCGGATATCTCGTCACCGCCGGCCGTCCGGAGGCGCTCGAATCCCGCAACGACACGATTCCGATGAACAGCCACGGCTTCGAGCCGGTCTCGTACACCGCCCAGTATCTCCGGGGGGAACGGAGTATCGCAATCCCCGCCGCCCGCCGGGAGGGGAACGGCAAATCGCTCATCCTCAGCGGCGCGACGGGGAACAACCTCAAGGACGTCACGCTGAATGTCCCGCTCGGCACGTTCATCGCCGTGACCGGCGTGAGCGGCTCGGGAAAATCGACGCTTATCAATGAGACGCTCTACCACGCGCTCGCGCGTGAATTCTACGGCGCTAAGGCCGTCCCCCTCCCGCACAAAAAACTCGACGGTGTGCGCCGCATAGACAAGGTCATCGACATCGATCAATCGCCCATCGGCCGGACCCCCCGCTCCAACCCCGCGACGTATACGGGACTCTTCGGGCTCGTGCGCGACCTCTTCACGCAGATGCCCGAGGCGAAGATACGCGGCTACAAGGCCGGGCGGTTCAGCTTCAACGTTGCCGGGGGGAGGTGCGAGGGATGCGAAGGGGACGGCGTGAAGAAAATCGAGATGAACTTCCTCCCGGACGTCTACGTCGTGTGCGACGTCTGCAAAGGGAAACGGTACAACCGGGAGACGCTCCAGGTTCTCTACAAAGGGAAGTCGATCGCCGACGTGCTCGACATGACCGTGGCGGAGGCGGTTGATTTCTTCAGCGAGATACCGGGGATCGAACGGAAGCTCAGGACGCTTTTTGACGTGGGACTCGGGTACATTACGCTGGGGCAGCAGGCGACGACGCTGAGCGGGGGAGAGGCCCAGCGCGTGAAGCTCTCCACGGAGCTCTCCAAAGTCGGGACCGGGAACACGCTCTACATACTTGATGAGCCGACGACCGGGCTTCATTTCGAGGATATACGGATGCTCCTTTCCGTGCTGAACAAGCTTGTCGACAAGGGGAACACAGTCATCGTCATAGAGCACAACCTTGACGTCATCAAGACCGCGGACCGCGTGATCGACCTTGGACCGGGGGGAGGCGAGGAGGGGGGGAGGATCGTCGCCGAAGGAACGCCGGAACAGGTCGCGAAAGCGAAGGAATCCGTCACCGGTATCTACCTCAAGAAGTTGTTTTCAGGAACGTGACGACGGGCACAATGACTGATTCGGGGATTTTTACTGTTGCGCCTGTTTCCGTGTGCATTTATATTGATTTCAAACTGAACCCCAATGTCCATTCGAATTCTTATATTTGCGTCCCTTTTCGCCGGTTGTGCGGCGACCGGGGCACAGCTCACACCCCTTGAAGAAGAAAAACTCGACCCTGCGCTCAAGCAGCTGGTTCTTGGAACCTCCGTCAATCGTACCGACTACGATGTCACGCCCGGAGCCCCCGGGGAGGAAAAATACGGCGTCATAGTCCGGACGGACAACGTGGAAGAGTTGAAAAGCGCCGGCTTTGCGGTCACAAGCTCATTCGGCGACGTTGCTGTTGTCCGCGCGACAATCCCCCAGATACGCTCTCTCGTCCGGATTCCTTCCGTCAAGAATGTGTCGAACGGATCCAGGAATCACCCCCTGTAATCAACTGAGCTCACAACGATGATGGAGACACAGCACATGAATCGATGGATACGTCTCTTCGCCCTCTCCCTTTTTGCAGCGTGTGCAATCTCGCTCGCTTCGGCGGGGGCGCTTTCGACCGGGGAGCGCGCAAAGATTCACCCGGACTTTCTGGCGCTCATTGCCCGGACGTATCCCGATGTGGGGGGAAGCGGCGGAAGCGTCTCCCGTTTGGCGAGTGTCAGCGTCAGTTCGGCGGAACCCGTCTATCACGCGATCGTCTACACAAGCGATCCAGGTTCGGTGCGTGCCGCGGGGGCGACTGTGAATTCCGTCTATCCCGGATTTGTGACAGCGCAGGTGACCGCAGCGCAGATACTCGCTCTTGCGCGTCTTGACGGCGTCAGGTACATCGACAGGGGTGCAATCAATTATCCCTCGAACGACGTGAGCATACCCGAGACGGGCGCGAGTCTTGTCCAGGGAGGATTNNGATTGGAAGCACAAGGATTTCCGGTCACCAACCGATTCGACAAAGTCGCGCATTCTCTCTATCTGGGACCAGACATTGACAGCGACAACCGGTGAAGCTCCGCCGTCGGGATTTGGTTATGGTGTGGAGTACACACAGGCGCAGATCAGTGCTGAACTTGGCTCTTCACCCCCGGGCAAGGTTCGCGAACAGGATACATTCGGTCACGGCACGCATGTCGCCGGGACCGCGGCGGGGAACGACGTCCTCCTGACCGGAAAATTCTCAGGGATGGCGCCCGATGCGGACATCATCGTTGTGAAGGGGGGAAACGGAACGTTTCCCGAGTCGAACATCATCGACGGCCTGACGTACGCTCAGCAGCAGGCGACCGCGCTCGGAAAGCCAATCGTTGTAAACCTCAGCCTTGGCGCCCAGTTGGGGCCGCACGATGGATCCACAGCGGAAGAGATAGCGATTAACTCGTTTGTCTCGACCGCGGGCCGCGTTGTTGCTGTCGCGGCTGGGAACAACGTAGGGAACCCGTCCCACATTGGCGGAACAGCAGGCGCTTCGACGACATTTACATTTACTGTTCCCACATACACTGCAAGCCCGGGGACGGGCACGAATCAGTTCATATTTGACCTCTGGCTGAACTCGAATACGAATGTTAGTGCCTCTGCGCACTCTCCCAATGGCTCCACGGCGACTGCCACTTACTCAGCTACCGGCGTCTCTATTGACGGTAGCAGTACTGCCGATGGCCTGTTTACAGTGGCCAACGCGCCTTCGTTTACCTCGGACGGTGCGTGGGAAGTGTCACTCTGGGTAAGGGACGACGGTACGCATTATCCGGTTGCCGGCACATGGACACTCACAGTGACAAACCCGGGTTCTCCTGTCCGCTACGACGGGTGGCTCGGCGTTCAGACACTCGGCAACGGTCTTGCGTCGTTGAGTGGAGCAGACATGAACGAAACGGTGACGGCGCCCGCGACGGCAATCGGTGCGATCGCCGCTGCGGCGTACGTGACAAAATGGAACTGGCCGTCGTACGTTGTCAGCCAGTACACGTATGACAATACCCCCGGCGCTGACCGTACCGGGAATATCGCGACATTCAGTGCCATCGGTCCGACACGCGACGGCAGGCAAAAGCCTGACATTTCAGCTCCCGGAGAGGGGATTGCATCTGCGCTTTCGTCGTCCTCTGACACGACGGGGTTATACTGGCTCATCTACCCTGGTCAGAAGCATATCATCGACCAGGGGACGAGCATGGCGACCCCCCATGTCACTGGAGCGGCGGCGCTTATACTCGGTGCGTTCCCGTCGGCGACCGCCGCTTCCATAAAGACACTTCTGACAGCTGGAGCTGCCACAGATGCATTCACGGGCACCGTTCCCAACATGACTTGGGGATATGGCAAGCTCGATATTCTCCAGGCGTTCTCAAAGATGATCTCACCCAGCACCGTGGTTACCCGGACCCAGTACGCGTACGACGGCACAGCGGCGAACAACCTCGATACACTGACGGGAGCCATCAAATACGCCGTCAGGTTCACGCCGACGGCCTCGGGCCGGCTCACCGGGATGACGCTTAACCTGGCGGGGCCGACATTTTTCCCGATCGTGGGAAACGGAAACCTCAAATGTGATGTCTATACGAGTGCTTCGGGGGTTCCGGGAACGAAAATGGGCTCCAGCGTGATTGTTCCGTTCAAGTACCTTTTGGGCGGCACACAGAATTACATACAGTTGCTCGGATCCGGCGTCAGCGTCACATCGGGGGTGGATTTCGAGATCGTGGTCTCCGTCGACAACCCGTCGTCGAAGCTCCTGATGCGGAGCGAAGCCGTGACGGGAGGTACGCATTCCTCGAAGTTCAACGGCTCCTCATGGGCTACCGTCGTCACGAACCACAGGATACGCGCGATCGTGACGACGCCCAACGGAGTCTCCTCCATTGGCCCGGCCGGCGGCGGCGTGCCGGAGGAGTATGCGCTCGATCAGAATTATCCGAATCCGTTCAACCCGACGACGCGCATCAGCTATACGATCGCTGAACGGGGTCTTGTGTCAATCGATGTGTTCGATATACTCGGGAGGCACGTCTCGACGCTTCTGAATGAAGTGCAGCCGGCGGGGTCGTACGAGATCACGTGGAACGGGAGGAACAACGAAAACCTTCCTGTGACTTCGGGGGTATATTTTTACAGGCTGCGGAGCGGGAGTTTCGCGAAGACGAACAAGATGGTCCTTTTAAAATAGCTCTAGCGCGATCCGAACGGCGTGTCGGGGATGAAAAACCTCCACAGATGTTCCCGGCCGCTGGATATGCCGATCCTCGGTGAGCGCGAGATCCTGCGGGGGGGACTTTCCCCCCGCTTCCGGGCAAGCCATATCGTTCCTCCGCAGAGGTCGGTCCCGTTCTCCGCGCGCGCAATCCCGAACGCCTGGCAGAGTTTTCCGGGCCCGCTGCACAGTTCGTGCGCGGTTCTCCTCCTGCCGTCTCCCTGAGACCGCCGGGCGGTCATCGCTCTGATCCCCGCCACCGGCTCCACGGCGCGTACCAGGACTGCACCCCCTTCTCCGGTTCTTCCCGTGACGACGTTACAGCAGTAGTGCATACCGTACGTGAAGTACACATACAGGTGCCCCCCTTCGCCGAACATAACCTCGTTGCGGGGCGTCATGCCCCTGTATGCGTGGCTCGCGGGGTCTCTCGTTCCGAGGTACGCTTCGACCTCGACGATGCGCCCCGCAAAGAGCG
>PMJQ01000014.1 GCA_003157485.1 Ignavibacteriota bacterium
GGGTTGTGAACCGCTTTCCTGCGCATACGAAAGGGGGGAGAGCAGCGCAACGCAGATGAGACCACGTGCTGCCAGTACAGTCTTCATGAAATCACCTGCTCCTCAAAAACATCGCCAGGACACGGGGAATCTCGCCCGGGAGAGGGCGGGCACCGAATGTTAAATGATAACCTATGTCGGGCGAATGCGCAAGCGCCGGGACTGGCGCCCCGGGCTGCTTACCCCACTATTCACTCCACTACTCCTCCCACTATTCCCCACCACTATTCCCCCCCCACTATTNNCCACTATTCCCCGATGAGGAGATCCACGGTTGACCCGGGCTTTGCCACGGCGCCGTGTGTGGGACGCTGGCTGTCCACTTTTCCCCGTTTTGCGGAGTCCGGGATCGCGACAACGCTTATGTTGCCGAGCTCCAAACCTTCGCGATTTAGCAGTTTTATTGCCTCTTCTTTCGTCGCCCCAATAAGATAGGGGACCAGCCGGCGTTCGGGAAGGGGAGCGGGGGGCGCATGTTCAATCCGAGTGACAGCATATGCCCCTGGGAGCCGATCCCATGCGACATAACCCGTCAGGACGAGTGTTACTACCATGGCGACAAGTGCAGCCCGTACGAGGCCACGGCGTTTCCCGTTAGCCCTTCCGGGGATCGGCATTTCGGAAGTCTTCGGTGATGCCTGTTCGACGGTGACTTTGCCCGATTGCGGGGAAGTGCGCGGAGGTATCTTGCCGGATTCCGGTGCAGGTTTCCCGGACTCCTTTTTGGGCGTCCGTGCGGTCCGGTCGCTCCTGACCCTGTTCAGAAACGCGATGAGCTCTTTTCCGTCCTGTACTCTCTCCGCGGGATCCCGCGCTAGGCATCGTTCAATGGCGAGCTCAAGCTCCGGGGGGAGATCAACAAGCCTCCCGAGGGGGACCGGCTTCTCGTAGAGGATCTTGTGTATCGTAGTTATCGGGCTCTCCCCCTGGAAGGGGTACTGTCCGCTCAGCGTATGGTACAGAACCACGCCGAGGCTGTAGAAATCCGTCGCCGGTCCAAGGGGTTTTCCCCCCGCCTGTTCGGGACTCATGAACTCAGGCGTGCCGAGGAGCGATCCCGATTTTGAATGTTCCTCTCCGGCCCCTGATTGGGCGATGCCGAAGTCCGTGAGGACGGCGGTTCGTGTGGACGTCATGATTATATTGGAGCTCTTGACGTCCCTGTGCACGATGTTGTAGCTGTGGGCGTAATCGAGTGCGGAGGCGATGCACTTGGCCATCACGACCGCCTCGCGGATCTCCAGGCTCCCTTTCTCTTTCACAAGGTGGTGGAGATCTTTCCCTTCGAGGAACTCCATTGCGATGAAGTGGATACCCTGCTCAGTCCCCTCGTCGTATATCGTGACGATGTTCGGATGGCGGAGCTTTGCGATGGCGCGCGCTTCGAGATGGAACCTCTCGTTGTATCCCTGGTCGCTGACAAGGCCGGGGAGGAGGACCTTGAGCGCGACCTTCCTGTCGAGGTTTTTCTGGATTGCCTGATAGACCGTGGCATTTCCCCCCTGCCCGATCTCTGCAACGATTTCGTATTTATCCGAGAGTGCGCTTCTGACCGCGGCGACCTGATCGAGCACGTCCACTTTGGGCCGGGCAGCAAACGCACGTCCGCAATGCGCGCAGGGAGCCGCATTGGACGCCATTTCCTTCCCGCAGTGCTGGCAGTGCTTCGTCTTGATCATTCGCCGGTTTCCCCCGAATCCGTCGATATCGTAACACGTTCCCCCTGTTCCCGTGAAATAAATCACATGTGTACGAACTTAGCTATGATAGAAATCACTTGCCAGTTTGACGCACCTTTTTGTGAATCAGGTGCGTCTGTAACTTGTTTAATGTCAAAGTATTGTGGTGGTGAAGAGCGGGGAAGAAGAAAGCCAATATTTGCGGATATTGAGTGCGCTACGTGCGGGGGCGCGATTCAACGCGGCCGTCAAGAAGATTGATGATCCGGCCGCCGTATGAGGCGTTTTTTTCAGAATGTGTCACCTGGACGATTGTCGTCCCTTCCCGGTTCAGCTTTGTAAAGAGGTTCATGATCTCCTCCCCCTGAGCGGAGTTCAGGTTTCCCGTTGGCTCGTCCGCGAGTATCAGTTTGGGGCTCGTGATGACCGCCCTGGCGATGCCGACAAGCTGCTGCTGCCCTCCCGAGAGCTGGCTCGGGAAGAGATCCTTCTTTGCGACAATCTGGAACCTGTCGAGGACGTCGCCGACGAGGCTCTTCCTTTCTGACGACTTGATGTTCTTGTAGAGGAGCGGCGTCTCGAGGTTCTCGTAGACGGTCAGGTCGTCGATGAGGTGGTAGCTCTGGAATACGAACCCGATGTAATTCTTGTGAAGCTCCGTCCTCTCCTTTGCGCTGAGCGAGTGCACCTGCTCCCCCAGAAAAACGTGTTCCCCCGCGGAGGGTTCGTCGAGAAGTCCGAGTATGTGAAGCAGCGTCGATTTCCCGGAGCCCGACGGCCCCATGATCGACACGAATTCCCCCTCGTCTATCCCGAGCGTGATATCGCGCAGGACGTACGTCTTCATGAACCCGTTCGCAAACCACCTCGCGATGCCGTTCAGCGAGATAAGCCGTTCAGGTGATCCGTTTCTATGGTCGGCCATGTGTCAATTGCTCTCTGTTCTCCGTTTCACAACCCGCTGAAACATGATCGGAACGATCTGTTCAGTGGGCGTGCCGATGTGCATGAGTTTCCATTCCCTGTCGTAGACGCCGATGATCCGTTTCAGGCATTCGGCGCGGTGTTCGTGAGGTACGTGGAGAGCATCGCGGCCCCCCTACGCGTGGAACCGTTCTTTGATGTTCTCCGAAACGACGTGGCCGTCAAAGAGGTGGATGATCCTGTGGCTGAACTCCGCGTCGTGACTCGAGTGCGTTACCATGACGATGGTGGTCCCCTCCTCGTTGAGCTGGGTCAGGAGTTTCATGACCTCGCTCCCGTGTGCGGAGTCGAGGTTCCCCGTCGGCTCGTCGGCAAGTATGAGTTTCGGGCTGGCGACGATCGCGCGCCCCACGGCGACGCGCTGCTGCTGGCCGCCCGAGAGCTGCTGCGGGAAGTGGTTCTTCCTGTGCATGATCTGCATCCGCTCCAGAACCTGGTTCACCCGCTTTTCG
>PMJQ01000225.1 GCA_003157485.1 Ignavibacteriota bacterium
CAACTTCGAGATCTTCACCGGCAACGAGCCAAAGGACTGGGCCACTTCAAACATCCCGAAGGTGATTGTCGTCGTATCTCCCGAGACCAGGTGCAAAGGGGGGACATATTCGGTGAAGTGTGAGGTGAAGGACTTTCACGGGTCCAAGATGGCCGGCATGATATCCCAGAACGGAATTCCGGTCAGCGGCTCGTCATTTGAGCTGAAGGGATTCTACGTCCTCCATTCAGTGGGGAAGGATGCAGGATTTGTTTCAATCGAGCTGATGGATGCGGATGGGAATACGATAAAAATCTGCCAGGAGAACCTGACCAATCCCGCGGCGAATTTTACGCACTTCACGATGGCAGGCGATATTCCGCGCGGCGCGGTAAAGCTGGACATCAAGATGACACTTCTCCCCGATAAGGACTCCGACGCGCTTCATGAGGGCTCTTACGTCCTTTTTGACGATCTGGAGCTTGTGCCGGTCACGCCGGTGGGATAGACGGGTCAGCGCGAAGGACTTCAAAGCCGAAAGGCGCGTCACATTTCAGGCTGAATGACGGCTGGTCATTATTAGCCATCTGCGGGTGAGCACACATCGACCCCCGTTTCCCCCCTCGTAAGTCTGCAAAACCTCCCACTATACACCGATTCCCCGTGGCACAGATGTGGTTGTAAATCGCTTTTGCTCGCATTGAGTTACGCTCGTACTTCATTTACGGACTCCATGAAGGATTATCCTTCTTACCCGCACATAGAGAGGATTGTGAGATTCGCGCGGGCCGTCGCGTGGATCACGTTCGCATTGTCCGTCCCCTCGTCGGCGCAAAACGTCCGAATCACCACACTCAGGTACGAGCAAGGACTGCCCACAAACCTGACGAAGTCCGTGGTGCAGGATCATGAAGGGTTTATCTGGATAGCCACAGATGCAGGGCTTGTGCGATATGATGGAAGAGAATGCCAGACGATCACTCCCGCATTCCCGAGCCCGTATGTCAAGGATCTCGTCCTCCAGGGAGATCACACACTCCTTGCGGTCACGGATATGGGGGTCTTCTCTGTGGGCACTTCCTCCGGATCCAGGGCGATATCGTGCCTCATACCGGGAGGTCTCGAACCGTCGGACTCCACAGTCAGCTACCCCAAAACCCTGTATCACACGCGCGCCGGAGTTACATGGGTCAGCGAACCGGAGGGAGTGGTTCGAGTCGATCCATTGAACCGGCTCAGGAGGTATACGTTCCCTCCCCGCTATCAGGCCAGCCATTTTACCCGGTCATTCCTCTTCGCCGAGGACCGCTACGGCCAGCTCATCATTTCCTCCGGATCCGGGACATTCTTCACCTACGACGCGGTGAACGATGCGATCACGGAGCTCCGGAGACCCCTGTCGCACGGGCAATTCGCCGTGAACGCAATGATCACGCTCCGGAACGGGAACATTCTCGTCGGGTCAAGCACCGGGTTGTACGAACTGAGGACAGTCAATGGGGAGTACACAGCAGAGCTTCAGAAGCTTGCGGCATGCCGCGACATCTCGTCAGTCGTGGAGGATGAGATCGGCGACATCTACGCCGGCACGTGGACCCGGGGCCTTTACGTCTACCACGAATCAGTAAATCCCGGCTCGATTGAACACTGCAATGCCCTTCCCAATATTGCCATCAACAAAGTATACGCGGACAAAGGCGGAAACATCTGGGTAAGCACGGATGAGGGCGTCACGCTTCTCAGCAAAACGAGCTTCGCTGCCGTAGCCATCCCGTCGAGCGCCCACTACATAGAGTCCGTTGAACCGCTTGCTGATGGAAACGTCATGGTCAGCGACGGCAATACAGTGTTCGTGAACAGCAATCCGGGAGGAACAAGCCGTTTTGCACCCGTATTCCACCGGTCGACGAACCTGATGCTCACGCTCTGCGGCAGCAGAGAAGAGTTTTGGATAGGCTACCGCGACGGATCAGTCTCACATGTCCGCTCGGGAAGGGAACGGATGATCGATCTCCCCTACGGTCGGCTGAAAACGCACATTTCAATTCATGATCCGTCTTCGGCATGGATATGTGTTGACGGGTATGACGGGGTGTTGAAGGCGGGGGTTAACGGAGCTGTGACTCAATATGACCGGAACCGGGGAGTCGTTTCCCACATTAACGTCGTTCGACAATGCGCCGACGGAAGGGCATACGCGGGGGGAAGAGGGAACGCTTCATTTCTTTACGCCTATCAGCGGGAGTCGGATTCATTCCAGAATCTGAGCGAGAAATTTGTCGCATTCTCTGATTCCATGATGGAAGTGTTCGACATTGCCATAGGGAAAGGCGACAGTGTCTGGCTTGCCTCGAATCGCGGCATCCTGCTCTATCACGGGAAGCAATTCATCCGCCCGGCCGGCTGTGACATTCTCATGAAGGAGTCTGTCAAGGCGGTTGTTGCCGACTCTCTCGGAAATATCTGGCTCGGTTCAGACCACGGGGTGTTTCGTCTCCGGAACGACGATCTCACGCGATTTGACGTAAAAGACGGGCTTTCCAGTATTACCGTCGCACTCCGCGCCATGGCGGTGGACCGCGGTCAACGTCTCTGGGTGGGGACTGCACAGGGACTCTCAAGATGGCAGGCCCCAACAAAGTCACCGATGCAGACGGCGCTGCCGGTGATTCTTTCGCTCAGCGTGAACGGGAAACCGGCTGCCCAAACGAAAACTGCCCCGGTCACTGTCCCGGACCGCTCGTATCTCGAGATCACCTACACCAGCCTCTCTTTCCCTGCCGACGACGTGCTTTATCAAACGCGGCTTCTCGGGCGGGAGAATGAGTGGAGCAAACAGACATCCGCTACTCAGATCATCATACCGTCGGTCGAAGAAGGGGAATACACTCTTCAGGTCAGGGCGCAACGAGGAGACCTGCTCTGGAGCAGCCCGGCTGAACTTCGCGTATCTGTCAGCCCTCCCTGGACAGGCACAGTCTGGGGGTTCTGCCTTTTTGCCGCCGCACTTACGGCGCTGATATTGGGCAGCACGAAGTACCTGATCATGCTCGACGAACGCCGCCAGGCACGGGAAAACCTCGCCGAATCCGAGGAGAAGTTCCATCTCATATTCAACAATGCGATCGACGGCATCAGCTTCTTCCAGGAGTCATCCGGGGACAGCCCGCGCAGACTTGTGGAATGTAATGAGCAGTATGCTCTCATGGCCGGGAGAAGCCGGAAGGAACTCCTCGAACGGGGGTCCACGGAGGGGCTTGCCCGGACACTCACGGAAGACAACACCAAATCCATTCGTGACGGCCGCGCTTTCCACGGATCATTCACATGGCTCCGCCCCGACGGCAAGGATAACATCATCGAGTACACGGCGGTACCGATTGAAATGCGCGGGAAGAAGTTCACGATCGGGATAGACCGCGACGTTACCGAATCACGCAAGACGGAGGAGATCGTTCGGGAGTCACAGCGCCGGTATCAGCAGCTTTTCGAATCAAGTCCCGTTCCGCTCGTTGTGTTTGACACCGCATCTCTCGCCATCCTCGAGGTCAATCCGGCCGCAATCGCCCACTACGGATATTCACGGGAAGAGTTCCTTGCGATGACAATGAAGGACATTCGCCCCGAGGAGGATGTGCCGGAGTTCCTCGACTACATCCGCTCCAATACCACAACGATGGAGCATACGGGGATCTGGCGGCACAGAAACAAAGACGGCGCAGTCATCCAGGTCGACATACGGGGCCATCTCATTGACTGGAAAGGGCTTTGCGCGAGACTTGTCATTATTCACGATATCACAGAGAGCAAGCGTTCCGAGGCCCTGCTGATCCAGCAGGCGCAGGAGCTCGAGGTCTCGAATGTGCGCCTCTTCCAGGCGAAAGCAATTGCCGAGGAACAGGCCAGAAGCCTTGAAATCCAGGCGGCGGAACTCATCGCGGCCCGGGAAACGGCAGTGGAAGCGTCAAGGCTCAAATCAGAGTTCGTCGCGAACATGAGCCACGAGATCCGTACGCCGATGAACGGCATCATAGGCATGACGAGCCTGCTGCTGGATACCGATCTCTCGAAGGAACAGCGGGAGTATGCGGAAATCGTGCGGCGGTCAGGTGAGTCTCTCCTTACGGTCATCAATGACATACTCGATTTCTCAAAAATCGAAGCGGGCAAACTCTCCATCGAAACGATCGACTTTGATCTTATCGCCGTTGTCGAGGAAACCATCGACCTGTTTTCGCTCAGGGCCAGTGAAAAGGGCCTCGATTTGGCCTGCCTTCTCGAGTCCGACGCGCTGCGCCGGCTCAGGGGTGACCCCGGCCGGGTCCGGCAGATACTGACAAACCTTGTCGGGAATGCGGTCAAGTTCACGGAGAAGGGTGATATCACGGTCAGTGCAAGGATCACCGCGGAGTCTCAGGAGAGTGTCACCGTGCGGTTTACCGTGACAGACACCGGCGTCGGCATCAGCGAGGAGGCAAGGAAGCGTCTCTTCCGGTCCTTCTCTCAAGCCGACGGATCCACGACCCGGCGGTACGGCGGCTCCGGTCTCGGGCTCGCAATTTCGAAACAGCTTGTCGAATTGATGGGCGGGGCGATCGGCGTTGAAAGCGAGCCGGGCAAAGGGAGCACATTCTGGTGGACCGTCACGTTCCCGAAACAGCACACCGAAACCGCACAAGTCGCGCCCCGCACGGATCTGAGAGGGCTGCGCTGCCTCGTTGTTGATGATAACAAGACCAACCGGTCGATCGCGCGTCACTACCTGACTTCGTGGGGGATGGAGAGCGGATCGGCCGAGGACGGAGCGCATGCTCTGGAGATCCTGCGCCAGGCCCAACGGGAAGGCTCTCCGTACGACATCGCGGCGGTGGACATGCTGATGCCGGAGATGGACGGAATCGAGCTGGCTCAGGCGATCAAGGCCGACCCGGACCTCGCAGACACGCGGTTGATTCTCATGACATCGATGGGGAATCAAACAGACGCATCGCTCAACGAAGTCGGCTTTTCTGCAGGGATCAGCAAACCCATCAAGCAGTCGCAGCTATTCAATTCCATCGCCGAGGCGATGGCAGGAACAGCACGCCCCGATCCCGAGAACATTCCCGGAGCACATCCCTGGAAAGATCAGATGGCCTCCACTGTCTCCGTTCAGCGGAGCGCGGCCCCGCGTCCGCAACAGCCTCTGCGGATACTCATCGCGGAAGATAACCTTGTCAATCAGCGGGTGGCTGTCCTCCTGCTCGAGAATCTCGGGTACGCGGCGGATATTGCCTGCAACGGAGTTGAAGCGGTCCGCGCGGTTTCAGCCGGAAGTTATGATATCGTCTTCATGGATTGTCAGATGCCGGAAATGGACGGCTTTGAAGCAACCGGCGAGATCCGGAAGACCGAGGGAGCAGCAAGCCACACGGTCATCGTTGCAATGACTGCGAATGCCCTCCAGGGAGACAGAGAGAGGTGCCTTGCCGCGGGTATGGACGATTACATCGCCAAGCCGATAAAGCAATCCGACCTGGCAAGAGCACTGCAGCGCCGGGCGTCTCCCGCGATTGAGCTGCCTCCACCCTCTCGTGAGTCCGGAAGAGAACCCGAGCTTCTCGACGAGTCTGTTCTGAAGGAGCTCCGGAGCCTCAGCGGTGACGGCGATCCCGGTTTTGTCGAAAATCTGCTCATGATATTCGCGCGTGAAACCCCGGAGAGAATCCAGAGGATCCGACAGACAGCACAGATGAATGACTCCCGGCTGTTGAGGGACGCCGCACATCTTCTCAAGGGATCGTGCAAACAGCTCGGTTTCACTGCAATGACAGCAATCTGTCAGGAACTCGAAAACGCAGCACGATCCGGCGACCTCAGCGGCTGCCAGAACAGGGTCAAGATGCTCATGAAGAGCTACATTGAAACACAGAACCTGCTCTCCGCCAAATACCCATCAATCGCAGCCTGACATATGAAGATCCTTATTGCCGAAGACGACGACATTTCCCGCCTGATACTTGTCAAGAAACTGACGGCGATGGGCTATGAGCCGATACCGGCGACAGACGGAGAATCGGCATGGAACACATTTCTTATCAACCGACCGCGGATCGTCATCACCGACTGGATGATGCCGAACGTCGACGGGCTTGAACTCTGCCGCCGTCTCAGGTCGCTCGATCACGAGAAGTACACGTACGTCATCTTTCTCACCGCCCTGGCAGGAGAGGACTATTACCTCGAGGGAATGGACGCGGGTGCAGACGACTTCCTCAACAAGCCCGTGAACATGAATGAGCTCATCGCGCGCCTTCGCGTGGCCGAGCGGATACTGGATATCCACACCAAGGTGACGCAGCTCGAAGGCCTTCTCCCCATCTGCTCATACTGCAAGAAGATCCGCGACGACGAGAACAACTGGCAACCGATAGAGGGGTACATCAAGGAGCGATCGGAGGCGACATTCTCCCATGGATGCTGTCCATCCTGCAGGGAGAAGTACGTGAGGCCTGAACTCGAGGAAATCAGGAGAAGAAAAGAGTCGCGTGGGTAGACGAGACGATCGAACGGGGAAAGATGAGCGGGGTGAGACCTCTCAGTATGCGCCTTTCCCGAAAAGAACCACGGGGACCGTTGCAAAGAGGATTTCGAGGTCGAACATAATTGACTGGTTTTCGAAGTAATACAGATCGAGCAGCACCATTTCCTTGAACGGGACCTCCCGTCTGCCCAGGATCTGCCAGAGACCGGTCATTCCCGGCCGGACTTTCTCGCGCAAGTGGTAATAGTCCGCGTAAAGACTCTTCATCTCGATATTCTCCAGGTCGCTCAAGGGAAGAGGCCTCGGACCCACCAGACTCATCTCACCCCTGACGACGTTCAGCAGCTGGGGGAACTCGTCAATACTGAACTTCCGCAGCCACTTTCCCACGCGCGTGACCCGCGGATCATTCTTCATGAAGAACAACCCATCATCGGTCTCGCTGAGATCGCT
>PMJQ01000158.1:0-12421 GCA_003157485.1 Ignavibacteriota bacterium
ATTCTGCCAGAGATAGTTCTTCCGGACGTGTTCACGCAAATCGCTCTTCTTTTTTTCTTTCAGGGCGGCGGCGATCCCCTCCCTGATCGAGTCAACGGACCCCGGTTCGACGTATGTGGCAAAGTCCCCGAAGTACTCCTTCGTCCCTCCGTAAGGGGTGATAACGACCTTCGCCCCCGCGAGAGCCGCTTCGAGCGCAGCGATTCCCGGCGTCTCGAACAACGAGGGGAGCACGAATGTGTCGCAGGCGGCGTAAGCAGAGGCGAGCATGTCCGAGCCGTGATCGAGACCATCGATAAGGAGGATATGCGGGTATCTCGCCGCTTCCCGCCGGCACGCCTCCCCGTATTCTCCGGAGATGAACCTGCCGATGATCACCGCGGGATGGTCGACATGGGCAAGCGCCCTAATGAGAGTTAGGACATTTTTCCTCACGTGGCCCGTATGACCCACGTTGAGTATGAAGTCCCTGATTCCGTACTTTTCGATGAACGGCGTCGGGTCGGCCGTGTAAAACCGTTCGTCGACGCCGTTGGGCACGACGCGGATTTTCGCGGGGTCAATTCCGAGACCTCCGGTCACAAGATCGCCTTCGGCGGCAGTATTCGGGAGGACCAGGGTCGCCCACTGGCATATGTCGGCCGTAATGCCATAGTCGAACCAGATCCCCTTCCCCGTACGCTGCAGCATGCGCCCCCATTTGAGCGTCCTTCGAACGAATGCGGGAGAGTGACGGCTGAAGACGATCGGCGAGACGACAAGCGGGATCCCCAGTGCGTGAATCTCACGGGCAAGATGGAATGTCCCGATGTTCGCTGCGAAGACGTGAAAAAGGTCCGTATCCTCCCTTTTGAAAGGCGCCCAGGGATCAAACAAGCGGACATTCACGCCTGATTTCGGGAGATGCTTCGCTGTGTTTCTTATCTGCGTGCTCGGGCCCCCGTGGAGGATGGAAACAGCCTGGTATCCCGCAATCGTTACGTTCATGGAAACCTCCGTTGCAGACGAGTAAACCGGCGTCCAATCTCCCCGCGCAGGTCAAATTCCCTCACTCGAAGAATATCCGACGGTGGGAGATATTGCGGAGTGATGAGTCCTTCTCCTCCCCTGTCGTCCCCCGTGAGCGGCACGAGCGCCTCTTCCCCCCCCCGCCGGCTTATGCGGACGTTCACACCGCAATCTCCGGGAGAGGGCGATTTCTCCTCGACTGAGGTGACGACCGACCCGCCGACAACCCGGAATACCGGGCGCAGGGCCCTGCGACGACTCCACCAGAGGGCAAACTCCCCCATCGTCACAGGACGTGCGCCGCATTCCAGGATATGTTCGCACAGATCGCGCACCACATCCCATTGGCGGTGCCCCGGATGATGATAGAAGAAGAGCGGCTCCCGCCGCATAAGCTTCGCCGCGACAACGGAGTGAAAATACTCCGACATCTGCGCAGGGGAGTATCCCGATCGGAGAAGACTTCCGATGGCGACCGGGTGGACCGGCACCTGCAGTGTTGAAAACCGGCCGGCGGCCGACACCGGGAACTGGGGAAGGGCATCATACGCCCACGCAAACTCCGATGAATAGCGGAATCCCGCATTATCGATCGCCCTTCCGAGATCGGGACTCCAGAAACCGAAAGGCGCGGCAAAGGAATCAGGCGAAAGGCCTGCCTCCTTCATCGCAGCGACCCCCCTTCGGATATTCTCTTCGTCTTTACCCGCATCAAGATAAATCCGGTGATCGTAACAGTGCAGGCCGATTTCCTGCCGCTCCATTTCGGCAAATCGGCCCAGCCATGACGCGTGGCTCCCGGCGTCGAGAAACCACGAGAAAGGAACATTCAAATCCCGGGAGATCTCATAAAGATCATCAATCTCCGACCTGGTTCCCGCATCCGTGTCAATGCGGAATGCGAACACGCTTTGAGTCCCCGCCGGAATAGGGGAGAGTTGTGCGAACGGAATGCCCCTTCCGTGGTGCAGAAACTCCAGTGCCCGGACAACAAAATGCATCAGCTCGCCTTTGGAGACACGCGAGACCCTTTCGGAAGGAAGCCGATCCTGGCGCGCGTAGAAGTATCTCTCTGCAGCCCTGAAATCCTCCATCGCTTCTCCCGGATCGAACGGCGCGACAACGGCAAGGCCTCCCAGGAGCTCACCGGCGAATACGGCATAGACGTTTTCACTCGTCCGCATGCAGTTTGCTTCCCGGGGAAGCCAGCCGGTGCATTCGACATCGAGGAGAGACAATCCACCTATCCCGCCCTCCCTGTCCGGGGCAAGGTAACTCAATCTCACGGGCTCTTCCGTCCGTTCAATCAATCCCTCCAGGAAAAGGGACGAACCGAAAACCGCCCCTCCGTCCTTCAGGTACTCCCTTACGAACGCCCGTTCGGCGGCGTCCAGACGCCTCGCCGCCACTATCGCGCTAAACGCTCCGCGGGGAGAATCGGGAGTAATGGGGGAAAGGACCGGCACGCCTGCCTGGCAGAGGAGTTCCTCCCATCCCGGCGAACTCCCTATGAATCCGACCCGCAGGTTCATACGAGACGCTCCCGGAGGTAACGGATCTCCTCCGCCGGAATCCCCCTGATGGAAATCAGCACTATCACAAAAAGGACCGAGGATCCGGCAAGCGAAATCAGAGGTGAAGTTCCTGCCAGAGCCAGGGACGATGCTCCCATTACGGCGCATGCGATAGCCGGTTTCAGGAAAAAGGAGAACGTGGGAAGGGGCGCCACGCGGATCACCGCTCGTCCGAGAAAGTACAGGATGACCCCCTCGCCGGCGACAACCCCGGCGCCGGCTCCTGTCGCTCCGAAGAACGCGGTGAACGCAATGACAGTGACACAGAGGATGAGCGCGCCCCCGCCGACAATAATAGAGTACGTTCGCGTCCGGCCGAACGCCACAAGCGTACACGTCAGTATGGAATTGATAAGCGTCAGCAGGACGTATCCCGTCAGCACGCAGACAACCGGCGCCGCCCCTTCATATCCGGGCCCGAACACGAGGAGGATTACGGGTCCGGCGACGATGCATGTCCCGATGAGAACCGGCACTATGAAAACGACGACCGCCGTGAGCACAGCAGAAAGGAGAGCCGGGAATTCGGCCGGCCGGGAAACGGCATACCGCGTTGCCGCCGGAAGAAAGAGAGCATTCAGAATTCTATCGATAAGAAGGAGAAGGAATATCAACTTCATCCCCGCGCTGTATACACCCGCGTCGGCATTCGAAAGCAGGATCCCGATGACAATAGGCGGGAGGTTGGTAACGCTCTGCGCAAGGAACATGGCCGTCCCCGCAGGAGCGTTTACACGGAGCAGATCCATCCACGCGGGGGGGTTCCATGCGATCGGAGGGGTTCNNGGTTCCGAATCGCCTCCGGTACATCACACCCAGGACCAACGCACCTGCCGCGTTCCCCGCAAGAAACGCTACCGGCGTCAACCTGATATCCGATCGGGTCCGCACGAACAGGAGAACGCAAAGCCCAAAGACGACCGAGTTGACAAGGCGCGACGACATCACGCCACGGAAATCCTCCTTCCCCTGGAACAGCCAGTCAAGGGAGAGGGCCATCGGAATAAGAGAAAGCGCATAAAGGGCAATCACATCGCGCGTGGCCTCAGGGACCCCGGCGACCCACGCCCCGGCATATATCAGGCAGATGAGAATCGGTGCAAGGAGCAGGCGCAACGAGAGTATAGCCCCCGTCCGCTCCGGCATCCCCCCTTCCACGGCAGCGGCGTTGCGGGTTTCAACCATCTGTATCCCCGGACTACCCAGCAATGAGAGATAGCCAAGGACCGCCATGCCGATGCTGATGATCCCAAATGACGCGGGGGCGAGAACCCGGGCGAGATACAGTGTGACAAGAAATCCAATGCCGCGAGCGCCGATATCGCCTGTGAATATTGCCAGAATATCGCGAACGGGCTTTTTCATCAGGCAAGCTCTCCGATCAGCTTCCGGAGGCCGAGATCGCGGCCTTCCAGCGTGAAGCGCGAGGCGATAAACTCACGCCCCCCCGTGGGCGCGGGGGAACGCATGGCTTCCGCAATCGCGGCAGCCAGAACTCCGGGTTCTCCCGCAGGGACAAGGAACCNNCCCGCAGAGCATCGCCTCACACACAGCGTTCGGGAGTCCCTCAAACCGGGAGGGCTGGCAATAAACCCGCGATTTCCTGTACATCGCACGGAGATCATCCCGGGAGACGCTTCCCAGTATCTCAACGTTTACCGGCGCTCGCGCCCGGAGCCTTCCTGCATGCGGTTCCTGCACACCGACAACGACAAACCTCGTCCCCGCAAGATGCCGCGCGGCCTCCAGGAGAAGATCTAATCCCTTCACGCGCACCCTGGATTCGCTCTCGCACACCGCAACCGTGAGGACCGAATCTGTCTTTTCGCCCGCAGGCGACCAGAATGTGGAATCATATCCCGTGGGGAGCACATCGATGTTCGCTCCGTCGTACCCGGCGCGCCTGATTGCTTCCCTCTTCAGAAACGGATCGACCGCAATCACCCTGTCGGCGGTCCTGAGAGCATACGTGACGAGACGGGATTTCCATGGCGAAATCCAGATTCCGTATCCGATTTCTGGAATCCCCGCCACGTCCCCCCCGCCGACCGCAATGACAGACCGCCGGCCGAATGCACGCGCCGCACCTACCGCCGCCGCCGCGTACGTGGAGGCAAACCAGGTGAAAACGATGTCGCTCTGTCGAACTCCGGAGAGAATAGACGGGAGCGCACCCACGCCGCGCACAAGCAGATGTCTGACTTCCCAGTGTCTGCGGAGAATGGTCAGGTCTTCAGTGATGAAGGGAGTGATGAAGGTTGATAAAACGAGTATCTTCACTCTCGACAAGCGCGTACCGGGGTGGTGACTGGTAAACGAGGATGCGAAAAGATACTTCAAAGGGGGCCCACAATCAACCCGGCGCCGGCCGGCCGCAGGGGCCTACGCCAGGGGAACGCGGTCGTACAAATGAAGACGGTGGAGGTCCACGACGATCGTCCCATCCGGTTTCTGCCCGAAGACATCGCTGAATTTCGCACCCCACACGACTTCGTCCGACCTGTACGACGAACGCGAATTGACGGTTTGTGAGAACGTCTCATCGGTCGCGGAGATGAGGACGAGGATCTCCGATTCCGCGGCCAGAAAGTCCTTCTCCGTCTGGCCGTAAAATGGGCTGCTTTGATCGATGGGATGGACAACAGTCCAGGTGAGGGGAAAGAACGTGACTTCGTCCCGTTCCAGAGCCAGACGGCGAAATCGCCTTACGCGCTGGTTCCCTTCTGTTTCGAACCTGCTGAGAAGCACCTGTACCTGTACCTGTATCAACTGGCTGTTCCGCTGGTTGGCGATGCGGAACATCAACCCGGTGATGCCGCGGTAGGGCGCCACTATGGCGTGCTCGCTGTAGAGGACCCGCGCTTCAGGCTTGGAAAACCTGGCGAACATAAGGCTTGTCGCAAGGGCGAATCCGAGGAGGCCGGCAAGCGCTTCAACGCTTGCGAGGACGTTCGCCGCCGTGCTTGCGGGGGCAATACGGCCGTACCCGATTGTCGTCGAGGTCTGTACGCTGAAGAAAAAGTCGTCAAGAAAACGGCCTGCATCCCGGCTTTCTGCCCCTGCAAGGGCTTCCGGACCGCAGAGATGATACGCCCCCGCGAATGCAAAATTGAAAAGGAGATAGCTGGAGAGAATGAGAACGTAAAAACGCGTCCAGCTTATCGTAAGAAGCGTATGGTACGGGCTCAACGAATCGAGGAAAGGCAGGCGCTTCCGTTCGACGTTGAAGCTCCCGTCCTTGTTCAGGAGACGGCGCCGGGATTCCTGCGAGATGCGGCTGCCGAACCCGAGGTCGCGGAGATCCGCCCGATCACCGTTCATTTTGCCCATCGCGATTCCTCCGTTCCCTTCCGGGGTGATCCCTCTTTCTCCGTTGAGCAGTCTCTATTCCAGCGTACCCACAGACTTCTCGACCTCTTCAAGAATCTGGCAGGACTTCACCAGTGCTTTCATTGCATTGTGATCGTTGTAGAGAGGGCGGTCTTCGTCGAGATGCGTAACATGTTTCCTGATAACGTCCCGGGCGACGGAGACTCCCCGGCCCGGCTGGAACTCCCGGAAATCGAGCCCCTGGGCCGCCGCCATGAACTCGATCCCGAGGACACCGTACGCGTTGTCGAGAATCTGCCCGTTCTTGATCGCGGTATTCATCCCCATCGAGACAAAATCCTCCTGGTCCGCCGCCGCCGGAATTGACTGGATGGACGCGGGCATGGAGAGGATGCGCTGTTCGACGATGAGCGTGTCTGCAGTGTACTGGCTCAGCATCATTCCGGAGAACATTCCCGCACCCTTTGTCAGAAACGCCGGGAGCCCGACGCTCAGGGCCGGGTTTGTGAGCCTGTTGAGACGGCGCTCGGAAAGGACGCAAATCATCGTGATGGCGACGCCGGCCATATCCATCGGGAGAGAGACCGGAGTCCCCTGAAAATTCGCCCCCGTGAGCGTCAGCTTGAACTCGGGGAGGAATATCGGATTATCGCCGACGCCATTCAGCTCGATCTCCACCTGCTTCCGGGCGTACGCAATCGCGTCGTGCGCGGCGCCTATCACCTGCGGTGTGGATCGCATCGAATAGGCGTCCTGCACTTTCGTCTTGATCTTCCCCGTGAGAAGATCGCTCCCCTGTATGCACTTCAGGATCGCTCGGGAGCTTCTGATCGCTCCGGCAAATCCCCGGTGTTCATGGACCCGGACGTCGTAGGGCTTCATGTTAGCGAACAGGGCCTCGAGTGTCATTGCCGCGGCGATTTCCGCCTGTTTCAGCCAGCGGTTCATGTCATAGAGGTGGAGAGCGCTCATCGCCGTCAGGACATTGGAACCGTTTATCGTCGCCAGCCCGTCGCGCGCAAGCAGGCCCGGAACGGGAATCCCTGCCAGGTTCATTGCCTCTTTGGCCGGCATCCGCTTCCCCTGATAAAATGCTTCTCCCTCCCCCATCATCAGGAGTGCCACCTGGGACATCGGAGCGAGGTCACCGGACGCCCCGACCGATCCCCGCTGGCACACGACCGGCGTCACCCCCTTGTTGAGGAGGTCGATGAGGGTCAGCGTGATCTCCGGACGGCAGCCGGAGTTCCCGTGAGCATGGACGTTGATTCTTCCCGCGATGGAGGCACGGACGGACTCGATCGCTATCGGATCTCCGATGCCGGCGGCGTGATTGTAGATCAGGTAGCGCTGGAACTGTTTCACCTGTTCGTCGTCGAGAACAACCTCCGAGAATTCCCCGATGCCGGTGTTGGTCCCGTACATGATCTCATGGGCCTTCAGTTTGTCCTCAAGCATCACGCGGCACACTTTGATCCGTTCCAGAGCCTTCGGATCGAGTTCCACCTTTTCACCGTGCCGGGCAATACGGACCAGCTTTTCGATAGTGAGCGAGCTTCCATCTAATACAATGGGCATACCCTTTTCCTTTCGGAGCATTATGCACCGGCGGCACCTTCTGCGCCGGCAAGAGAACTACAATTCAGATACAATCCTTCGGACGTGCGAAACGCACTCACCCCGCGGCACAGCAAACTGGACGGTGCGGGAGAGTTTCAGCCACTCCTCTCGCTGCGTTTTCTTGTCCGGGAGCTGTGCGCCGAGCTTCAGGTTCTTGATCGTCACTTCCCCCTTCTGGAATTCGTCGCTGCCGACGAGAACGGCGAGCGGTATCTGCTGACGGTTCGCATAGGCAAGCTGTTTTGAAAGCCCCTTCTCCTCCCCCAGATACAGTTCGGCATTGACGCCTGCCTGGCGAAATTCACGCGTCAGCTTCTCATATTCGATGATCTTCTCCGGTTCCATCACCGTCACGAGGACCTGCGCCGTCGAAGGTGCCGTCTCTGTGAGACCGAGCTTCGTCATCGCCGCAAGAAGGCGATCAACGCCGATGGAGGCGCCGACTGCCGGGATATTCCGGCCGAGGAACCTGGCGACAAGCCCGTCGTACCTTCCGCCTCCGACCACCGAGCCGAATTCAAGAGCATCGATCAGCAGTGCCTCGAAGACCGGACCCGTATAATAGTCGAGCCCCCGCGCGATGCTCTGGTCGAGCGCAACAAATTCGTCGGGAATGCCGAGCGCATCGAGCGACGAGCAGATTGCACCGAGCCCATGCAGAGCGCCGGTTGCCGACGGGACTTCGCCAAAGAGCTGTTTCAGCGCAGCCAGGACCTCCGTGCGCGTCCCCCGGGGAACGGCGATGAATTTTTTGATTTTATCGATGGGGCCGGTTCCCAGCCCGAGACCCCGGATCTTGTCCCCCGATGCGTCGACCCTTCCCCCGCTGAGCTCGGCGACGATTCCATCGAGTCCGATTTTGTCAAGTTTGTCCAGGATCCTGAATACGGGCCTGGAGGACGAATGTGGGATCCCCGCGAAATCGAGGAGTGTATTCAGCACGTTCCTGTCGCTGAATCTGACCCTGAACCGGGGGATACCGAGAGCCTTTAGCGTGTCGTATACGCCGCAGAGGATCTCCGTATCGGCCGCGGAGGAAGGAGTGCCGACCGAGTCGAGGTCGAATTGCGTGAACTCCCTGAACCGTCCTGGATCCGGCTTGTCCGCCCTCCAGACGGGCCCCACCTGATACCGGCGGAACGGCAGGGGAAGATCGGTGTACTGGGCGACGACGCGGGCGAGCGGAGCCGTCAGGTCGAACCGGAGCGCCACGTGCTCCTCCTCCGGGTTTTCAAACTCGAATATCTGTTTCGCATTATCCTCCCCGTAGCCCATGAGCGTTTCATGGTATTCCAGGGCAGGCGTGTCAAGCGGGAGGAATCCGTAGGACTCATACACCCGGCGAATAGTAGCAATGATCGCCAGTTTGGCGTTCATCTGGCCCGGGAGATAGTCCCGGAACCCGCGCAGCAGCCGCGGTTCCACAATCCTGTCGTCAGCCATAGAGAAAACGGGGGAAAATCGGAATGGATGCTTAGTTATTAAAGATACCGAGATGGCGGGTCAGATTCAACAGACTGAATCCGGGGCTGGAGAGAGGAAACTGATCAAACCGGGGGGAATGATGACAACCCGGCTCACGAGCCAGGTCTGATTCAATATAGAAGATTGAAAACCGAGGATTGATGACCAATTGAATGGTAATGGCCATAGAGCATAAAGATCCTAACATCAGGAGACCCTCGTCGACGATAAGCGTTCCTGATTTCGAATGTTTGCGTACTATGCTTTTTTGTGTTCCAGTGTGCGACTTGGTCTGTAGATTGCAGACCATCGGTTTTCGACTAACCCGAAAAACAGCGGTTACCAGAATGCCGAAGACTGTCAGGTTTACATGCGACGTCCTCGGCAACTAGGTGTTCATGAACGAGTTCGGGTTGTAGAGATTTGGGTAGTCCTAACCCGGCATGGACTGCCGCGCAGTATTCAGGCTAAGCCGCACCCCAGTTAAGTTTGAAATTCTCACCCAAGTCAAAGATGAAATCTCTTACAATCGTCACCTTGCCGGCGTTGATACTTATGACTGTCACGCCGCTGTTCTGACCTACCCTTCCACTTCGGTTCGTGAGTTGAAGGTTCCAGTGCACAGCAACTACATTGGTTCCTCCAATGGCAAAGATGTTCCGGACACATATATCATGGATATCAAACTTGATTCTTGGGAATTGGTCAAAGAAATTCTTGAACCAGTCTTCGACAGCACTCTTTCCGTTGAAAGTGCCGCTTGCAGATATATCCCCAGGGTAGATAAACACTCCACCATCATGCCAGGACGACATGAATTTTGCCAAGTCATGTTGATTTAGGGCCTCGAATGAACCTGATACGGCTTTTCTGGCAATAATTGCTCCAATCATATCAGCCTCCTTCCCAAGCGAGTGTTTTTCGGAATGTTAGCAGCGTGTTCGGCAAGCCTTTCACAAGCTTCGATGCGGATTGTCTTGTCAGACATTGTCAACGGGACCAGCGCCACAGACATATCCTGCCCCGACAGAGAACGCGGCCAAAATAGACATGCTGAGATAGTGACTCACGGTCATGTTACACCATAACCCCTGAAGCCGTTTATGCGTCTTGCAGGACCCGCTGGGTCGTCGAGTAGGACGATAGAATACGAGCGCTCGGCGGCTCGCTGACGCCTCTGTCGAGCCATTAAGCCCTTCTGGCAAGACAAAATCAGTGGAGGACGAGGCTCTCGCAGCCAAAGGGGGTCGTCGGGGTGGGCTCTAAGGCGGGAGTACCTACAAGGGTCCAGAGCGGCGGCTCGATGACTGACGAAGCCATTGAGCATCTTTGTGGTGCAATTCTACCTAACGGCACGGCAAATGTCAAATGGCGGGTTGAGCCGGACGACCATGGGATATCGTAGGAAAGCAAAACCCCGGCTAAGAGTCAGGGCTAATTGAAGATGGAAGATTGAGANNCACCACGCTTTTTTGTGTACCAACGCGCGATTTGGTCTACAATGTGTAGACCATCGGCGTTCGCTCCCCCCAAGAAACAATGCCGGAATCTCTTCCGGCTTCGTGAATCACTCTTGACAGATTTGCTGACGTCGTGTATCTGGGTCGCTCATTTGAGAAGAAGGAGCCGCTTCGTTGCCACGAAGTTTCCTGCGTGAAGTCGGTAGAAATACACACCACTCGCAAGATTCGAACCGTCAAACCTGACCTCATAGACTCCCGCGTCCTTCCTCTCATNNCGGATTGAAGGGGTTGGGATAATTCTGGTCAAGAGTGAAATGCGCTGGAAGGCCAGCCGCAGAGCCTTCTACTGAGGTGGTCATCTCTGATAACGGTGCTCGCCAGACGACGCCCTCGTGCGTGCCGGCAAAGAGATTCGTGCCGGATATGGCGAGCGGCCCGATGAGAGCTAGCGGCCCGGCCACCGCAGGCCAGCTTATGCCGTTGTTGGTGGAACGATAGAGGCCGCCATAACCTGTCGAGGCAAAGATATTCGTGCCAGAGGACGCAAAATCAGCAACATAAGAGTATTCCCATCCGTTGCTCGTCGAAGTCCAGCTTGCACCGTTGTTTGTGGAAAGGAAAACGCCGTGGTCTGTTGCAGCAAAGATATTCGTGCCGGAGACGGCAAAAGCTGATACCTGGGTAGCCCACAACAATCCCGTATTGTCATCGGACCAGCTTGTACCATTGTCAGTTGAAAGAAAGACGCCGCCAGCATTAGCGCCACCAGTCCCTGCAAAGAGATTCGTGCCAGAGACGGCAATTCGCATAATATGAGTGTCCGGCATGCCAGACAGTGTCCAGCTTGCACCGTTGTTTGTGGAACGAAAGATTCCACCAAAAGTCCCGACAAAAAGGGTCGAGCTTGAAACAGCGAATGACAGAACGGTGAAATTCGTCATGCCAGAATCGACCGGAGACCAGCTTGTACCGTTGTTCGTTGATAGAAAGACCCCGCGGCCATAAGTCCCGGCGAAGAGATTTGTGCCATTCACAGCAAGCACTGTAACAGTCGTGTCCATCAGCCCTGAATCAACTTGAGTCCAGCTTGTCCCATTATTGGTAGAGAGAAATACTCCGCCACGGAAGGTCCCAGCAAAGAGATTATTGCCGTTCACAGCGAGACATTCTATGGGACTGTCAGATGGCCCATTGGTTGCCCCCCATTGCGCGGGCGCTGTTGAACAAAGGCCAGTGCAAAATAGTATAGCCATCACGATTAAACGGCCATTCATGGAACCACCGCGCAGCTGATGTTTTGGAACCGATGGACTGAATGGGGATAAAGAATGTATCGCGGACGGTGTATAGAGGGAAAAGCAGCGGCAGGTTCTGAAATGCTCCGGTCCTGGCTACTCCTGGAGACCGAACGATTCGTCGAGCATGATATCCTGGACTGCATAGGATTTCCCGAATATGGTGACGACCTTCCCAACTGGGTGGGACAAGTCACTCGACAATCGTCATGAAAAAGAACATACAAATCAACTGTGACAATTTGACACTAATGCCACCCAATGTCAAGGCAAATCGAATAGACCGACCGGCTCGTCGGGTCTCAGGCCCCATGGCGGCATGACGGCGTCCAGAGCGGCGGCTCGATGGCTGACGAGACTATTGAGCGTGTTTACGGCAGAAATCTGCTTTCCGGCCAGGCCTCTGTCAAATGGCAGAGTGAGCCGGACGACCATGGGATATCGTAGGAAAGCAAAACCCCGGCTAAGAGCCAGGGCTAATTGAAGATGGAGGATTGAAGTTTGAGAATCGAAGACGAAGGGACAATCGAATTGTACTGGCGATAGAGCAACAACATTCGAACGTCAGGAAACCCTCATGAACATTGAGCGATTCCGATTTCAAATGTTTGTGCACCCCACTTTTTTGTGTACCAACGTGCGTTTTGGTCTACACTTTGTAGACCAT
>PMJQ01000158.1:12507-12659 GCA_003157485.1 Ignavibacteriota bacterium
CGAATTTGACCTCGTGAACTCCCGCCTCCTTCCTTTCGTTCAACAGCACTGATACCTGCCGACCAAGGATGTCGAACACACTTAATCTTACCACCGTGGACTTCGGCAACTCGTACTTGATGGACGTGGTCGGGTTGAAGGGGTTGGGGTAG
>PMJQ01000202.1 GCA_003157485.1 Ignavibacteriota bacterium
ACGAGTCATGGGCAAATGTGAAAAGGTGCTGATTGTCGAGGGCCCGCAGTAACTTCTCCTGATCGCGAACCTGGTCGTCAATGGATTTGACCCCATTGAATTTCTTCCCCAGATGGACGGACGTGTCCATTGCATTTTCATCGAAAGGCGAAAATTCGTGTCGGACGATATCATCCGGGTCACCCTGGCGCATGAAGATGAGACCCATATCGTTGAATTCGTCATTAAGGGTGAACGCGCGCGGGAACGCGAGCTCGTGCTGCCTGTCGGGGTTATTGAACGAAGTCCGGGCGCCGTAGTATTCGTATCTCTGCTCGGCCTGTACAAACCGGCGTATATGCTCCTNNTTCCTGAAATTCCAGAAACTGCGGAAGAAGTCCCTCTGACTGCCGACAGAGTCAAGCCCGGCGAAATATTCAAGCTCCCAGTCCGAGACGATGTACTTCAGGTCGTCGAAGAGAATGGCCGCGCCAAGCGGGGTGCGGATCCCGCTGACGGCGTTCCAGTACTCCGACTCCGCCCCTCTCCTGTCGCCCTGGCGGAATTTCAACCTGGCGAGTGAAAGACGGACGGCCTGGGGGGAGACATCGCCGGGATCGGTGAGCAGAGTTTCCAGGAGGGATTCCGCCACTTTGAGATTTCCATGCCTGCGGAACATCTCCGCCTTGAAATACCGCGGCATGGACCCGGGGAGATTCCCGAGCCAGGAGATGAAGTCGGTGGAGTCTTCGGTGAGCATGAAGTATCGGAAGAGCCCGTATCTTCCCGCCCTCGGGCCGACAAGGTCCGGCCTTCTCGCAATTTGCGCGGCATCCATGTCGAGCGCCCCGTCCCTGTCCCCTTCGTAACGAAGCAGGAGGGAGAACTGATACAGGACGTCCTCAAACGACGAATCCCGCCCGAGTATCCAGGTGAACAGCCTGCGGGAGTGTCCCCAGTCTCCGAACCGCGACGGGCCGGAGTAGCCGGGTTCACGGAATGCAAACGCGCCGATCTCGCGGCGGGCAACGGCGGCAATGTAGTGTGCAGGAAGGCTTTCGGGGTCGATCTCAAGGACGCGCTCCGCACGGGCGACGGCATCGTTCCACTCGCGGTCCGCAAGCGCAATCCTTCCCAGCCCGACAAGAGCGCGGATATTGTCGCTCTTATCGCCGAGGAGGGCGGAATATATTGATCTGGCGCTGTCGATATTCCCGCGCGCGAGAAGCGAGTCTGCGCGGCGGCATGCGGATTCCATGTCACCCGGGGGGAAGGAGGCGCGCACGGAGCCGGGGGTTGTGCAGATTGCGACAAGCAGATATGCGGAAAGGAATCGCAGGAGAGATCGCGGCATACTGACCTCTTTCGGGGGACCCAAAAGAAAAGCCTCATGCCCCCCCCTGCAGATGCAGGGGAGCAGAATGAGGCCATCTCAAGGAACGGTTTCCGGAGAAAAGTACCCCGGCGAACCGAGAAAAGCAACTACGGGGCAAACGTGCAACGTTTGCAGGGACACATCCTGCTGCAGGTCCGCTGGGACCGCAGCGAGGCGTTTATCCGCCGTGCAAGGCTTTGCAGGGTACGCCCGCACGCTCTCCCTGAACCGTTGTACGCCGCGTCAGTCGTAGTCAAAGGAGACGGCGGACGTCCTGCCGCACCTGCACGTAAATTCAATCTTTGCGATCCGGTCTCCTTCGCGGTGGACCAGTATATCCGGCTCGCCGTCGTCGACCGGAGCAACGACCCTGTCATCCCTGACGGCGACCGAATCGGATTTTATCACATTCCCGCCGGTGCGGACCCCCCGGCGAAACGCCCCCTGACATGCCCCGAGGGGCGTGAATTCACCGCGTGTCGGATTGCTCTCCATCTTCCACCTCCTTAATCAAAGAGACGCGTCATGCCGCCCGGAATTCCGTCCAGCGGGAGTACCGCATCGGCGAGACCGTCCTCCACTGCGGCTCTCGGCATGCCGTACACAACGCAGGAATCCTCATTCTGTGCGATCACCACCCCTCCCTTTTGCTTGATACGCCTGAGCCCCTCCAGCCCGTCTTTCCCCATGCCCGTCATGATGACCCCCAGCAACGGACCGTTGAATGTCTCGACCGCCGACGAAAACATGATATCGGCACACGGCCTGTAGAGCGTCGTGGAAGGCTCGGATCGTATCGTCGCGACGACGCTTCCCCCCTTCCGGCGGAACGTCATATGCTGACCCCCCGGAGCCAGAAGCACCATCCCGGGCGCGAGAACATCCCCGTCGGCCGCCTCGCGGACATTGAGGGCGCTCAGGCTGTCGAGCCGCTCCGCGAGCGATTTTGTGAACCGGGGGGGCATGTGCTGCACGATCGCGATCCCCAGAGGAAAGTCCACACCGAGCTTCGGTATTGTCTGCAGAAGAGCAAAGGGGCCGCCGGTGGATATCCCCAGCACGACAGCCTTCAGTTTCTTCCCTGCTCCCGCCGGGATGTTCCATCCCGGCGCGGCTTGCTGACCGGGCCTCGGCGCTGAACCGGGCACGGTGCGGAGCGTGGTTCCCGGCGCGCGATTGCGGAACGGACGGCTCCGGACGATCGTCTTTACCTTGGAGATGAGCTCCTCGCGGATCTTCTTAATGTCCACGGAGACGTATGACAGCTCCTTGGGGATGAAATCCACCGCGCCAAGGTCCAGGGCATCGAGCGTCGCCTGCGCCCCCTCGCTCGTCAGCGAACTTATCATGATCACCGGAAGAGGGATTTCCTTCATGATGATCCTGAGCGCCGAGAGCCCGTCCAGCACGGGCATTTCGATGTCGAGTGTTACGAGATCCGGCCGGAACTCCCGGATCTTGTTGATGCCGTCCTGGCCGTCCCTGGCCGTCGCGACGACCTTGATCCCGGGATCGGATTCGAGCATCATGGAAATCGACTTTCTCATGAACGCCGAGTCGTCGACCACGACGACGTTAATGATCCGTGAAGGCAGAGGCGCGAGAGCGAGATTCATTCTTCCTTCTCCGTGATTCAGTTCATTGATGCAAAGAGGTTCATGAACTCGACGATGTCGAGTATCATAATCACCCTGCCGTCGCCGAGTATCGTCGATCCGGCAATGCCGTGAACTTCGCGAAGGTACGCACCCATCGACTTGATAACGACCTCTTTCTGGCCGGTGAGTCCGTCCACGATAATGCCGAGTTTCCTCTCCGCAACGCCGACAACGACGACGTAGATCCAGTCCCCGCCTGCGCCGCCGGAGGGAACGTTCAACACACGATCCAGCCGGGCGATCGGGAGAACCGCATCGCGCAGCCGAATGACCTCGCGGCCGTGAATTGTGGTAATGTCGGAGGCGCGGACTCTGACGACCTCAAGAACTGAACCCAGCGGGACCGAAAACGTCTCTTTTCCGGACTGCACGAGAAGCGCCTGGATTATCGCCAGCGTGAGGGGGAGCTTGATCGTAAAGACGCTCCCCTTGCCGATGCCGGATGTTATCTCAATTATGCCCTTCAGGCGACCGATATTGGTTCTCACAACGTCCATCCCGACGCCGCGGCCCGAAATATTCGTCACGTTCGCGGCCATGCTGAACCCCGGAAGGAAGATGAGGTTATACGCCTCGTTGACGGACATCTCACGGGCCTGCGCCTCGGTGATCACGCCTTTCTCCACACCTTTTGCCTTCAGCCTGTCAGGGTCCATTCCCTTCCCGTCGTCCTCGATACGGATGACGATATGGTTCCCCTCGTGTTCCGCCGATACCTTGACCGTCCCCAGCGCCGGTTTGCCGGCTTTCTCGCGCACCTCCGGAACCTCGATTCCGTGATCCACGGCGTTGCGGAGTATGTGGACGAGGGGATCGGTGAGCTCTTCGATAATCGTCTTGTCGAGCTCGGTTTCTTCCCCGCTCACCTGCAGGTCAACCTGCTTCCCCGTCTCCTTCATCAGGTCGCGCACAAGCCTCGGAAGCCGGTTGAACACCTTCGACACGGGGATCATGCGGGTTTTCATCACCGCCATCTGAAGCTCAGTCGTGACAAAATCGATCTGCGCACTCGTGGCGGCAAGCTCGCGGGCCAGAGGCATTCCCTCATTCTCCTGACCGAGATCGAACGCAATCTGCGCAAGCCGGTTCCTCCCGAGGACGAGCTCGCCCACGAGGTTCATCAGGGCGTCGAGCCTCGTCACATCCACCCGGATCGTCGTGTCCGCGGTCCTGGCATCGGCGGCGGGCTTCGCAGCCGGGGACGGATCGGCAGACGGTTCGGCAGGCCGTGGTTCCTCCGCCGGCGGCGCCGCAGAGGACGCCGGTTCCAGAGTTGACGGCGAGGCCTCCGCTTCCTCCGCCTTCGATCGCTTTTTCGGCGGCGCGGCCTTCGTTGACGGCACCGGCGCCGACTCGGCGCCAGAACCGAACGCAGGGTCCGCCGCGGCCTTCAGCTTCTCGAGTATTGCATCGAGGTCGACGTGCTCATTCTTGCGCGCCTCGATATTTCCCAGCAGAAGACGGAGGAGGTCATATGCCTCGAGCATGACGTCCATCCGGAGCGGCGTAACTGTAAGCTCGCCCTTTCGCACCTTGTTGAGGACATCCTCGAACCGGTGTGCGAGCCCCGTCATCTGGTCAAGCCCCAGGAACGAGGATGTCCCCTTCAGAGTATGCACCGCCCGGAATATCGTGTTGAGCATTTCCTTGTCGGCGATCCCCTTTTCCAGCGTGAGCAGATCCTGCCCCAGGCGCTCCAGGATCTCCCGGCTCTCCACGATGAAGCTTTCGAGGATCTCGGCCATCTCTTCTTCAAATGCAGCGGGGCTCTCAGGCATGGTTTCCTCGCTTCCAGCGTTCAACGATCTCATCTGCGTCTTCCTGCCGGTCAGGCATGCGGGAGTATTCCGCGTCGCCGTTGAACCGGCCGTTGGGATCGGCCGGCCGGGACTTCGTCTGTTCCGGCGGAGACGTCCTCTCCCCTTCGCTGAAGCTCTGCAGCACTTCGGCAAGGTTCATCCGGATCGATTCGATCATATGGGAAACCCCTGCGATCTGCTGGGTCGTGATATCCTGCACCTGGAGCGCCATACCGATGTTCATCGTATCGGTCCGGAGCGCATCGAACTCGGCGTCCAGACTTGCCGGGAGCGCCAGGCATCCCGGGGATTTCCGGAATTCACACCAGCGTGCATGCACCTCCGGATTGGACATTGCCAGCGGGGCGATGAGCGCATCCATGGCAGCAAGCCGGATCTCCCCCTCCCGGGACGCGGCACGCACCCCGACGATCGCTTTCCCGAGTGTATCCACGCGAGCCGACATCCGCTCGAGAAGATCCAGGATCTCCACGGTCGCCGACTCCGTGGCTTTCGTGACGTTGTCGAGCTGGCGCGAGGCCTTCGGGATGCTCCCGGTGCTCTCCTCGAGCGACTCCTTCACCGAATCGAGAAGGGGGATCACGCCCGAGACGACTTTCAGGAAATTGTCAAGCGAATCCCGTGCAGGCCACCCTCCGCGGGGACGGCCGCCGCGCGGAACGTGAGATTTTCTTGAAGCCTTCATGTTCAGCACCTTTCAAGTTTGAATGGTCCCCCCCCCGCCGCTACGCCGCCCCGGCCCCGACTGATTTGAGAATCTGGTCGATCTTTTCCTTCAGTCCTGGAGCCGTGAAGGGCTTCACGATGTAGTTGTTGACCCGCATCTTCATCGCCTCGATGACGTCGTCCTTGTTGCCCCGCGTCGTTATCATCAATATCGGCATGTCCGCAAACTGCTCGCTCGCCCGGGCCCATTTCACAAGATCAAGACCGCTCATCTCCGGCATGTTCCAGTCGGTAATGAGGAACTCCGCCCCCTCGCTGAGCAGTTTGGCCATGGCGTCCTTCCCGTCGGCCGCCTCAATGACGTTTTCAAAACCGATGCTCTTGAGCGTGTTTATGACGATGCGGCGCATCGTCAGCGAGTCGTCGACAATAAGAAATTTCGTCGTAGCCATATCCTTTCACCTTTCCACTGCAATGAGCTAAGGCCGGCGGTCTCAATCCGCCCAGCTTATGTACTTTGACACTTCGTATTGAATCTTCTCCAGACTGAACGGTTTCATGAGGTACGAGCTGGCCCCCACCCCCTTTCCCGTTTGGATGCTCGTGCTGTCGTCCAGGGACGAAAGGATGATGATCGGGAGCTCTTTGTACTGCGGGTTCCCGCGGAGTGAGCGTATCAGCTCAAACCCGTCCATATTCGGCATGTTGAGATCGGTGATGACGAGATCGAACGTCCAGGACGGCAGCTTCTCGAGGGCGTCCATTCCGTCGCACGCCGCGATCACATTGAACCCCTGCATTGTCAGGGACGCGGAGACGAACTTCCGCACGGTCGCTGAATCATCGACGACAAGTATGACTTTCCCCATGAGACGTTATTCCTTCCTGTACGCAACGGTCTTCGGAAAATTCAGGAGCTTGAACGCGGAAGAAATCCCGTGCAGGGATTCCGCGTAGCCGATGAAAAGGTACCCCCCCTTGTTCAGACTGTCATAGAGGTTTGAAACGACCTGGATCTTCGACTTGTTGTCGAAGTAGATCAGGACGTTCGCACAGAATATGATGTCGAATCCCATCATCTGCCGCATCGCCCGCTGGTCAAACAGATTCATGTGATCGAACCGCGCCAGCCGGCGGACATCCTCGTGGACCTCGAACCGCCCCTCCCCGCAGTCGAAATACTTGTTCAGGTAGAGTTTCGGCATGTTCCGGACCGAGTACTCCCTGTAGATCCCCTTTCGCGCCGTCTCGACGACCGACGGGCTGATATCCGTCCCGACAACCTCAAAATCGAGGAGCGGAAACTTCGGCTTCAGTCTTTCCAGGTAGATCATGGAGAGTGTGTATCCCTCCTCCCCGCTGGACGAAGCGGCGCTCCAGACCCGCAGTTTGGAGCGCCCGCCCGGCCTCTTCGCCGCGACAATTTCGGGGACCAGGGTCTTCTCGAACGCTTCAAACTGGGGTTCGTTTCTGAAAAAGAACGTCTCGTTTATTGTGATTGCGTCATAGAACGAGTGCATTTCCTCCTGGCGTCCGGTCCCGTAACGGATCATCTGGAGGTATTCGCCGAAATCCTTCATGCCGAGTATCTGAAGACGTTTTCCGAGCCTTCCTTCAAGCAGGTATTTTTTTGAGTCCTGGAAATAGATCCCTGTCAGCTGATAGATGAACGCCCGGATCTCAAGGTAGACCGCGTCGGTCATCTTCGGGCCCGAGGACAACCCGGTGATAATCCCGGGAGGTCGAACCAGCGACGGAGACGGGTTCTGGCGGATATCAGGGCTCATCAGTCACGAATCCCTTCGCCCGGAGCACATTCTCCGCGAGCTCGCGCACCATTTCGTCCTCGTCGTTCAGGAACCGCGCGATATACACGGGGGCCCTGCTGTCCGCAATCGCGGCGATCACCTCAAGCACATGCATGCGGAGCCACGGATCGGGCTGTTCCAGTATCGCATCGAGAAACTGCACCGCCCTGTCGCCGTCCAGATGGAACATCGCATCGATGAGCGACGACCGCGCATCCTGGTCCGCCTCCTCCCACGCACGCGCAACGGCATCGAACGCGGAAGTGATGATTTCCTCGTCGTCCGGTGAACCGCCCGTGCGCATGATGGCTTTGATCCTTGCGAGCACGAGCTGTGAGAGAAGCGCAGCCTTCGCGCGGGCGCCCGTCCCCGCGCCTTCGTGAAGCGCCGCCACAAGCAGGGGGAGCGATTCGGGCCGGTCCGTGAGGGCGGAGGCAAGGAGCGCATCGACTTCAGGGACTGCGCCGTACGCATGCACCATCGCCGCCACCGATTCCGCTCCCGCGCATTCCCTGAGCCATGCCGCTGCGCTCGTGCGGACCGCGAGATCGTCGTTGTTCAGCATGCCGGACAGGATCGGTTCAACGCCGGGAATCGCCGGGAGGCGCCGGCACGTTCTCGACGCGATCCTTGCAACGGCATGGAGAGCCGCATCCCGGATTCCCGGAGGAATTCGCACATAGCCGCCGGTCAGACAGTCGAGCGCGTCGCCATCCCCCACTGCGCCGGCCGCCTCGACGAGACCGAGAAGGGTCAGAGGATCTTCATTGATATCCTCAAGAGCATGGCGGAGATTTGTCATCACGAAGTTGCACGAGCGGGGATCCCCGATCTTTCCGAGCGCCTCCGCCACCGCAGGGCGCGCGTACGCGTAACGACCGAACGCCTCCTCAAGCCCCGCCACCCCATCCGGACTGTGAAGATTGCCGAGCGCTTCGACCGCAGAGACGACGACGTTTTCGTCGGGATCCATAAGGAGCTCCACAACGGCACCCGCGGGCACCCGGCCCTCGACGAGACCGAGAACGTCGACAACGGCTTTCCGCACGTCGTGGTCGGGGTCCTTCAGGTACGGCAAAAGGGCCGGGATGCCCGGCTCCCCGATCTTCATGAGGAGATCGGTGGCCAGGTTGCGCGTCACGATGTCCGGGCTGCACACGTACTCGACAACCGCGCGCGCCGCGTCGGCCCCTCCGATGACGAGGAGCGACCTGCATGCCGTATCCCGCACCCCCTTATTGGCGTCCTGAAGGGCCGCAGCAAGCGCGGCGATCGGCGCGAGGCCGCGTTCCCCGGCCAGATCCTCCGCCGCATGCCTGCGCGCATCGGAATCGTCGTCCGTGATAAGGACCGCGATGTTTCTTCTCGCTTCATCAGTCATTGACAACTCCGCGTCTACGGCGTCTCATACTCAGCATGAGCTTACCTCGATCATCCCGTTCCGTTCACGAAACGTGACGCCACTGAGCGCCGCGTCGATGATCTTCTTCGCCCCGTTGATTTCCAGCTTCGTGTTCTCAAATACCGTCTCGCAGACTTTCACCGTGACGTCCTGGTTTTTCTTGAGCGAATCCTTCAGGCCCGCCAGCTCCGCCTTTATCGCAGCGATGCGTTGCGGGAGGGCCTTCTGTGCGGCCTGAAGCTTCCGGAGTGAATTTTGCTTTTCGGCATCAAGCGACCCCGCGTCAATCTGCATCCGCACAAGTCTGTAAACCGCTTCTTTGACCTCCGCGGTCTGTTCCTCCGCCTGCTTCAACTCCCGCTCAGCCGAAGGGAGCCGCTCGAGTATCCTCCCTCTCTTCCCGGCACGGATTTTCGCCTGAAGCCCGTCCGTCGATCCTATCGTGTTCACGACAATCCCGCCATCCGCGTGGAGGACCCCTCCCGCGATCACTGCACGCGGGGCGTCAATGATCCCTTTTGCATCCACCGTTCCGTTGACGGACTCCCGTCCAAGATGCACGTCTTTCCCGGCGGTGACAGTCTGATTGAGGAGATGGAGAAGCGTGACGCTTCCTCCGGCCGCAAGACGGCCTTTGCCGCGCCCCACAAACCCCTTTGTGATCGTGACATCCTCCCCCGCCTCTATCTCTGCGTCCTCGACATTCCCGTGGACAGTGAGCGATCCTTTCACACGGACGGTGATGTCGCCCCGAATGTCCCCGTTGACGACAAGCGACCCCGCGAAATCGACGTTTCCCGTCCCATAGTCGATCTGGCCGTTCACTGTAAGGACCGGCTGGACATCGACGGATCCCTCGCCCGCAACGATATTGCCTCCGGCGGTCGCGACGACCGCATCAGGGTCCGCAGAATCCACCGACGTGTTGGAACCTTTCCTGAGATGTGCGGGCTTACCCGGAACCGGCGGGAGCACCTCGCCTTGCACCGACATGCCGGGCGTGCCCGCGGAGGGAGGGTGTACAACTGCAATGCGCTGACCGGGGGCGGCGTTCCGGTACATCGCCTTGATTCCGGGCTTCGGAGCAAAGAGCCATTCGATCCAGCCGTCTTCCCCCTTCACGGGCACGGTCCCCGACGCGACGACCACCATGACTCCGGCAGCCGTACCGGCGGCGATGTTCTCAAGTGCTTCGGAAAGTATGCCGGTGTTTACCCCGGCCACTTCCAGCGCCTCCCGAAGCTCCCGTACGGAGGGGACGGGAACGCCGGCGTCGATAATCACGATCGCCTGCATGCGGTCGGCGGCGATGCGTATCGCCGGGGCGGTTCCTGCCTTCTCTGGTTCCATAAGCGCCTCCTCCCGCATTGTCCCGGCCACCCTCTCTTACTCCGTTTGTCCGTAATTCTTCAGCTGACCCTTTTCCTCCCCAGCAACCGCCGCGTAACACTCAGGGCACACCCCGTGAGAGAGATCCGCTTCCGTCCGTTCCGTCATGAACGATTCGACGGCATGCCACTCACCGTGATCGTCGCGTATGCGCTTGCACCGGGGGCAGATCGAGAGAAGACCCTGAAGCTGTTCCACCTCGTTCTGAAGAGAAAGTATTCTCTCCGCAACGCGGAGGCGCATGTTCAGATCCACGATCTCGCACGGCTTCGTCATAAAGTCATCGGCCCCCGCGCTCATACCCTCGAAGTAGCCGACTTTCGAGTCGAGCGCCGTAAATATGATCACGTACGTGTACCCGGGCCGGGGGTTCTCACGCACCCTCCGCGTCAGTTCAAGGCCGTCCATCAAGGGCATCATCCAGTCCGTAATGACCACCTGCGGCGGAGACGCGAGAAATGCGTCCCACGCCTCCTTCCCGTTTTCCGCCGACACGACCTCGTGGCCCAGTTTTTTGAGCCTCTCCACAAGGACCAGACGCGACGCGTCGTCGTCTTCGGCTATGAGGATCTTCATTGCCGGTGCTCCTTTCAGAGATACATTTTCTCCAGCTCGAGTGATATCCTCCGAGATTCCTCTTCCAGCCTGTCAACAAAACCATCGGCGCCCGACAGCACCCCCGACTGCCCCATCTTCTGAAGCGATTCACAAATGCCGACCATCGTCTTGATTCCCAGGTTCCCGCTCAGCCCTTTGAGCGAATGCGCGGCCTGAAAAAGCGCTTCCGGATCTCCCTTGCCGAGCGCTTCCTTCATGCGGGCTATCCTCGCCGGAGCGTCCTCAAGAAAGCCCCGTATCAGCTCGGTGAACATCGAAGGGTCCCGTTTCCTGCTCAGATCCTGCAGATGTTCGAGCCGTTTCCAGTCGATCCCGGGATCGGAACCGGCGACCGGCTTCTCAGGAACCGCCTCAGGAGCGGGCGCGCCGGAATTCATCTCACCGGGTCGGTTTGCCCACGTGCGAAGCGAATCCTCCAGCCCTTTGAGCATTATCGGCTTTGTGATGTAATCATCCATCCCCGCGGCGAGGCACTTTTCCTTTTCCCCCTGCATGGCGTTCGCCGTCATCGCGACGATCGGCGTCCGGCGTCCGCTCCCTTCCGCGATCCGGATTGCACGCGTCGCCTCCAGCCCGTCCATGACGGGCATATGACAGTCCATGTAGACGATATCAAACCCGCCGGCGGCGACCGCCTTCACGCCTTCGCGCCCGTCCCCGACGATCTGGACCTGGCATCCGAGTTTTTCGAGCATAAGGCGTGCAACGGCCTGGTTCCCTTCGTTGTCCTCGACGACGAGGACCTTTGTACCGCCGGGAAGAGCCGTCTGTGCCTGGAGATCGCCATCCGCGCTCCTGACGCGGACGTTTTTCCGCACGAACCCCGCTTCGGCCTTCTTTAACGCGACGGTGAACCAGAATTTGCTCCCGCGGCCGGGGACGCTTGAAAATCCGATGTTCCCCCCCATGAGCTCCGCGAGCTGGCGGGAGATCACGAGCCCCAGCCCCGTCCCCCCGTACTTCCGCGTCGCCGAACCGTCCCCCTGCTGAAAAGGCTGGAAGAGTGTCGGCTGGACTTCCGGCGGGATGCCGACCCCGGTGTCGCTCACGGTGAACCTGACGAGCGACGCGTCTCCCCTGTCGCGCTCCAGCTCCGCGTCAATCGACACGCTCCCCTTCTCCGTAAACTTGAGCGCGTTGCCGATGAGGTTTGTCAGTATCTGGAGAAGCCTCACCTGATCTCCGGAGACGATCACGGGGACATCCTCCGCCACGCAGGTTACGAGATCGATCCCTTTCTCTCTTGCCCTGAGTCCGAGAAGGTGCCCCGCCTGCTCCACCGCTTCGCGCGGAGAGAACGGAAGATCCTCGAGGATCATCTTCCCCGCTTCGATCTTGGAAAAGTCGAGTATGTCGTTGATGACGGCAAGAAGGGCCTTGCTGCTCTTCTCGATGATGGAGAGATACCCCTTCTGCTCCGCGCCCAGGGGCGTGTCCTGGAGAAGACCGACGAGTCCCATGATGCCGTTCATAGGCGTCCTGATCTCGTGGCTCATGTTGGCAACGAACTGCCGCTTGGCTTCGTTGGCGACCTCGGCGCGCTGCAGCGCCAGCTCCAGATCCTTCGTTCGCTCCTTCACTGTTTTCTCGAGCATCCGGTTCTGGTCGTTGATTTTCCTGTACAGAGCGGCGCTCTCGAGGGCGTTCGCGCAGTTCAGCAGTATGATCGAGAGAAGGTTCAGCGACGCGTCGGTCACCTGAAGCGCCTCCTCCGGAAGGACCCCCACGAACATCCCCAGGACCTTCGAGCGGGTCGCAAGCGCATGGAGAACAAGCGTGTTCCCGTAGTTCCTTGCCGGGACAAGGACCGAGCGGTTCTGGTTCAGGGCCCAGGCAAACGTCCCCTCGCCGATCTGCAGGTCCACCTCCTGCTGCAGGAGCGCGCTGTCCGCCTTCGGCTCGCAGTCGATCATCGTGAAATCAAAGTCCGCGTCATCCACCGTGAAGAAGGCGATCGCCCTGAACGCGAAAAGACGGTTCAGATGCGCCCGCGCCGCCGCAAGGATGGCGGCGTCGTCCTGCTCGTCGTTGATGCGGCTGTGAAAATCCCCCAGAGACGCCGCAAGATCGAGGGAGTCCAGCACCCAGCGGTTGACTTCCTCGAGGCGCTTCACGCGCGTCTCGGTCTCCCGCAGATGCTCCACCAGTTCGAGGAATTCGCTCATGATCGCTTCTTCACTCCAAGAGAGTCAATGGCATCGTCGTACTGCTGCTCGACGGTTTTCATTGTCGACCTGAGTATCCCCTCGGTGAACCCGAGGAGCTTCCAGGCCGGACGGTCAAGCGGCGGGACGAACTGTTCGCCGCTGCTTCCCAGCTGCATTACGTGCGCGATGATGTCCGCCACGTGGATTATCGCCGCTTCCACGGGATACTGCACCGCGGTCCCGGGGTCGTGATGGCATCTGACGACCTCCTCGAGGCTGACGGGAAGCTTCCAGAGCTCCATCAGCGCCCCGCCGATTGCGGCATGCGTGTAGCCGATCACTTCCCGCTCGGCGTCAAAGAGCATGAGCTTCTCCTGCGTGCAGCGGAGAATCGTCTCCTGGCTCAGCTCCTGCGCCTTGGTGAAAAGGACGAGTCGTCCGATGTCATGCATCATCCCCGCCACAAAGAACCGCTCCACGTTCGGCTCCCGTCGAAGCGTGGCAAGCGTGCGAGCGGCCAGGCCGCACCCCACGCTGTGCCGCCAGAAGGACTCCATCGTCACGAACTCCTTCGGGATCCCCTTGAACAGATCGATAACGGAAGTCGCCAGGGCGAGCGCACCGAGCTGCTGCGTCCCGACGATCGTCACCGCGTGCGTAATCGTTTCGACTTTCGACGGGAAGCTGTAGAAGACGCTGTTCACAATCCTCAGGAGCCGGGCGCTCAGGCCCGCATCCTCCCGGATGATCTTTGAAATGTCCGCCATCGACTTCCGCGGATTGTTTATCGCCTCGTCGAGGCGCGCATGGATCTTCGGCAGCGACGAGATCTCAACGTATCCGCGCAACAGGTCACGTGGGCTCGTCAGCATGGTTGCTCTCCGCTTGATGTTCCGTTATAAAATGGTGTTTGAACAGCCGCATGAGTTCCCTGACCACCGGGTCGTCAGCGTCGGCATGGCGGAACCGGTCCAGCGCGACACGTTCCGCCGCCTCCATGAGAGCGGGGTCGACCTCATCGGCGGCGCGGGCCTCGATAATGTTCTGGTCGACCCCCTTCACGTCCAGGTCGGTCACCCCCCACATCCTGAATATCTTCAACGCTTTTTCGGTGACGGCCTCCCCCACTCTGAGAAGGACATGACCATGGCGATCTTTGACGTCGGCCGCAAGGACCATGTCGGGCCTGGCGTCAGCGATGTTTATCGTTCCCATGTCGGTTTCCGTTTCTCCCGTGATAGAGTTTATTTCATTGCGCCGGACACTCCCGACGTGCGTTACTCTGCAAATCGAAATTTCGACGCCGCAATACCCAGCGTTGTCCCGCACCGCTTTGTCCTGTGCGTGAACAGGAGGATCCCCTCGGGGGGGAGGCCTTCTTCTATCCTACGCCGGTTCACCTGGTATCCGTCCATCACCATCGTCCTGTCTGCCAGGAAATCTTCACGCGTGTGCCATTCCTTCCGGCACATCGAACAACGCTTGAATGGAGTCTCTGTTGTCGGCATGACAGTCTCTGATCTGGTTCCGGTGTCCATGCGCTACGGGCCTGCGGCATAGCGGATTGCACACCGCGTGCCACCTGGAGGAGGACACACACCGTGCAGAGAGAGTCGGATGGAGGGAAATTATTGGCCGGGAGAGGTTTTCGAACCGGGGAGGAGCGGGACAGGTGGCTGATGTTCCGCTTCTGTTCAATATCAGCCAGTTGACGGGAGACCCGCTTTATGCGACAATTGACACGATTCCAGCCGGGGATGTCTGGGAAAACGCACAGGTTTTATTCAGATTCTCCGGCAAGAACTTCGCGTATCGTCCTTATGAAAAGCTCGGGGGGGACCGGCTTTTGAATCGCCCGGAGATCCTCTTCCGCGAGAAGCTCGGTAATGACACGGTCCGACATGTAGCCTGTGCAGAAGAAGGCCTTGATCCCGGGATTGATCTTCTTCAGCTCGAGATAGAGCTGCCCGCCGTCCATGCCCGGCATGACAAGATCGAGGACGACAATGTCGATCTCGTCCCGGTGGGCCGTGTACAGCTCGAGGGCCTCGCGGCCTCCCGGCGCGACATGGACTTTGTACCCCTGCTCCTCCAGAAGTTCCTTCCCCAGTTCGAGCATGACGGGCTCGTCATCGACGAGAAGCACCCCCTCGGGCCTTTTCTTCGCGCCGGGCCTCTCTCCGGTCCGGCGATTCTCCCCGGGGA
This sequence comes from Ignavibacteriota bacterium, assembly GCA_003157485.1. Lineage (GTDB taxonomy): Bacteria > Bacteroidota > Ignavibacteria > UBA10030 > UBA6906 > Fen-1273. The sequence continues at coordinate 15,068 of PMJQ01000202.1, forward strand.
CCGGGGGGAGGAATATCCTGAACGTCGACCCGCTCCCCTCCTCGCTCTCCACAAGTATCGTCCCCCGGTGATTGCGGACCACGTTGTACGCGACGGAGAGGCCAAGCCCGGTCCCTTTTCCCCTCTCCTTCGTCGTGAAAAACGGCTCGAAAATCCTGTCCCGAATCTCCTTCGGGATGCCGCACCCCGTATCGCTCACGCGCAGCTCGACGCTCCGCTCTCCGTGCGCCTGAAGAAGATGGGGGCTGACAGTGCCGCCGGGGTCGGCGGAGACCGCTTCGATCGTAAGCACCTGGTCCCCCTGCCGCCCGTCTCCCGCCATCGCATCCCGGGCGTTGACGCACAGGTTCAACAGAACCTGATAGAGCTCATTCCTGTCGCCGACCACGTGCGGGAGATCCCTTCCCACGATCTTCCTGACCGTGATCGAGGGGGGGAATGTGTCGGAACAGAGGGCGGCCATTTCATCGACAAGCGCGGCCACATCCACGGGGGAGGTCTCGCGCCGCGTCTTGCGGGCGAACGAGAGGAGCTGTGCCGACAGCTCGGCCCCGCGAACGGCGGATTTCTCGATCGTCTGGCAGTAGCGCTGCACCTTCTCGGCCTCGGAGGCGTGTTTCTTGAGCTGCATCGTGAAGCCGAGTATGTTGTTCAGGATGTTGTTGAAGTCGTGCGCAATGCTGCTCGCAAGCGTGCCGATCCCTTCCATCTTCTGGGCCTGGTTCAACTGCTGCTCGAGCATGAGCCGGTCCGTGATGTCCCGCGAAATCGAAAGCACGTACTTCTCCCCGTCAAACTCGATCGGGCGGCCCGAAATGAGGCCGCTCCGGACCTCGCCGCTCCTTACGCGGAAACCGGCTTCGAAGTTCTTCACGTCCCCGCGCCGGGCAAGCTCCCCGAGAAACTGATCGCGCTGAGCCGGGTCCGCCCATATCCCGAGATCCATTTCGCTTTTTCCCACGGCCTCTTCACGCGCGTACCCGGTCTGTTCCGTAAACCCCTGATTTACCTCCACGAAGATGCCGTCCGCGATCCTGCTTATGGCGATGGCGTCCGAGCTCGTCCGTAATGCCTTCGAGAACCTGTCCTCGGACTGGCGGAGAGCACGTTCGGTTCGTTTCCGCTCCGTGATATCCTGAAACACCTCGAGAACCGCCGGCTGCCCATTGTACGTCATCCGCGTGTGCGTGATGTGAAACGTTCTCCCGCCGGCAATCCCCGGGACTTCTATCCCCATCGGACTCCAGAGGGCTTCGCTCCGCTTCAGGGGACAATCGCCGCACTGGGTCCTGTCTTCCCTGTAGATTTCCCAGCAATGGTATTCGGCGCCGTTCGTGCGGAACTCCCGTTTGAGATTGTCGGACATGAAGAGTATCCTCCCCGTGTCATCCACGATATCCATCCCGAACGGTATCGTCTGCACGAGAAGCTGGCTGAACGCGTTGCTCTCCCGGAGCTGTTGCTCCATCCTGTGCTTGTAGAGGGCCATCTCGATCGTGATGTGAAGCTCCCGCTCCTCGAACGGCTTGAGGAGGTACCCGAATGGCTCCGTCACTTTTGCGCGCTGGAGGTTTTTGTCGTCGACAAACGCGGTCAGGTAGATGACCGGCACGTTCATCTTTTCCCGGATCGCACTTGCGGCCTCGATGCCGTCCATCGGCCCGCGGAGCATGATATCCATAAGCACGAGATCCGGCTTCAGTTTCCGTGCATGCGCTATCGCCTCCTCGCCCGTCGCAACCGGCCCTGAGACGGTATAGCCGAAATGCTCGAGCCGCATGCAGATGTCACGGGCGACGATGTTTTCATCCTCGACGACGAGTATTCTTGCTGAAGGCATGACAGGCAGTCCTTTCGTGTACGTTATCCCGGACGCGCCCCGTTCAGGCGGGGTGTCGTCTCTCCTCCGTTGGCGCGAATGCTATCCGAAACTCGGTGCCGTTCGAGCGGTCGACTTCGAGAACGCCCCCGATCTGCGCGACGAGCGTGTTCACGAGCTGCAGTCCCAGAGATTCGGGACGCGTCAAGTCCAGGCCGCGCGGGAAGCCGATCCCGTCGTCTTTCACCGTGAGCCTCATCATTCCCCCCTGCGCCCTGAGGCCGAGAGTCACCTTCCCCCCGCGTCCCGCGGGGAACGCGTGCTTGAGGGCGTTCGAGAGAAGCTCGTTGATGATCAGCCCGCAGGGAACCGCCGCGTCGATGCCGAGGGAGACGTCGCCGAAATCGACCTCGAGACTGACGTTGCTCTCGTCGGAACGGTACGAACGAAACAACGTCGTGGCAAGACTCCGGGCGTACTGCGGAAAATCGACGAGGGAGACGTTCCCCGACTGATACAGTTTCTCGTGTATGAGGGCCATCGACCGTATGCGGTTCTGGCTTTCCCGGAACATCTCCACGTCGCTCTGGTCCCTGACGTATCCCGACTGGAGATTGAGGAGGCTGGATACAACCTGGAGATTGTTCTTCACCCGGTGATGGATCTCTTTCAGGAGGACTTCTTTCTCATCGAGAGACGAACGGAGCTGGTCCCTTCCGCGCTTCTGCTGCAGTATCTGCCATACGCTGTTCCAGAACAGCGTGAGCTGATGGATATCGGATTCGGTGTACCCGGTTTCCTTGTTCGCCACGCCGGCCAGCGCCACGACCGTGCCCCCTTCCATGACGGGGATGTGGAGGGAACGCGCCACGTGTTCCAAGGCAACCGGCCACGCGTCCGCGCCGCACTCGGGAGCATCGGCAAGGCTCGGCGAGCGCCTGCGGAGAGGATCCGCCCATATGCCGAAGGGCGGAATCCTCACCTGGCCGCGGTCTTCCGGGAGGGAGGAACCTGATCCGTCGTCCGGGGGAAGAAAAAGAAGCGAGGCCGTACGGCGGTCCTCGCCGATCGCGGCGAAGTACCCGGCGGAACTCCCCGTCAGGCGGGTCCCTTCGGCAAGCGCAAAGCCGCACATCTCGTTCACCGTCGCATCCAGCATCTGCGAGAGACGCAGATTCGCCTTCAGGCGGTCCTCCTCGCGGCTGAGTGTCTGCTCCGCAAGCCTCCGCTCGGTGATATCGTGCGAGACAACAACGACATGCGTGACATACCATCCCCCTTCGTGCTGCCAGTAGGGGGAATATGTCACGTCGTAGATCTTGATCCGGTCGCTCGGGAACCGGAACGACGCCTCGTAGTTGACGCTGCGTCCCTGCAGGCATTCATCGACCGCCGGCTTCAGCGTCGAGCGGAAAAGCTCCTCACCCCAGAGTTCGCTCATGGTCCGTCCGATCAACTCGCCCCGCTCTTTCCCCTGCGCAACGCAGTAGGCGTTGTTGGCCGCGACATACCTGTAGTCCCGGTCCACGAGCGTCATCAGGCTTCCCGTCGTGTTTGCGATGAATTCGTACTTCCTCAGGGCGTCTTCAGCCCGCTTCCTGTCCGTGATGTCGCGGACAACGGCCTGCGTCAGAAGCTCACCCGCGATCTCCACTTTGCCCAGGCAGATCTCCACATCGAAGGGGGTGCCGTCCGGGCGCAAGTGTTTCCATTCGAATAGCCGCCGCTCTCCCCCGAGCGCGGCGTCGAGCTGCAGGCGCCATTTTTCATACGACGCATCCCCGTCGGGCTGGCGCGGCGGCGAAAAATCACATGCCGACTTCCCCAGCAGCTCGCCGCGCGGCACGCCGAACAACGCCAGGGCCGTCTCGTTCGCGTCGATGAACACCGAGCCCCGCATCAGAAGGATGGCGTCCGATCCGTTTTCAAAGAGGGTCCTGCGTCTTTCCTCCGACTGCCGGAGCTGTTCTTCGACATTCCGCCTGCCGGTGATATCGCGCACCACGAGGAGGGCGTCCCCGCTCCCGTCCACTCCGCGGACGGACACCTCGACGAACCGGCCGGGACCGCTTCCTGCCTCAAGCCGCGATTCGAATCTGGCCCCCGGGACACGACCGGAGGCCGTTTCCCTGATTGAGGACCGGGCCAGCTCGTCCCCTGCGAACAGCCCGACGATGTCGGGAATCGCAAGGAGCGCTTCCCGTGCGGACCCCGCGAGCCTGCAGAACCCGTCGCTCACGTACAGGGGACGTCCTTCCCTGCAGATGACGAGGCCTTCGTCGAGATCGTCATGGGAGGCGAGAAGGGATTCCCACAGCGCCGCGGACACGCCGGTCCGAATGCCGCTCAGGGGGGCTGCCGCGCGGCGCCGCACGACCTTGGCGGGGGCGTTTTTTTTCATGGCACGGTGCTCCCTTCCGATGTCCGGGGCGCAGAGGGGATCATCATCATCCTCTGGCCGCCGTGTAGCTGCGCTGCTCGGGGTGTATTCCGAGCTGCTCCATCCGGTACCGGAGTTTGGACCGGGTCAGACCCAGGACTTTGGCCGCCCGCACCTGATTCCCCCCGACGATGTCGAGTGTCTTCAGAATCAGCTCGCGGATGACATCGTTGATGGCGACGCCGGTCTGGCGGATCTCGAGATGAAATCCTTTTCCGTTGTCCGCTGCCAGCGGGACTGCATGCCCGTCCTGCCGGTTCAGGAACGCAAAGTGTTCGGGGAGGAGCAGCGGGACGCTGCTGAGGAGGACGACCCGTTCGATGGCGTTTCTAAGCTCGCGGACGTTCCCCCTCCAGGGGAGACCCACGAGGAACTCCATCCCCTCGGGCGAGAGCGACGGAACCTCCTTGTTCTGCCTTTTGGCGAACTCCGAGAGGAACGCGGAGACCAGGTCGGGGATATCCTCCTTCCGTTCCCGCAGCGGGGGGATGCGGATCGTGGCGACGTTCAGCCGGTAGAACAGATCCTCGCGGAACCGTCCCTCCTCCGATTCCCGCGCGAGCTCCCGGTTGGAGGCGGCGATCACCCGGACATCCACGCTGATTTCCTTCGTTCCCCCCAGTCTGTAGAACCGCTTTTCCTCCAGGACCCTCAGGAGCTTGACCTGCATGTCGAGGGAGAGCTCGCGGATCTCGTCCAGGAGAATCGTTCCACCGTCGGCGAGCTCGAATTTCCCCTGCTTCATCCTCTCCGTGGCCCCCGTGAACGCGCCCTTCTCATAGCCGAAGAATTCGCTCTCTGCCAGCTCTTTCGGAATCGCCCCGCAGTTGACGGTGATCATCGGCTTCTCCGCGCGGGCGCTCCTCTTGTGGAGGAACCGCGCCACAAGCTCCTTCCCGGTGCCGCTTTCGCCTTCGATGAGTACCGTCGTGTTGTCCCCGACGGCGAATTTTTCGGCCGTCTCCATGACGCGCTGAATCCCCGCGCTCTTGCCGATGATCCCGGACTGGGACCGGGTCGTCTCGAGCTCCTCCTGCAGGAGCCGAACGCGCGTCTGCAGCGAGGCGAACTCGAGGTTCTTCTCAATAAGGGCGCTCAGGTGGTTGAGGTCGAACGGCTTCACGACAAAATCCGCCGCCCCCTCCTTCATCGCCTTGACGGCGAGCGCGACATCCGAGTGAGCGGTCATGATGATCACAGGGGTCTCCCAACCCGCCGCGCGGAGACCCTGGAGGAGCTCGATGCCGTTCACCTCCCCCATGTAGATGTCCATCAGCACGAGGTCCGGTTTCGAGGCGGCGAAGCGCTCTTCGAACTCCTTCCCCTTGTTGCAGACCGCGACTTCGTAGCCCTGCTCGCTCAGAATTTTCTTGAGCGTGTTGCTGAGGATTGTCTCATCATCCACTACAAGTATGCGCGCTTTTGCCATGTTCTGTCCTCCCTCACCCCTGAATTGGAAATACAAGCTTGACTATTGTGCCGCCGCCGACTGCCGGCTCGATGCGGATTTCCGCGTTGTGCCTGTCCATGATAAACTTCGAAAGCGCCAGTCCCAGACCCGTCCCTCCCGCTTTTGTCGTCCGGAACGATTCGAAAATCTGTTTCACGTGATCGGGGGGGATACCCGCTCCGCGGTCGCGTATCTCGACGACGGCCTTCCTGATGGTGCCGGGCGTGACGTCGGTGCGCACTTCCACGGCGATGCCGGTCGTCACCGTGAGCATGCTCCCCTCGGGGGAGGCGTCGATCGCATTCTGCAAAACGTTGATCATCACCTGCTGGATCTGGCGGGCATCCGCGGAGACGGAGGGGATGTTCCTGTCAAGACGCGCCTCGATCGTGATCCGCTTCTGCTGCAGGGCGATCTTGACGTACCGGAGGACCTGATCGATGAGACCGTTGAGCTGGTTCAGCTCGAGAACGGGAGGTGCGACGCGCGCAAGGTTCAGCGTATTGCCGATCACGGTCTCGATCCTGCGTGCACCTTCGAGCATGTCGTCGAGCGTCTGACGGAGATCCCCCTCCGCCCCCAGTTTGCCGACAAGGTACTGCAGGTTCAGCGTCACCGCGGCAAGAGGGTTCCGTATCTCATGCGCGATCCCCGCCGCGAGGCGCCCCATCAGGGTCAGCTTTTCGGCCTGGAGGAGCTGGGCCTGCATCTTCTTTTTCTCGGTGACGTCCCGCACGAACAGCATCACGCGCGGATCCTGCGGACGGGTCACCGGGCCGACGACGACGTCGACCTGGATCGCCTCCCCGGATTTCGTCCGTATCGTCGTCTCCCCCGACGCATAAAGCGGGACGGCAGACTTCTGCGCACCCGGCTCCCCGCCGAATGGGAGCGCGGGCATCTCGAGAAGCTCCTCCTTTCTGTAGCCGAGGAGCGCAAGGGCCTGCCTGTTGGCGTCCAGGATCCGCCCGGACTCGTGATCGGTGACAAATATCGCAATGCTTGCGTGGTCGAAGAGCGCGCGGTAGCGTTCCTCAGAAGCCTGGATTTCCCGGTTCTTCCTGACGAGCGTATCCGCGTACATCTCGAGCTCCGCCATTTTCTCTTCCAGCTTCCGGATCACGATTGCGCGGTGCTGCTCAAGAAACGCGTGCTCGTCGATCTGTTCGGCCGCGGCGACGGGCTGAACCGCCCTGACGCCGTAACGCTGCTGCACGAGCTCGTTGACGGCGTCGACAAGCGCACCGAGCCCCGCATACTTGACGACGTACCTGTCGACACCGATGCTCCGCGCGAGCCGCTGGTCCGTTTCGTCGATGTAGTTCCCCGTGTAGATGATGAACGGGACCGCCGCACACCCCGGGAGCGTCCGGACTTCCTTGCAGAGCTGGAACCCGTCCATCTTGGGCATCATCGCATCCGCCACGATAAGGTGGACCCTCTCGTGACGGAGCTTTGCCAGAGCCTCGACGCCGTTGCGGGCAAGGACCGACGTGTAGTTATTCTCCGCAAGGACGTCCTGGAGAAGCTCGAGGTTCTCCTGGATGTCATCGACGAGAAGTATGTTCAGCCCCCCTGCGGGGACCTCTCCGTCGTCCGAATCGGACAGACCCGGGCGCGGATCGGCAGTTTGTGACATTGAACGAAAGTGGTCAGTGTGTGAAAGATCGCCATGTGAAGAAAGGTGCACCAATGTATAACGGCCGGCAACAGAGGACAATACGCTTTACCGCGTATTTAACAGATTTGATTGAAGATGGAGGATGGAAGATGGAAGATGGAAGATCGAGGATCGAGGACGCTAATTGCCGATCGAAGATGGCAAAATGACAGATATTACTTCGGGAGGATGACGATGCCGTTTTTGATGGCATATGTCACGAGGCTTGCAGTGTCGTGCAGGTTGAGTTTCTTCATGATGTTGTTTGTGTGCGTGTCGACTGTGCGAACGCTTATGAAAAGCCGGTCTGCGATGTGCTGGTGGGTCTCGCCTTCTGCGATAAGCTGGAGTATTTCTCTCTCGCGCGACGTGAGGGCGCCTCCCCGCAGCGGATCCTTCCCCTCATCCTGGGCGTCCGAGGCGCCAATCCCTCTGTCGCCGAACCGCCCCGTGAGGGAAGGGCTGAAGAACTGGTGTCCCGCATTGACGGTCCGTATCGCGCCATAGAGCTCTTCCGGAGAGGTGTTCTTCAGGACATAGCCGTTGGCACCGCTCCGGACGACCTGGCTCACATACTCGTCATTGTCGTGCGCGGAGAGTATGAGGACCTTCATTGCCGGCGCTTCCTTTTTTAACCGGGCCGTCGCTTCAAGTCCGTTGAGGACGGGCATACTGAGATCCATCAGAACGACGTCAGGCCGGAGCCGGAGTGCCAGTTCCACGGCGCTGCTGCCGTCCTCGGCTTCACCGATCACTTCGATGCCCTGATTGAGAGAGAGAAGCGAGACGAGTCCCCGTCGGAGGATCGTGTGGTCGTCTGCGATCAAAACGGTGATCCTGTGGTTCATCGTCTCCCTGGAAGATGGCGGCGAATCCCGTGTGCGGGGGGTACCGAAAATTACGGAGAAATGGGACGCCGTGAAGAGAATGTAAGGAAATCGACCGTGGGGGTCAACAGATCGAGCGGGGGGGGTGACAGGGGGAGGCCGCGAAACGGGCAGGCGCCCGCAATGAAGGGGCGGCGCCCGCCTCACGGGGGAGTGTACTCAGTGACGGGGCGTGGAGAATCAGCCGAGATTCAGCAGATCATCCATAAGACCGTCGACGATCTTTTCGGTCACTTCCCGCGACGAGTAATATCCAGCCTCGAGACGGCTTCGTACTTCGTCCAGGCGTTTCGACTGATCCGCCTCAAAGAGCGATTTCGCCGCTCCCGAGACCTGGACTGTGTCTTTCCCGGCGGACGCCTGTTTTGCGGGCGCGGTGCTCTTCTTCTCCCTGACCGGTTCTACGGGAGCAAAGTCCCCTTCAATTCCTTTGATAGCCATCTGGTCCTCCTGACCTAAACAGCATACGCTGAAAGCCTCCGACGTCCTTCCGCCTCTGCGATGTTCCGAACAATCTTCCTTCGCTGCACTTTGAGCGCGTCGATGAGAAGCGCATTTGCCCTTTCGAAGTCCTTCAGCACCGGGAGTATTTCCGTCCACACATCCCCGGCGCCCCCTTCTTCGTTCCCCGATTTCCTCAGAGATGCGAGAAGTCCCGACACCTTTACGAGAAGCACGTCCCGTTCATGCATCCGGACGACAAGGTCGTGTATCTCACCCCGCTCCGCCAGCCCGCGCATCGACCGGCTCAGGATGACCGCCGCCGTGAGCGATTTCAACGTCTCATGCGCCATAGGACGCAAAGCTGTTAAGGAGCGTCTGCGTCTGCTGCGCCTCGTCGAGCAGCTGCTGGATGTCGATGAACTGCTGCTTGTACGCATCGACCTGCGTATCGATCCTGGCGTTCAGCGTGACCAGCCTGCTTGCGATCGTCTTGATCTGCGCGTTGTCCCCTTTCGTCTCAGTGTCGATCGACCCTCCGTACGACACGAAAGAGGACAGCTTCGCCTGAAGAGTGTTCGCAACACCGTTCGTCGAATTGAACAGATCGGAAACCTGCGTCGGGTTCGCCGCGAGCGCCGTTTCGAATTTCGATTTGTCGGAGAGACTCAGCGTACCGTCGTCGTTCGTCGTGATCCCGATGGAGGAGAGAACCGACGGCGCCCCCGCGGCAACGCTCGAGACGGAATGGAGCATCAGCGAACGGAGATCGGACGCCAGGTAGCGCACATTCATATCGTCGGCAAACGGCCCGCGCGTCCCCGCCGTGGCATCGATTGCGGTCTGCGTCCCCAGGTAACTTATCGTCGAATTGTACGCCGAGAGGAAGCTGTTTACCGTCGACTCGATGCTCTGGTTGTCCGGAGAAATCGTGAGTGTCACCGGCGTTGTGGACGTCCCCGTGAGGTTCAGGGTCAGCCCGTTCACGGCATCGGAGATTGAGTTCGACCCGCGCGTCATCGCGACGCCGTTCAGCGAAAACGATGCGTCCAGGTTTTCGCTGTACCCCTCGATGAATCCGGCCTGCGTGGGGGAAGCGATCGTTCTGGGGGTCGTTCCCGGCGTATCCGTGAAACTCACGGAGCCGTACCCGAGGAGCGCGGCGAGAGTCGAATTGCCGTCGGTCACGGAGGCGATGTGGTTTGCGGTTCCGGTCGATTTTGCCGTGAGCGCGAGCTCCGTATGGGTAGAGTCCACGTGGAGGACAGAGGCGGAGACGCCGACATTCGGCGTGCCGTTGACCGCAGTGGCAATAGCGGCGATCACCTGGTCGTTCGTCTGTCCGTCGGTGAGCGTCACAGTAACCTGCGTCCCGTTTATCGAAAAGGTCCTGGCGCCCGCACCGAGCGACGTGATGATTGATGTGTCGGACGCCGTTAGCTGGGTTGACAGGAGTATATCGGATTTTGCGAGCCGCGTAACGCTGTCGAGCGTATGCGTCCCTATCGCCGCGGCGCTCGTCGCCGTCCCGTTCGCGACACCCGACGAGGAGCTTGCGACGGAGAAATCGGCAAAGGGGGACGACGATCCGACCTTCTGAAGCGCCTGCACGCTTGTATAGAGCGTGTTCAGCTTGGATTTCAGCGCCGTGAGCGCGCTGACGCGCGTCTGCAGGGTGTCTTCCTGCGTCTGGACCGGCGTGACCGACGTCGCCACGAGCGTCGCCTTGTACTGCGCGGCGAGCGAGTCGAGCGACTGTGTCGATGATGTCGACGACGTTGACGTGGTCGTCGGTGTAATCGTCGTTGCCATTATGCGGCCTCTTTGAGATGAAATGCCTCGGCCCAGGTCGTCCGCAGTTCGTCGAGGATCTTTATTGCTTTTTGAAAATCACTCTTGTAGATGCACATCTTGCAGTAATCGTACAGCCGGAAAAACCCCATGGACACGTCCGCGTACTTGAAATCGAGCGCGAGGATGAGCGCGTTGACCGCGCGGACCGCCTGCGTCCTGTCCTTTTTCCTGCACCCCTGGATTCCCAGCGACATCAGTTTGTGGACGATCTGCTCGGGTGACAGGTGCATGAACTCTTCGCGCCTGTAGGCGTCGCGGGCGAGCTTCTGCCGGTGCGGGCTTCCGCCGAACCCCGACTCTACCGCAGCGTTCGGGGTGAAATTCTGTGGTGAATTCGGAGAAGTATACGCCTGGTTCATTGTCGTGTCCTCAGTCGATCAACCTCTTGTCGAACAATCCGGGTGCCGGCGTTACTGCCCGGCACCCGTTCCATTATCCCCCAGGTAGACGGGAGAGGAATCAGGACCCGGCGCCACCGCGCCGGATCCCGTTCCGCTATCCATCATGCTACTGAAAAAGCTTCAGGAATACCTGGTTGCCCGTGTTCGCCTGGGCGAGCTGTGTGACCGCGGTCTGCTGCAGTATCTGCAGTTTCGTGGACTCCAGCTGCTCCTGCGCGATATCCGCATCCATGATCCTGCTCTCCGCAGCCTGCGTGTTCGTTATGGCCACGTTGAGGTTCTGTTCCTTCGCATCCATACGGGAAATGAGGGAACCCATCGTCTGAAGCGCGGTGACGACAGTGTTGACCTGGGCGCTGACATCGAGGGTCGAGACGTTGACAGAGCTCTGCGCGGCGATGCTTGCAAAGCTGGCGCTGTACGTCACGTCGATGGAATCGGCAAGGGTAGCACCGACCTGAAACTTCTGGCTGAAGTTCGCCACGTTGAACAGCGACGTACCGTTGAAGTCGGTCTGCGTGATGACGTCGTTGATTTCCGTGGTGAGCTGGTTCACGTCGTTCGACAGTGCCGTCTTGTCCGACACAGGATCGTTCGCCGCCGCAACCTTCTCCTGGATCGTCGTGAAGAGGTCACGGACGGTCTGCAATGCCTGCTCGGCAGTGTCCATCATGTTCTTTGCGTCGCCGATGTTGTTGACCGCGGCACCGAGAACTCCGGCGCGGGATTCCATCTGCTTCGCAATCGTGTACCCTGACGGATCGTCCGCGACCGAGTTGATGCGTTTGCCGGTCGACAGACGGAGTTGACGAACGCTCAATTGCTGATTAACGTTGTTCAACGCATTGTAGGCGTTGTACGCGTTGATCGGCGTATTGATGCGTGCACCTGTTGAGTAAGCCATGACTACCTCCCTGTAGTGTGTTGTGTGATTGAGCGGGGGCTTCCGTGCCCCTGTGCGCTGAATTCAGATTCAGCTTCTACCCTTGTTATCGGCAGGCCGAGAAAAAACTTTAGGGGGATTCCGGAACGCCGCGCCCAACATGTGAACGGACACGGGTGAGGCTCCTCACCGGGATCCCGATGAGGCGACATGGGATCCGGCAACTGCGAGCGCGGTATCGAAATTCGAGCGGATTTCAGGCGACGAAGGATCGAGACGGAGCGCGTGTGCAAAATATTCAAGCGCGGAGGCGCCGTCACCCATCTTCCACATGCACTGGCCCATGATCTGGCGCACAATCGATTCATCCATCTCCAGGTCGACGGCGATGTCGAGCGGAGGCCGCGAGGGGGCCTCGAAAAACATCGACAGTATCTCGCGGAGAAGGGGAACCGCCGACGCGAAGTCTTTTCGCGCGATATGCGCACCGACGATGTACCAGCGGGCGGCGAGCTGCACGGGGGCAAGAGCGAGGGACGAGCGGCAGCACTTCTCCGCTTCCGCGGGCGCCCCGGTCCGCAGTTCCGCCTCCCCGAGAAGGTCCCAGACAATCGCCCTGATGGAATCCGGAAGACCCCCAGGCCTCAGCGCCCTCCGGAGATACTCTTTCGCCTCGCCGTACCGCTGGAACATCGAGGCGGTGCTGCCGATGTGGTAGCACGCGTAGGCGTCATGCGGGTTCTTCCCGAGCCTTTCGTGGAGGAGGCGGAGATTTCTCCCGGCCTTCTCCTCCATGATCCCGACTCCCTGCCCGTACCCGAGATGCTCGATCAGGATGGACGAGGAGACGATCTTCCCGCCGGCACGCTCGATGGAGGGGGTGATCTGCTCGTGTATCGTCCCCTCAAAACGGAACCGCGCGTCATTCCTGAAGAGCCTCGCGTACGGCATCACGTGAACGGCAATGCCGGTGGGAAGCGTCGAGCGGCTGCGGACCTGGAGCATGTATGCGGAGGCGGATCCGTCCCCGCAACAGCCGCGGAGCGCCACCTCCTGGCCCGGAGCAAGGCGCTCGTCCGCGTCAAGCATCAGCACCCACCGCCCCGAGCACCGTCGGAGCGATTCGTTCCGGGCCGATGCGAAGTCGTCCCGCCACGGGACGTGAACAACACGGCACCCGTGCGCGGAGGCGATCGCCACGGTGTCGTCTTTTGACCCCGTGTCCACGACGACGATCTCATCCGCGACGCCGCGCACGCTCGCGAGACATCCCGGGAGGAACTTCGATTCATCCCGGACGATCATGGCGAGAGAAATGAGGGGTCGAATGCCGTCCCGTCGTTCCACGCGTCACCTCACCGCACGTTTCACAAGTTCCACCCTGACATCCCGCATCACGCCGGCCCAGTCGCCGTGTGCAGACTGCCGGAAGAGCCGCATGCCGGGGTACCAGGGCGAATCCGTCCGGTCAAGAAGCCATCGCCAGTCGGGCCGGAAAGGAAGAAGCGTCCAGACAGGCCTCCCCATCGCGCCGGCGAGGTGCGCGACGGACGTGTCGACGGCAATCACCAGGTCGATGTGAGACAGCACGGCCGCGGTGCTCGAAAAATCGGCGAGGATCGGATCGAGATTGTCGACGCGAGCTCCCCCGGGGAGTGAGTCAAGCTGCCCGACGGGCTTCCCTTTCTGAAGGCTGTGAAACTGCACACCGGGAACGTCAAGGAGGGGAAGAAATTCGTAAAGAGCGCACGACCGGTTCAAGTCATTCCTGTGTATAGGATTCCCTCCCCATACGATCCCCACGTGAAAGATCCCTTCCCCGAATCTGCCCCGCACGGATTCCGCGGCGGCTGGATCGGCATGGAGATACGGGCCGGACCAGGGAATCGAGCCGATCGAGCGGGTACCGAGCAGGCCGGGAAGACTCAGAAGCTGAACGTACCTGTCGAAAGGAACGTCCGGTGCCGTCCCCCGAAATTCGATAAGCTGTTCGACGCCGGGAAATCCTCGGAAGAGTCCGCACAGCTCTTTCGGACACTCGAACAGAACGCTCGCCCCCATTTCCGCAAGAAGGGGGATGTACCGGGCAAACTGTATCGTGTCGCCAAACCCCTGCTCCGGACGGACGAGTATCCGTTTTCCCCCCATCGGGGAGCCGTCCCAGCGGAGATTCTCTGGTCCCGGCGGCACGTAGAGGCGGCGGGGATCTTTGACCTTGAACCTGAATTCGTAGTCGCGCCACCCCTCCTCGAACTGCCCCCTGAGAAGGAGGACAAGTGCCCTGTTGAGGCGGGCCTCCGCATACGCAGGATTTATGCGGAGGGCCTCGTCGTAGCTCGCCAGGGATTCATCGAACCTGTGCTCGAATTGAAGCGCGGCGGCGAGGTTGAAATACACCTCGGGGATCGCCGGATTCTCGGCGATCACCGCGCGGTAGACCTGCTTCGCTTCGTGGAACCGCCCGAGGCCGGCAAGAGCGTTCCCGAGGTTGTTCCATGCCAGGTGATAGTCGGGCGAAAGCCGGATCGCCTCGCTGAATTCCTTCTCCGCTTCGGCAAAACGGGAACTGTCAAGGAGGAGCGAACCCAGGTTGTTATGCGCGGGGGAGTACTCCGCACAGGACCGAATCGCCATCCGGAAGCATTTCTCGGCGATCGCGGGCTGCCCCTTTTCCCTCAGCACCATCCCCATGTTGTTGAGGACTTCCGGGAAATCGGGCTTGATGCGGAGCGCGGTTTCAAGGGCCCGGTACGCCTCTTCGGATGATCCCTTGAGGACGAGCGCGGTTCCGAGACGCGCCCAGCCCCAGGGACTCTCCGGATCAAGTTCCGTCACATTCCGGTAGCACAGGATCGCCCCGTCAATGTCCCCCCTGGACTGCCGGAGCGGGCCCGCAAGCATGTAGAGCTCCACCTCACGGGGATCCGCCGTGATCGCCCGGTCGAACGCGAGGAGCGCCCCATCATCGTCATGAAGAGCCTTGCAAAGCACTCCGACATTCTTCAGGAGAAGCGGCGAGGTCGGGTTGAGCGCGAGCGCGCTTCTGTATTCCTCCAATGCGCCCGCCGGATCCCCCTGTTCGTTGAGAAGACTCCCCAGGTTCACGTGCGCCTGCAGGAATTCCGGGTCCCTTTCGAGTGCGGCACGGTAACACGCGGCCGCTTCCACGGGATTTCCCTGCACCTTCCGTATGTTCCCCAGGTTGTATTGGTATTCTGCGTTCTCCGGCTCAAGCGCGATCGCGGCGGCGATCTCTGAGGCGCCCGATCCGGGTTCCCCCAACGACGCGAGGACGACGCCAAGGGCGTTACGGGATTCCGCATGTGCGCCGTCGGCGGCAATCGCCTCACGGAAACAGCGCAATGCCTCTTCCTTGTCGCCGGACCTGAATGAGGCGGAACCCCGTTCAAACAATGACGCGGCAGATTCGCCCACGCACGGGGCGAGGATCGCGCCGGGATGATGCGCGAGTTTTCTCTCCGACTCCCGCTCGAGGGCGGCGCCGACCCGCTCCATGACGCCGGACCAGTCACCCGGGGCCGTCTGACGGAAGATCCGCAGGGAAGGGTACCACGGCGAATCCTCACGCTCAAGCTGCCAGCGCCAGTCCGGCACAAAGGGGAGCAGGAGCCAGACGGGCTTCCCCATCGCCCCGGCAAGGTGAGCCACCGCCGTGTCCACCGTGAGAACGAGGTCGAGATTCGCGATGACCCCCGCGGTAACGGCAAAGTCGTCAAGCTCTCCTCCCAGGTCCCTGACACCCGGGAGCGGGATTGACTCAACCTCTGCCGCGTGTTTCTGGAGACTGTAGAGCTGCACACCCGGAATCGAGGAAACCGGAAGGAAGTAATCCCGATCCATCGACCGCGCGGCGTCATTCCGGTGGGAAGGATTCCCGGCGCGGACGACGCCGACATTGAGCGCGCGTCCGTCGCACACTCCCCGGAACCGTTCCACGAATGCGGGATCCGGATGAATGTACGGCCCGCTCCAGGGAATATCCTTTTCGCCGGCGGAGAATATCCCGGGGAGGCTGAGGAGCGGAACGGCAAAGTCGTATCCCCCCGGGGACACGGGCTCTTCACGCGCGGCCATCCTGTCGACACCGGGGAACGCGTTCAGAATCCGGACGAGATCCTTCTGACACTCGAGTACCACGCTCCCTCCCCGCGCTTTGACGAGAGGGAGATACCGCACAAACTGCAGAGTGTCGCCGAATCCCTGCTCCGCATAGACAAGGAGTGTCTTCCCGGCGAACGGAGCACCGTCCCATGCCGCCTTCTCCCGATCGGGATCACGGTACGTCGCGTTCGCGCCGCGGATACGAAAACGATACTCGTACTCTTTCCAACCCTCTTCAAGCCTTCCGAGCGTCAAAAGCGCGTTCCCCCTGTTCCAGTGCGCGTTGGAATGGGACGGGGAGATTCCGAGCGCACGATCGTACAGCCGGAGAGCACTCCCGACATCCCCCTGTTCATGCGCGATGACGCCGAGGTTGACGATTGCGTCCGCGAGGCGGGGGTTGATCGCGAGGGCATCATTGTATGAGGCGACGGCGGATTCCGCGTCTCCCCGGGCATGCCGTGCGTTCCCGAAAACCACCAACGCCCGAGCACAGAGAGGATCGGTCCCGATCGCGCGCCGGCTGAACCGTTCGGCCCCTTCCGGATCGTTCAATTCTTCCAGAAGGAGGAGCGCGAGATCGGCAAGCGCGGACGCGTAATTCGGTTTCAAGGACAGGAGGCTCCGGAATGCGTCAAGAGCTCCCTTCAGATCCCGCTTCTTCCACCTGGTCCGCGCAAGCAGATAGAGCGCATCGACGTGACGGGGATGCGCGGCGGCCGCCTTCCCGAGAGAACATTCGGCCTCGTCGAGATCGCCCGCATAGTAATGGGAGCGCCCCGATGTATAATCGGCGTTCATCGCGAGCGGACTCCTGTCCCCGTGTGCGCCGTCCTCTCTCACACCCGTCCCCCGGAGGATGCCAACAGTTTGTTATCATCGGCCGCCAGTCCGAGCAACGCGTTCACTTTTGCAAGTCCTGAGGCCCCGAACCTGTTTTCCGCCGAGAGCGCCACTGCATGCTCGAACATCATCTTTGCCTCCGTGTCGAGTCCGGCGAGATACAGGACTTCTCCGAGCCCCGCGCATGCCTGCGTCGAGCCGGGACGGATGCTCAGCGCACGTTCGAACGAGCCTTTCGCTTTTTCGAGATCGCTCAATCCGAGGTGGCTCATCCCCCTGAACGTCTCGAGTCCCGCGGCCGCCTCCTCCCGCGCGTCCGGGGGGAGTCCCGCAATGATATTGTCGGCCCCTTCAAGCGCACCTATCGCCTCGACGAACATTTTCTTTCCAAACAGGTCGCCCGCGATCGCAAGCCGCGCACTGAGCTCGCTCACCGGCACGCTTTTGGTGCGCGGCGCGGCAGGGGTGAATTTCGCAAGACAGAATCCCGCCTTTTCTTTCATAGCCTTGATGACCTCGAAACGGGGGTCGGCGGAGAGCTGCTGGAAGCTCCTGTGGTGCTTGACGTGGTGTATGTCGTCAAGCATCACAAAGCAGGGACCCTTCAACCGCCCGATGACATAATTGAATTCCACGTTTCCCATGTGCCCGCCGCTGTCGAGGAGGACGAAATCAGGCTCAAAGGCGAATACGCCCAGGACCTTCCCCAGGAGATCGTCGGCAACGTCGGGGAAATCGGTTTCCCGGAAATAGTTCTCGACGCGCTCGTTCTCCGCATGATCGACATACAGGGATATCGTCTCCGGCTCTTTCACGGTCCGTTTCTCTATCTCTTCGCGTGTCGGGAGGAGACCGCGCGGGACCGAGAGTCCGTTCAGGAGCGTCACATAGGCGAGAAGCCCCTCCTTCTCGAGATTCCGTCCTGCCAGTCCGTGAAGGCCGGGGTTGACTTCAATGGAGTAGAACACCGAGTCATCGAGCGCAAAATCTCTGAGCGCAGCGGCGATCACGGCGGTAGTTCCCGTCCCCATAAACGTGCCGGTCTCGAGTATCTTCTTCGGCCTGGTGCGCACAAACAACTCACGTATGGTCCGGGCAAATACGGAGTCCGTGTGCACGGCCGTAATGTCTTCGCCCCCGGCCTGTTCCGACGGCAAGGTGCCGGCCGCCAGCACCTCCTCCGGCAGTTCCGCCGGCACTTCCGATTGAAGAAGCGCTTCGGGGGAGGCAGCGGCCCCGGCAGAGACAGAATCGATGCTCCCGGGGCGGGGGGAAGCGCTAACACCAACGCGGGCGAGTGATTCTTTCCCGGCATATCCGAGGAGGAGCCGTTCGAGCTCGTCCCATTCCCGCTCCTGCGGGAACCGGGCAGCGGTCTCGCGTCCGCCGCGGACGATCTTCTCCCTGAGATCAGATTCGCGGATGAGACGCCGGACCGCGCCGGCGATCTGCTCCGGAGACCGGGGGGGAACAAGGAGGGCATTCTCCCCGTCGCGGCAGTACTCAAGAGCTCCCGCGGTGGATGTACAGACGACGGCGACTCCGGCCGCCATCGCCTCAAGCGGCGGGCGGGGGCAGGAATCATAATGAGAGGCATAGACAAGTATGTCGGCCGTCCCGAAGAGCATCCGCTTTCCTTCGTCGGAGGGGGCAATATGGAATTCACCGGGGAACCCGCGAAAGATGAGAGGAGGGGTGTTGGAGATCCTCACCGCCGTGAATTTCCCGCCGGAGTCCCGGAGGAGCTCGAGCGCTCTCCGTGCGTCGGCCATCCCCTTGAAGCCGAGGGGCTCGATCTCCGTTCCGGATTCATCGGGTCCGACGATGAGTATCCGGGGGATACCCCCGGCAGGAGTCTTCTCGAGCGGCGCGAAAACGTGTTGATCGACGCAGACGGAAATGAATGCGTCGGCCTTGCGGCCGTACAATTTCTCGACCCTCGAGGCGAGCGCCCGCGAATTGGCGACAAAACGGACTCCCGGGAGAAGATAGGACATCCGCGACATCTCTTTCATCGCCGCATGGAGCTTTCGCACGTCCGGCCGCGCGGATGCGCAGGCATCGTCGAATACGAACTGGTCCCCCTGCGCGAAATAGACCTTCACGGGGGCGCTCACACCGGCAAGCTCACCGGCATTGGCGAAGTACGTGCTTATCACAACGTCGGAGGGAGGCACAGAGCGCCACATCGGATCGTTCCCCGCGACATGGATGACGTCCGCGCGTATGTCGAACCATGAGGGACGGGGCGAGCGGGTCACAATCGCCACGCGGTGCCCCCGGTCGGCAAGAGCGTTGGCCTGACGGAGAAGCGTCAGATTCCCCCCCGTCACGCCGAGTATGCTCGAGATAAGGTATGTGACGGAAAGCCTGTCTTCTCCGGACTGTGCGGAGCCGCTCCCGGCGCGCGCGCGCGAACGTTCGACGGAATTCGTATTTTCCATTGTATGATTCTCCCTGCCGGTGCGCCGCAATTGATCTATTGCCCGCCGGATTTCGGGGAGAGGGAATCTCTTCTCCCCCTCCACAAGGTGCGCGATCGCGCCCGTCGTGTCTCCGTACCCGGCAAGAATTTCCGCCACGCTCACATGGGCCAGCGCCGAGGCGTGGTCCCCCTTCCCCTTCTTCCACATGGGGCCGGGGAAGAGCTTCTCGAGACCGTACCGCCGGAGGAGCCCTTCGACGATGCGCGATTCATATCTCATGTCGACCCGTTTCCCCGAACCCGCGCCCAGGTTACCCCCGTGCCAGCGCCACCGGTACACCATCGCGTCGTTGTGCTTGAAGAGCGCGCTGCCGGCCAGCCGGGACCACCACTCATAGTCGTGGGCACGGGGGAACTCCGGATCGTACGTGCCGAACCTTTCATAGCACGACTTCCGTATGAGCGACCCGCCGTCGGGTATGACGTTCGCCCGTACCATCGCCCCGGGAAGTTCTCCGTTCCGGCCGGACCACTCTTCATACCGGAGTGTCCGCTGCGGGACGAGACCGGAGTCGCAGAGCGTCATATTGCCGTACACCACATCCGCCGACGGATTCCGCGCAAGCACGCTGACGTGCGACGAGACGCAATCCTTCTCCAGCACGTCGTCGGCACCGAGCCACACGATGAACCCGCCCTTCGCCTCAGCGATCCCCCGGTTCCGGGCCGCAGGAGCCCCGCCGTGATCCTGACGAACGTACCGGAAGCGGGGAGACTCGATCGACTTCACAAGAGTTTCCGTCCCGTCTGTCGATCCGTCATCGATCACGATCACTTCGAAATTGTCGTACACCTGATCGAGCGCGCTCCCGATTGCCTCGCCGAGATAGCGCGCGCCGTTGTACGTGAACAGTATGATGCTCACGAGCGGATGCGCGGGCGCGGCCGGCCGGAGTATTTCCTTTTCCCCGGGGGGGGGCGTCCGCTCCGCGCTTTCCAGAAGGCGGTATATGCTCTCAACGAGCCCGGCCGGTGAAGCAAAAATCGTCACGCCGTTTCCGAACCGCTCCGCCATGCGCGGATGACTCTCGGCGAGGAGAATCGCCCCGCGTCCGGAGGCGTGCACCGCCTCGGCGATGGGAGGCTCGCTTCCGGGGGAGAGGAACAGGACGACAATATCACCGGGAGACGGCTCCCTGAGCGGCGCCGGAGAGTTGTACATCGCGACACCCGCGGGGAGATCATCGCCGCGCGCGCACGAGACCGCAAATTCCACATTGAACTCCGTTCCCCAGCGGTATCCCCACCCCAGAGTCGCCCGGGCGACCGACCGGAGGCATTCCCGCTGCGGTTCGTTGAGGCGATCCCAATCGGCGGAGACAAGGACAGACGGACCTCTCATGACAGCTCCAGGCGTTTACGTTCCACGAAGAGGGAGTGCCAGAGGACGAGGTTCACCATTATCGAAAGCTGCACGACGTCCCCCCAATCCCTGTACCGCCACGGCCCGGCATCGATCCTCGCGCTGTACCGCGAGGCCATCTCCTTCCCGTTCCAGTACGGGTTGTCGAGCCAGAACGGGTGGCGGACCAGACTCCCGACGACGCCCGACATGGGCCCATTGAACCATTCGATGAGGGGGGCATTGAAACCGATCTTCGAGCGTCTGCTGCGTATCTCGTCGGGGAGTATCCCCCGGAGCGCGTCCCTCAGGACACGCTTCGTATATCCCCCTCCGATCCTCGAGGAGGCGGGGAGGGCGAGCGAGAACGTGACAAGCCTCCAATCGAGCATCGGCATCCGCACCTCGACCCCATGCGCCATTGAACACCTGTCGTAATTCCTGAGTATGGAAGGGAGCATCGTCCTGTGGACGTCCTCATAGAGCCGCCGGCCGATGTCGCGGAGAGGAACGTCGAGATATCCCGCGTATCCCCCCAGCAGTTCGTCGGCGCCGTGCCCGTCGATTGAAACGAGGACGTTCTCCCTTCTCATCTCCCTGTATGTCGCCCAGACCGGCGAGGAGAGGACCCCGTGCACGTATTCGACGGCCCAGACCGCGTCCTGCAGCGTCCTCACCGCCTCCTCGGGATCGAACGCCCTGTAGCGGACATCGGCGCCAGACTCCCGGGCGGCGATCTCCGCGTAGTGCTTCTCATCGAGACCACTTCCGGGGAAGAGCGCGACGAACGCTTTCTGCCAGTCGGACGGGCACCGCCGGAGGTCCGTCCCCGCATCAGCGTGAAGCCGGGCCATGGCACACGCAACCGCGCTCGAGTCGACACCGCCGCTGAGCGAAGTCCCCACGGGGACGTCGCTTCGCATTCTGATGCGGACCGCGTCGAGGAAAAGCCAGCGGAACTGTTCCACCTGGTCCTCGTAGCGGCCGGGGACCTCCGGGAAATGATCGCTTGACTCCCACCACCTGACCGGCACGGCACGCCCGTCCTCCCCCACGGTCATGCAGTGCCCCGACGGGAGCGAGCGGATCCCTGCGATCATCGTCTCGTCGGTCGTCCCTTCCCACGGCTCAGAGGACTTCATGATCCCGTGGACGAGCGGCTCGTTCATCACGATTGTACAATCGTTCAGCCGGGTGAATGCTTTCAGTTCGGAGGCAAATGCCAGGCGTCCGTTCTGATGATAATACAGGGGCTTGACGCCGAACCGGTCCCGCGCGAGAAAAAGCTCCTTCCGCGCGGAGTCCCAGAGCGCGAACGCCCACATGCCGTTGAGTTTTTCCAGGCACGCTTTCCCCCACTCGGCGTACGACGCCAGGACGACCTCCGTATCGGTCTGAGTCCTGAACCGGTGCCCCCGCCGCTCCAGATCGGCCCGTATCTCGAGGAAATTGTATACCTCACCGTTGAACGTGATCCTGAAAAGGCTCCCCGCAGGGGACACGTATTCCATCGGATTCGCCCCGGCATCAGACAGGTCGAGTATCGCCAGACGGCGATGCCCCAGCCCGACGGTTCCGTCGATATGCACGCGGCCCCCGTCCGGCCCGCGGTGGGAGAGCGCGTCCGTGAACCGGACGAGCTCATCCCGGTCGCTCACGCCGCGCCGGTCAACGATCCCCGCAATGCCGCACATCCGCGTTCCTTTCGATTGAACAATGGCCCCCCATTCCGGGGAAGCCGATGGGCCGGCCGGTCATGCGAGAAACGTCCTCAGCCACCATTCGAAGCTCAGGAGAGACCAGATCAGGAGCCGCCGGTTCTGCTTCCCCTCCAGGTGCTCATCCACAAGCGCGCAGACGGCCTCGCGGTCAAGATAGTCGAAGAGCCGCGCCCTGGGGCTCATGATCTCCCGTCGGACGTAGTCCATGCTCTCACCCTTGAACCAGCTCGCATCGGGAGCGGAGAACCCCTGTTTTTCCGCGACCGCGACTTCAGGGGGGATGTACCGGGACATCACATTTCTCAGGAGCACTTTCCCGTCGGATGTCCTCTGAAAATATTTCGAGCGCTTGGCACCAGGTTCGTTTTCGTTCAGCCGCACGACCTCCCCAAGGTTTGCCAGCTTCAGGCGGACCGGGAGCTTCATCGCGAACTCGACAAGATCGTTGTCAAGAAAGGGAACGCGAGTCTCCACACCGTGCGCCATGCTCAGCTTGTCCTCCACGGTGAGGAGGCCGTGAAGAAACGTCTTCGCCTCGAAATAGAGCGAGTGATTTATGTAGTCCTCGGGGCGGGTCAGCGTCGGCGCATAGCTGTCGAACACGTCGCGGAAGATGTCCCGCGTCCATACGCCGGCAACGTCGGCGCGTATCGGACTGAACACCTGCCGGACGACCCTGTTCGGAATGAGCCGCTGCCAGTAGAGGTAGTACTTGTCCACGTATTCTTCGAACCCTGCATTGACGACCGCGCGGTAATAGCGCCAAGGATATCCGCCGAACAGTTCGTCCCCCCCTTCGCCCGATAGGACAACCTTGACGAATTTTCCGGCGAGCTGCGACGCGTAAAAGTTGGGATAGCTCTGACCGACCCTGGGCTCCTCGATGTGCAAAGCGACGCGCGGGAACACCCGCTCCATGTCGCCGGCCTTCAGAACCATCTCGTAGTGCTCGGTCTTGAAGCGGTAAGACATGATCTCGGCCTTGGATCGCTCGTCAAATGCGAGTTCCATCCCGGAGGCCGAATGAAGGTCGAATCCGCAGGTGAAGCTTTTCAGGTACGGGAGATGCGTCGCAGCGATGGCGGTCAGCGTCCCGGAATCCATCCCGCCGCTCAGGTACGCGCCGACGTCCACGTCGCTCACGAGCTGGCGACTCACGGCCTGCTTCATGAGCCTGTCGAGCTCTTCGGCATACTCTTCGTCGCTACGGGGGGAGGCGGGCTCTTCAAACCGGTAGTCCCAGTACCGCCGGGGGACGGGTTCCGACGCCGCCCCCAGAGGAATGCGGAGAAACGTCCCCGCCGGAAGGAGGTGGACGCCTGCGAAGAGGGTCCTGTCGCTGAAAAAATTCTGAAACGTGAAATACTCAAGGAGCGCGGGCCTGTCAAGCCCCACGCGGAATGCCGGGTGCGGGATGAGGGCCTTGACTTCGGACCCGAACAGGAGCGTGTTCCCGCACAGAGCATAGTAGAGAGGTTTGACCCCGTAGCGGTCGCGTGCAAGGAACAGCTCCTGGCGCGTCCTGTCCCAGATCGCGAACGCAAACATGCCGTTGAATCTCTCCAGGGCCTTTTCCCCCCACCGGGCGCAGGCATGGAGGACGACCTCGGTATCGGTCCTCGAATGGAACCGGGCGCCCAGGGATTCGAGCTCCAGCCGGAGCTCCTGGAAGTTGTACACCTCGCCGTTGTAGCTTATGATGAACTGGCGGTCCGGCGTCATCATCGGCTGGTGGCCGGCGGGAGAAAGATCGATGATGGAAAGCCGGCGGTGGCCGAGCCCGACGAAGCCATCCGTGTAAAATCCCTCGCCGTCCGGCCCGCGGTGCGCGATGGCGTCGGTCATCCGCCGGAGTATGACGGGGGAAACCGGCTCACCGTTCAGATTGAAAATGCCCGCAATTCCGCACATGGAGGTCCGTTTGTTTTCAGACTATTGCGCTGACGGCGCTGTTCCGCAGCCTGTACTTCTTCCCGCTTTTTTCACACACGTCCGTCCCGTCGGACCCGAACACGAGCTTCCTCCCCGGTTCGCTCACCCGGCCGACTCACGCCTGAAGCAGCTCATACCGACGCAGCCTCCCGCAGGTTCTCCCGATGAGGGGATGAACATGGTCCGTTTCGCCGCTCACGCGCGCATTCCTGATATCGTACACGAGCTGGATGGAGGGGCGCGCATCGTCGATGCCGAATCCCCGCCCGGCAAGGATCTCCGCGTACACCTTCGTATGCAGATCGGCGAACCCATCGGTGAATTCCAGATCCTCCCCATCGATCGTGATGGAGCGGTACGTCGTCTTTCCGCCCGTCAGATCCGCGGGAGGAAGGTCGTTCATGTCCGTCGAGAGGAACCACCGCACATTCGCCTTCTGCAGCTCGAGAAACCCGGACATCCGGCCGGGCTCCACGCTGTGCACGATGCTGTACCCCGCACCGCCGAAGAGCCAGAGGAGGAGGTCGAAGAGATGGATCCCGATATTCGTTGCGAGCCCGCCCGAGCGCTCCGCGTCCCCTTTCCATGAGTAGTGGTACCAGGGCCCGCGCCCGGTAACGTACGTCAGGCACACCTCGCGGCGTCGCCCCCGGGGGGCGGCGTCGATGGACCGCTTCAACTCCTGAATCGCCGGGTGGATGCGGAGCTGGAGGACCGTGCTGACCTTTCCCCCGGTCTCGCTTTCCATCTCCTGCAATGCGTCGAGGTTCCACGGCTTCAGGACAAGCGGCTTTTCGCATATCGCGTGCGCGCCCGTGCGGAGCGCGAACCGTATGTGAGCGTCGTGAAGATGGTTCGGCGTGCAGATCGACATGTAGTGAATCCTCCGCTCCTCCGGACCCCGGCGGAGCTTCTCCACATGCCTGTCAAATCTCTCGAACTCGGTGAAAAAGCTCGCATCAGGGAAGAACCGGTCGAGAATCCCCACGGAATCATGGGGATCCACGGCCGCTTCGAGCCTGTTCCCCGTATCCCGGATCGCCTGAAGGTGCCGCGGAGCGATGTACCCCGCAACACCGGACAGGGCAAAATTTTTCATGAGGGGCCTCGAGGTCAAGTTGTGGAGTGTGCACGTGGCTTATGGAAGGGCAAACCTCATACCAAGAGGGGTGACCGGTGAAACTAACGCCCTGAACGCGTTTCGCGCGGGATTGGGATGATCAGCCGTTAACGGGGAAATAAGGACCCGGCCTCGCGGAGGAGTGCTGGCTGATATTGGACAGATGGTTAACGCTTCGTTACGAAGCACTGCCCGCTCGGCAGATAAAAAGGGCGCTCCGGCGTGTCGCGAAAGAACTCGTCCACGGCGAGCTTTGCTCCCGGGCACGTCTCGTACCCGTAGTCGTCGAATACCATCTTTCCCCCCGGCATCATGCGCGGATAGAAGAAGCGACAGCAGTCGAGGACGGAGCGGTAAATATCGACGTCGATGTGCGCGAGACTAAAGACGCTCTCTTCGATGGGGGGAGACGTCGCGGGGAAATAGCCAGGATAGAAAAACACGTTTTCGCACCCCGCAAGGTTTTTTTGCACCGATGCGAGGGACGTATCGCTGAAGTCTCCCTGGCGGTGAGCGTCTTTCGAGGGGTCAGTCGAGGGCATCCCCTCAAACGTATCGAAGAGGTGTATCTTCTTGCCGCTTCCTTCACACGCCTTGGCAAGGAGACGCGCGGTTCCACCCCTGTACACTCCGATTTCAGCCATTTCCCCCTCAGACTGAAGGGCCTCGAGCGCAAACTGATACAGCATGTAGCATCTCGTCCTGTCCACCAGCGAGTACGTGATCTCCCGCATGATCCCGACAAACCGCTCGTCCGTGTCCCAGAGCGGCATGGGTCGTATCACTCTCACCTGGAGGGGGGGACCGCCCCCCTGTATGGCTCCCGGGTTCCCTTCCGAGGCAATGCGTGCGAGCCCGCGGGAGGCGGGCATATTTGAATGGTCGAGCGTGATGACTCTCCTGAAGAATATCGCTGCAGTTGCATCGTCATGAACGAGGAGGCAGAGCTCGCCCAAGCCGACAAGGACGTCGATGTTGTTCGGATCTGCGGCAAGAAGCCTCCTGTAGATAGGCACCGCTTCGTCATAACGGCCGGCGCTCACACAGGCAAGGGCTGCGGCCAGTGAGTCAGCCGGGGGGGCGGCCGGAGAATCGGCCAGTATCTCAGAAGGCGAATAGAGTTCCATGGTCTTCCGCAGGGAGGGATGAAAGACATTTGCAAACAGGAGTGCAAAGGATGTACCAAAGGGGGATCAGAGAGGAGGATCGGCGACGGACGAGCGGCAGGCCGCTCAGCGCGAATTTCGCGCGCCCGGAGGAGCGCCTTCGGTATCACAACCGGAGGGAGTGGCGGGTAGTAACCAGGTGGCGGAAATCGGGAGCCCCCGGACTCGAGAGTCCGGAGGCAATGGAGGAGGAATTGATTACATCAGGGGGTAACCTCGGCCCCGTCGATGACTTTCCTGACAATGGCGAGGAGCTCCGAAAGTCCGTACGGCTTTGCGACGAGAGCCCTGACGCCGAGTTGTATAAGCTCTCCCCTTACGTGCGGCTCGAAATACCCGCTTGCGACGACGACCTTTACCGCGGGGTTCAGCGCCTGGAGCGAACGGAGAAGCGCGGCACCGTCGGCCTTCGGAAGGCCGAAGTCAGTCACGACAACCGCGATTTCGTTCATATGTTCCCTATACTCTTCGAGACCTTTCACACCGTCCGGTGCCAGAAACACCCTGTAGCCATTGTCCAGGAACGCCGACTCGAGAAGTTCGAGAAGCGTCTCCTCATCCTCAACCACAAGCACCGCCTCCCCTTTCCCCTCCAGAGGAGCACCCCCCTCCTCCCCTTTTTCGTCGCAGGAAACGTGGGCGCCGCTCACCGGGAAATAGAGCCTGAAGACCGTTCCCCCCCCCAGCCGGGAGTCGACCTCGATGACTCCTCCATGCGTCTTGACGACCCCGTAGACGAGCGACAATCCCAGTCCCGTCCCCCTCCCGAGTTCCTTCGTCGTAAAAAAGGGCTCGAATATCCGCTGGACGGTGGCATCAGTCATGCCCGTCCCCTCGTCGCCGACGCTGATTTCGACATACTGGAGAGAGGGATCTGCTCCTTCCCGCGAAGAGAGGACCGCCCCGTCCACCACAAGCGTTCGCACGGTGAGTTTGCCTCCCGGGGCTCGCCCCTCCCGCTGTTCCATCATCGCATCCCGAGCGTTTATGCACAGATTGAGGAGCGCCTGGTGGAGCTGGGTGTTGTCAATCGAGATAATAGGAATGTTTTCGCCGAGATCGAGGACAATCTCGATCGTCCTTGGAAACGTCTCCTGTATCATTTTCGAGAGGTCGAGGATCGCTTTGTTCACATCGATCGATTCGGGATGGACTTCGGTTTTCCGCGCGAACGTCAGTATCTGCCGGACCAGCCCCGCGCCGCGCTGTATCGCGGCGTTGATGGAGCGGATGCTCTGCTCGAACGCGCTGTTCTCGTTTCTGCGGATCTCCAGGAGCGAGACGTGGCCGAGGATAATTCCCAGGATGTTGTTGAAATCGTGCGCGACTCCCCCCGCAAGAGTCCCGAGCGATTCCATCGTCTCCATCTCCCGGATATGGAGCTCCATCTCTTTCTTCTCCGTGATGTCGTCCTTCAGCGCGAGGTAATGCGTGACGACCCCGTTCGAATCCTTGATCGGCGATATCAGCGCCGACTCCCAGTAGAGATCCCCGTTCTTCTTCCTGTTGTGGAATTCTCCCCTCCACTCCCCCCCTGATGTGATCATCTCCCAGAGACGGGCGTATTCTTCGGGGGGGGTCGCGCCCGATTTGAGAATGCGCGGGTTCTTTCCCTTCGCCTCCTCCAGCGTGTACCCGGTCAGCCGGGTGAACTTCGGGTTGACATATTCGATGTTCCCGTCCAGATCGGTGATAACGATCGACGAGCCGCTCTGTTCGACGACCCTGGAGAGCTGGCGGAGCTGTGTCTGGTCCTTCTTCCAGCTCGTGATGTCGGTGATCATCGCAAGGCGCAGAGACGAATTCCCCCCGGCATCGGGGATAAGCGCCGTGGACATCCTTACGTCGACGAGGACTCCGTCCTTCCGCCTCCGGACGGTCTCCCATTCCGCAACCCCTCCTCCTCTGAATGTCTTTTCGGTAGAGTCCCGGAATTCGTCGATCTTGTGCGGGGGAACAATCGGGTATTTCTCTCCGATCACCTCCCGGGAAGTCCACCCGAATATCCGCTCGGCCGCGGGATTCCAGACACGCACGAGATCGTTCTCGTCAAGCGCTATAACGGCCTGCGGCAGAGCCTCAACAAGGGATTTGAGCGCGGCATTGCTCGCAAGGAGCGCGCGTTCGGCGTTTTTCCTATCCGTGATATCGCGCGTGATCGAGAGGAGGCACGGCTCGCCGTCGAATGTCAGTGTGTGCGCGGACATGAGCGCCGTGATGACCCTCCCGTCCTTGCAGCGGAACCGGGCCTCAAGCCCGACGACCTCTCCCGACTTCTTCAGTCCGTCGACAAGTCTCTGCCTGTCAGTGTCATCGACCCAGATGCTCAGGTCATGCGTCATCGAGGATCTGCCTGCCACATCGGCCCATGTATAGCCCGTGAGCTTCGTGAATCCCTCGTTCACGGCGAAATACAAACCGTCGGAGAGGCGGTTAATGTTCACCGAATCGGGACTGACGTGAAAAGCCTTCGAGTACTTCTCTTCCGATTCTCTGAGAGCGACATGCGCATCGTGGAGCCGGAATGCCATCGTGATGGAGGCAAAGAGGACCTCCTCGCCGGAATTCTTGAGCACGTACCCGTAGTTCGTGATCCTTCCCGTCCTGGAGACCATCTCCCTTTCGGAGTGCGAGGTGAGAAAGATGACCGGGATGTCTCTTGTTTTGAGTATTTCGCGCGCGGCATCGGCGCCGTCCATCCCTGTGCCGAGGTCGATGTCCATCAATATGAGATCAACCGGAGGGGTCTCATCTCTTGCTGCGGCAATTGCCCTGGCGGCGTCCGCCACACACACGACATCGTACCCCGCCCCCTTCAGTACAAGCGACTGATCGAGGTTGACAACCGCGTCATCCTCAACGAGGAGTATTTTCTTCAAGGCAACCTCCTGACCCGGCGGGATTGCAGCTCGCCGGTTCGACAGGATGAGGAGCAATCCACGAAACTATCAGATTTATGGGAGGGTATAATATGTATAATAGGTGCGTTCGAAACAAGGTTCAGCGTGTTACAAATCCCTGTGGATAAAGGAGGGGAATAGACGAAGAAAACCATGGAAATGCGATCCACGGGTGGGGAGTAAATGAAACCACAATGTCAATTATGTCCCTTCAAACGGGCACCTAGAGGAGCAGAGGGCGGAAGCTGCGCCACCCCACCACTTCCATCTCCTCTTCCGAATCCTCCTCTGTTTCTTCTCCAAGGAAATAATAGCGGCAGTCCCCGTAATGGGCAGGCTCATCGTGCAGCCAAGGATGGCCGCATTCAGAACAACGCTCAATCTGATCAATCGATTCCACGAAACTGACAATCCCCGGCGTGTCTTCCATGGATCTCCCTCCCCATACAGGCTGGCAATTCGATCATTCTCATGAACTCGCAAAACGGCAGCTCGCCGCCACATCTCAATTCCAGAGAGTCAACAGGTGTGCCACAGGACCGATCCGTTCCATCCTCGGACGCAACAGGCCTTTTTGCGCCGGAGAGACGGGAGATCAGCAGCTATCCACATACACGCAGGAGGTGAGGGGGCGACCCGCCGGATACACGAGTCTGAGTGGCGGCTACTGTTGGCCACATGAAGAATAGCGTCTACACACAGGGATGCGGCTGAGCTTTTGCGGGACGGAGAACGAACGGGGACTGCCGTGCGATCACGGCAGCCCCCGTCACCGGAAGACATCACTCACGAATTCCCGGCCCCTCACCCGGGGATCTATGCCGCAGCGGAGATCTTCCCCTTCTCGGCACCGGTGAGGACACTCTCGAGGTCCAGGAGTATCAAAAGGCGATCCTCGAGCTTGCCGACCGCCGTGATGTACTCCGCGTCGATTCCCGCCACAATGGGCGGCGGCGGCTCGGTGACGCTTCTGGGGATCCGCAGAACCTCGCTCACCGCGTCAACGACAAAACCGACGATCTTCCCGTTAAGCTCCACCACGACGATGCGTGTGTTCTTGTCGCTTTCTTTCCGCTCCATGCCGAAACGCCTGCGCAACGCGATGATCGGTATCACCTTCCCCCGCAGATTGATGACGCCATCCACGAATTCCGGTGCATTCGGCACGCGCGTTACTTCCAGCATGCGGTTGATTTCCTGCACCTTCAGGATGTCGACGCCGAACTCTTCATCCCCGATCTTGAAGCTCACAAGCTGCAGGAGTTCGTCGCTCGCCGTCGCCGACTGGGAGCTTCCCTTGATATCCACTGTTTCTTTCATTGGTCTCATTCCCATGTAAGGATCGTGATTTACTCGTGCGGAACGATTACGCCGTTTTCGCGTACAGCCAGATGCGATTTCGGCACTTTTGCCCCTGCCGATTTCTTTGCACCATACCTCCCGCCGGACGCGTGAGAGGCATCAGAAGCCGCATGGGTTGACCCGCCTCCGTCGAGTTTGAACTTCCCCAGGATCTGCTGCAGGTTCTCGGTCAGCCGGTTCAGATCCTCCGCTGCACGGGCGATCTGCTGCGTTCCCTGCGCCGTTTCGCCCGTCACCGTGCTTATCGCCTCGACGTTCTTGCTGATCTGTTCGCTCGCGCTCGACTGCTCTTCGCTGGCGGCGGCAATCTGGGAAACCATATCCGTCAGGTTCTGGATCATCGCCACGATCTCCTTCAGGGACGCGCCCGCCCTGTCGGCCAGCTTGATGCCGTGATCGACCTCCTGCGTCCCCTCCTCCATCGACGCCACGGCCCCGGTCGTGTCGCCCTGGATCGTCTTGATCATCCCGGCAATCTCCTTTGTCGCCTTCGTCGTGCGTTCCGCGAGTTTCCTCACTTCATCGGCCACCACGGCAAACCCGCGCCCCTGTTCCCCCGCGCGCGCCGCTTCGATTGCCGCGTTGAGCGCCAGCAGGTTCGTCTGGTCCGCGATGTCATCGATCACGCCTATGATCTCCCCGATCTGGTCGCTCGATTTGCCGAGAGCCTTCACAGTCCCCGCGGACTTGTTGACAACCTCCGCGATCCGCTTCATTCCCGCGACGGTCTCCTCCACAACGGCCCCACCCTGCTCCGCAGCTTCCTTCGCTTTCCTCGCGGTTTCCGCGGTATTCCCCGCGTTTTTCGAGTTTTCGACGATCGTCTTTGTCATTTCCTCGACGGCCGAGGCGACCTCACCGGCCTGCGACGTCTGTTCCTGCGAACCCGCGGCCATTTGCTCGGTGCTCGAGGATATTTCCGTGCTTGCGCTTGCCACGGCCGACGATGCCTCACCCACCTGACCTATCGTCTCACGCAGATTCTCCACCATCTTTCTGAACGCACCTGCCAACTGACCGATCTCGTCTTCCGAATTCGCCGCCACATCCACCGTCAGATCGCCTGTTGCAACGGCTTGCGCCTTCTCCGCCAACTCCTTGACCGGCTTGCTGATCACCTGTGCGATGAAGAACCCCAGACCGATGGCCGCGAGGATCGACAGCCCAAGCACGAGGAGCATGATTCTCTGAGCTCCTTCCGCGAGAGAGGTGTTCTCCCCCGACGTCTTCCTTGCCGCTTCGACGTTCAACTGAACGAGCCTGTCGATCGCCGCCTGCTGCGCTTTCGCGGCGGCAATGGCAGCGTCACTGCGCAGGACAACGACCGATTCCGCATGTTTGTTCGCCAGCGCGAGCTCCACGATTTGATTCTGGAACGGCAGGAATGCCTCGTGAGTCGCAACAAATTCCTTGAACGCCTCCCTGATCTCCTGGGAGATTATCGCTTTCTCAAACTCTGCATTGGCTTTTTCGATCTTCGCCTCAAAGTCCTTAAGCCCGGCCGAGTATTTTTCCTGTTCGGCGGGGTTGCGGGCAAGTATGGCATCGCGGAAGCTCACCCGAATCTGCTGGAAATCCGTCGCCATTGTGGTAAGCGTGGCGATCGGCAAGGTCATGTTTTCATACAGTCTTGTGTCTGCAGCGCTGACATCCCTCAAGTCCGTTATTCCAACGTACCCGACCAACGCCGCCAGGCAGGCCACGACAATAAAGCTCACGAGGAGCTTCACACGCACTTTCAGATCATAAAACCATTTCATGACGCTCATCCTCCAGGTTATCCGATTGTGATGAGACCCGGCACTTCGTCCTGATACACCTTTTATGACGGAAGCGGGCCGTGAAGCCTTTATGTGTGAGACAAGAGGCGCAAAGTCCATGCCACAACGTTTGGCTGATCATGCACTTCATTGCGAACGGAAGGAAGTCTCCGGTGTCCGTAGTTGGCCACGTGGTCAGGATTTTCACGTGCCGGCCATCCGCGCGACACATACCTCATGTCGTGACGGCACAGAGAATCACGCCGTCAGCTCAGTTTATGGAGAGAATTCCCTCGCGGGGAGGGTTGGCACAGCAATTGTCAATCATCAACTACCTTCCATCCGACGGGCCAGAAGAAAGATGTCAGGCTGTCACGGAAGCAACAGTGTAATCGCACTGCAGGAGGAACATAAGGTGATTACAGCTCGAGGGTGCAGGCAGCTCATGCAAGCAATCATGCTCTTCACCTTCCCTTTGATGCTTGCGACGGTGGCGCTCCCTGCGAGCGCTCCGGCACAGGAACTCTCGGCGAGAGAAAAACTGCTGAAGCTCCTGGATGAATCCGGCACGGCGAAAACGAACGGGAAGACAGCGACAGGCGGCATAGGAAAGACGGCGGGGAGCCCTCTGAAGAGTCCGGCCCCGCACCGTTCCACGCCTGCAACGCAACAGGCGTTGCC
>PMJQ01000102.1 GCA_003157485.1 Ignavibacteriota bacterium
AGCTGCTTCTGCGACGCCTCGGCATTCTTGACCATGCTCCTGAACTTCATGAAGTCAAAATAGCTCCCAACGCGCGACAGACCGCGTTTCTGTTTGAAGAAGACCGGCCGGCCGTCCTCGATAAGTATTGCGAGTGCCACGGCGGCAAATAGCGGCGAGAGAATTGCCAGGATAATCAAACTGACGGCGAGGTCGAAGCAACGTTTCAGGCGAGCCTTCGCCCGCGATATCGCAATCCTGGGGGGAGCGTGAAGCGGGATTCCGGCCACGTCCTTTATCCGGGCGAAACGGAGAATCTCCTCTGATTCACGGGAGATCACTTTGAGTTTCACGTTGTTCTCGTGACATGCCCTCAGGATCCTCGTGAAGCCCGCGGTTGACGGCTTCACCATCGGGACGAACATTCTCTCAATCCCCTCCGCCTCTATCGCATGCTCGATCTCGTCAAGCGGGTAACACGGGAGGTGCTCCACAGCGTGCGGCACCGAGGGCGGGTGGAGCTTGCTGAAATGAGCCTGAAGTGTACATTCCCCCGGCGCGCAGCGTCCAGTAGTGCTCGCGGAGCAGATAAATCCCCGGACCGCGTAGCCAAGCTCCGGAAACATCGTGAACCGGTCGAGAAGTTGCGGGCCCGTGCCGCTCCAGTTGACAATCATGGCGTTGTGCCTCCCGTAGCCCCTTTTCTGCATGATTGTTGTCGCACCATACAACGCTCTCCTTCCGAGGGCGAACAAAAACGGAATCATTCCCATGAAGAGTGCCATGAACCGGGGCACAAAATCTCTTCCGCGCACGAGGTACATCCCGAACACGATAATTCCCAGCGAATACAGGTACGCCCTGGCCGCATCCCGTGATTGATCGGAGAGAGGTATCCGGCATGCGGACCTATAGACTCCGGAGACG
Organism: Ignavibacteriota bacterium; assembly: GCA_003157485.1. GTDB lineage: Bacteria > Bacteroidota > Ignavibacteria > UBA10030 > UBA6906 > Fen-1273. The sequence continues at coordinate 907 of PMJQ01000102.1, forward strand.
AGGGCTATCGATATCATGACCGCGCAGGAAGCGAGAACAAGAATCGCAGCCTCTGAGGCACTAATCACAGGAGTTGTTACAAACGCGTTCCGTATCGCAAAAGCAGCCACACCGGAAACCAGGATCGCCGCAGCGTCGAGCGCGATAGTTACAAGTATGTACACGGGACGCCAGTTTCGCTGCAGCCACGAAATCTTGGGAGTCTTGGGAGGGTGGTGATACGTCCGACGGGCGGTTCTTCTGCTAGGGCGGGTTTTTACTGTCATAAGAGGATGTCCGGGCCGAGTAAAAAGTCAATTCTGCCGGCAGCGTAATCCCGGGTGGCTGGCTACTATGTGTGCACAAGCCGTGCCATTTGCAGATTCAATGCACGCACAATTAGTCCGAAATCGGGCCTCAATATGCGCGGATTTGCGCATACTGGCGCGGAGAGCTGCGGAGCCCCTATCCTCTCGCTGGGTGACGTCAGGAAGGGGTCGTCGAAGGGGGGAAGGTTCTCAATATTGGGAAGGGGTGCCGGGATGTGTTCTCATGGCTGAAAGATTGAAAATCTCGTCAGTGATGACAATATCCTTCNNGGGAAGTCCGGGAGTCGTTTGCTATACGACGGATCAGACGCGAGTTGAGAAGCATGATTGTGCGGGTCTGGAGCTAACGGCGTCCCATCGATTTCTCAAAGTCCATGCTCCAGCCGTTGAGCAAGTGCTACCGGGAGACCGGCTTTGATGATCGCGTCCGCCGCACCGAATACGTCATAGTCGGCACGGATATTCTCGTATTTCCATGCATCTGTGTCGATAACCCCAAAACTGAGTTGCGGATTTCCGTCGCGCGGTTGACCCACGCTCCCAACATTGATGAGAATCTTCACTCCTCGCTTGAGTGTAAATGTCGTCAAATCCTCTCCGATAATGCCCGGGACGTGTGTATGGCCTACAAAGCACACCGGTGTCGTGAAGTGGGGAAACTGGCGCGCGGCAGCCTCGAACGAAGCGACGTGCTCCCAGTCAAAAGGCGACTCGATGCTCGCGTGAACAAATTNNGGGAAGTCCGGGAGTCGTTTGCTACACGACAGATCAAACGCGAAATGTGAAAGAAAGCTGCAAGCTCGTCTTTCTAGTTCGCCCGCCTCTTGTTTTCACCCCACTCTTCCAACTGCTTCCGGATTCTGGCCGATTCCGCATCTCCGGCATCTTCAAAAATCTTCCTGGCAGCCTCCGCGTGAGTGATTGCCTGCACACGGTCGCCCAGCGTATTCAGCGCAAGGCTCGTATTCCAGAGAGCGCTCCCTTCTGTACGCCGGTCACCGATTTCGCGCGCAATCGCCAGCTGCTCCGAGAGACACTCAATCGCAACGCGCGTCTCCCCCAGGCGTGCCCGCGCCTTTCCGAGGTAGCCGAGAACAGTTGCCTCCCCGGAGCGATCACCCAATTCGCGCACGATGCGTAACAGCTCCTGGTAACGCTGGAGCGCACTTCGCGCGTCCCCTGAGCGCGCGAGTGCGTTCCCGAGATTGCCAAGAGCGTATCCTTCCCCGTAACGATCCCCCGTCTCCCGGGCTATCTTCAGGTGAGCTTCATGGCATTCGATTGCCCTGCGTGTATCCCCGAGTTCGGCATAACCTCTCCCGAGGGTGCCCAGTATCGTCCCCTCTGTTCTCCTGTCCCGTATCTCGCGGGCAATGAGCAGCGCCTCTTCGCCGAGGCCCACCACGCGCATTTGTTCTCCCAGAGATCCGTGGGCGGCAGCGAGATCACCCAGGCACTCTGCTTCAGCACACCTGTCTCCGGTTTCCCTGGCGATGGCAAGCGCCTTTTCGCAAACCGTGATTGCATGGCTTGAAGCATCCATTGCCTGGTAGTCGCCTGCCAGCTCCCTGATGCATTCGCATTCGCCCCGGACGTCCTTGATTTCCCTTGCAAGTGCGAGAGCCTTTTCATGGAACTCAAGAGCCTGCGGATATTCTGTCTTGCGGCAATAGGCGAATCCGAGCCCCCTCAGCGCGCGCTCTTCGATCTTCTTTGCCCCAATCTCTCGCGCGAGCGTCAGCGACTGCATATGGCATTCAACCGCACGCGGGAATTCTCCCAGCCGGCAGTGCGCGGAGCCCAGATCCGTCAGAAGCGACGCCTCCACATAGCAGTCTTTCGCACGGCGCGCGGAGGCCAGCGGCGCCTGGAGCCACTGGACGCGCTCACGCGCGGTTTGCCGCAAGTTCAACAGATCGCTCCCCACGACCGGATATCGTGCGCACATCAGGTCCGCCCATTCATCCTGTTCGGCGTGAGCGGAGACCCATTTCCATCCTGATTCGATGTTGGGCCGTTCCGCGTCAAAAAGATCGAGAGCCGCGCGCACGTCGTCGCCCCCTCTGAAGTACATCTCGCCCGCGCGGGCGAGGGTTGTCGCGCCGTATTCGGCAAGTACCTGGTGAAGCGTCTGCCGCTCCTCGTCGGAGCATTGCGCGATGGCCCAGATTCGGAAAAGATCGTGCATCCTGTAGGTAGGAAGGGATTCGCACCATTGCAGCATGTTGCCTGCGAGGAGCACGCTTAAGAAGTCCTGCGCCGGACCCGCGCCCATCCCCCAGATCGTTCCCGCATCGGTGCTGTCGAACCCGTCCGGGAACACCGAGAGCAAGCGCCAGAGTTTCCGGAGTTCCGGGGAAAGGGCTTCGTAACTCGGGGCTATCGAAATGTTGACGAGCGCACGTCGTTCATGGATCTGGGAAAGCCGGCGCATGCAATTGTCCACAGAGAGATCCCTATGCTCCGCGAGCATGTTTGCGGCCCCCCGCACGGCAAGCGGGAGATAGCCACAGAGCTGCACCATCTCGTCAACGCGGCCTTCAAGCCGGGGAGCAATGCGCATCGCCAATTCCCGTGCATCCTGCGGCGGGAGTGTCTCCAGATCCTTTTCAAACATGCCCGGAAGGGGGAATCTATTCCGCGAAGTTATCAGCAGAAGGCATTCTTCAGAAGGCATCAGCGGATGGATCTGATCCCTGTCAACAGCGTTATCGAGAAAAAGAATAATCCGGCGTTCGTTAAGAACGGATCTGTATTTTCCTTCCAGTTCCGCGGCGTTGGAAGGGATCGGAGAGGCAGGCTCATACGCACGGACCACGTGGGCCATAATCTCTGCGACCGTGAGCGGTGGGCCGCCCGCTCCTTTAAGATCAAGAAACAATTGCGCGTCGGGATACCGGGGGGTGAGTTCTTCTGCAAGCTTGAGCGCAAGACTCGTCTTCCCTACTCCCCCCATGCCAAAGACTCCGACGACGCTGATCCCCTCGAAGCGTATCTTATCGACGAGTTCGTTGAGTTCTTTTGTGCGACCGGTGAAGTCCGCAGGAGGCGTCGGCAGTTGATGGATGGAGAGCGAGGGAGCTAGTGGAGGAGCCTCGTTGAGGACGGGTCCGTGGAGTTCGATCGTTGGATTTGAGTTCATTATTAATCCGCCCGGGGGATGGTGGATGCCCTTTCATTCAGCGCAAGCTGAAAGGGTGATATTCAAGAAGACCTTACGGGTAATTTGCGGGGAAAGGGGAAAGGAAATCGTGATAATGATCACAGGGACGAGGGGAGGCCAAAGATCCGGCGATGCGGATCCTGCGGCTCTTGTGACAGTGGGCTCTTGCGACAGTGGATCTAGTTCGAAGGCAGATGAGCGAGATGCAGGAACAATCGCTTCAATTCAAGTACCGCAGATTTATCCGTGAAGAGTTGCGTGACACGCGGATATCCTATGCGGTCTACCTGCCGCTGTTTCAGATTGAGTTGAACCGTGTGCATGAAGTCGGGGTCCGGCGTATTTTTCTCAACGAGAGCCTCCGAATCATTGAAGACCACGAACGATTGATCGAGGATCCTCGGCGAATTCACGCGAAGTTCTACGTTCGGAAGCTTCTTTCCATACAGAGCGTCGGCTTCGTCGGGATCCTGGGCAGGAACAAGGATCGCTCTAAGCACAGACCGGCGTACGGCCTCCGAAAGGTCGACGATCGCTTTCGGGTTGGCCGTGAGAATCAACACTGTGTCCCCGGCATCGCGTGCCAGCAGGCCGTACTTAACCATGCGCCGAAATTCGACGACAGAGGGGCGTAAATAGTAGACACTTGAGCGTTTTCCTTCTTCCGCGGAAGCACACTCCATTCCTGTCCTGATGACATACGAATATCCAGGGACCGAGCCCAATTGGACGACAAACTGATTGTGCATTATTTCTGCTGCAGTGTCACTCTCTGTTTCAGGTTCAGGGATGAACATCTCAAGCTCGCACGTGCGGGCCCCAGGATCCAGAGCGCCACGGAAGGAAATGCCAACCGCAAACCCGACTCCGATCACGAAATCCACGTCCTGCCCGGGGAATGTGTATTTCACGAGAGGTCTCACCGAGTCGTCAACGCAAAATACGCGCTTCACGGGGAGGAAGTCATTCCGCCCACCGGTCGGAGAAAAGACCAGCCGTCCGGAAATGGTATCAAGGCGTGCGCTGTCGAATATCGCGGAATACGTTCTCGAAATTGAGTCGGAGAATGACGAATTCCAATCCTCCCAGCTGTCANNGTGACGGAGGCGTTTCAACGGCTATCGAGATACCAGTTTTGCTCGTGTCCGGCTGAGTGAGATCCTGAACGGGTTCATTGAGGTCGGTCCGGGGCTGTGCCCCTTGAGGCCAGCGGAGTATGAGGGCAATAAGGGACGCGAGGAGCAAAATGATGCACCCGCCAACGATGATTTGCAGATGGTTCCGTTTCCAGCTATATTTCATCTGCATAAGGTTCTTTGGGATGAACCTCTTT
>PMJQ01000190.1 GCA_003157485.1 Ignavibacteriota bacterium
ACCGGGGCTCCGGAGAATGTTGTCGTCATCCGGAACACGGGGAAAGAGGTGGCGATGGAAGCCGGCCGTGACTACTGGTACCACGACCTGATGGCGATGCCCCTTGTCCGGAATTCGCAGCGCTGTGAGACGGAGGTAATGGACGCCGAGGATCCTCTCTATATTCTCTACACGTCCGGGACGACGGGTAAACCGAAGGCCATCGTCCATACGCACGGCGGGTACCAGGTGGGGGTCCATGCTACGTTCAAGGACGTGTTCGACATCAAGGAAGAGGACAGGTGGTGGTGCACCGCTGATCCCGGGTGGGTGACCGGGCATTCGTATATCGTGTATGCCCCCCTTATCGCCGGCGCGACATCCGTGATGTACGAAGGCGCCCCGACGTTCCCGTTCCCCGACCGGTGGTGGGCCATCGTGGAGAAGTACGGGGTATCGGTGATGTACACGACCCCCACGGCGATACGTGGACTTATGCGGTTCGGGCAGGCGTGGCCCAACAGACACGATCTCTCCTCGCTCCGGCTCCTCGGATCCGTCGGAGAGCCGATAAATCCCGAGGCGTGGCGCTGGTTCCACAAAAACATCGGGAAGGAAAAGTGCCCGATCATGGACACGTGGTGGCAGACGGAAACCGGGATGTTCATGATCACGCCGATGCCGGCGATGACGCTGAAGCCCGGGTCGGCCTCGCGTCCGTATCCCGGCGTCGATGCGGATGTCGTCGACGAGGAAGGAAAGTCCGTTAAGCCCGGTGAGGAGGGGTTCCTCGTCCTGAAGAAACCGTGGCCGGCGATGCTCCGCACAGTGTACAAGGACCCCGACAGGTACGTCAAGACCTACTGGAGCCGATACCCGGGGATGTACACGGCGGGGGACTCCGCCCGGAAGGACGAGGACGGCTACTTCTGGGTGATCGGCCGCGTCGACGACGTTATAAAAGTAAGCGGGTACCGGTTGGGCACGGCCGAGCTCGAATCCGCGTTCGTCAGCCACCCCTCGGTGGCGGAAGCCGCGGTGATCGGCCTCCCGCACGAGATAAAGGGGGTCGCCATACACGCGTACGTCATTCTCAAAGCGAACGCGATAAAGACGGACACGCTCGTCGATGAGCTCAAGGCTCACATCGCTCATGAGGTCGGGCCGATCGCAAAGCCGGAGACCATCGATTTTGTCCAGTCGCTCCCGAAAACGCGCTCGGGGAAGATCATGCGCAGGGTGCTCAAGGCGCGCGCGCTCGGCATGGATGAAGGGGATCTGACGACACTCGAAGAGTAGGTCACCGGCGGGCTCCCCCGGCCACGGGGCTCTGGGAACGGCTCAACCTCGAGAGGAAGGGACTCTGTCAAAAGTCCTGAACGGCATGGGTGAGATATACTGCATGAATTCGTCGTCAAGCGCCGAATTCCCTCCTCCGTTCTCCGGGTCGTCGCAGCGGTAATATCCGATAAACCCGATGCTGTCCTCAATCACTTTGAATTCGTACGGTCGCCCGAGTGCGGCCAGTCCACTCATGAATCGGATCCTTGCATATACCCCCCCCGCGGTTTCAATCGTCCGTTTTTCCATATGCACTCCGGAATGATGCCGCCATAAGACTCAACGTATCTGGCGTGGAGGAATCCACTTCAGTACTTCACCCTCGCAAGACGGTTTCTCCCCGACGCGTCCTGCGCCCGCACAGTAGATACAGTTTCGCATCGACAAATACAAAGCCGCGTGCCCCCGGGGAGGAACTTGATTATGTGACGCCGCCGCCGTACGTTCGTACGTCCCTTCAGTATCTGCAGACAGCAAGGTTCGGATCCCATGGGAATCATCGGCATAGCCGGAATATTCATGATCGTCCTGATATGCATGGGCATCGTGTTAATTCCCGAAATCCTCTTCATACTCACGCGTCTCGTTCCCGCCGTCTCGCTTTCCCTGTTGATTCCGGGCTGCATGTCCCTGGCTTTACAGAGCACATGGTTGAGCGGCGGGGGAGGGGCGGAACCTGAGAGATGGCGCGAGTCACTCTTTTCGCTCGGCGAACGGGACGCGTCGCTCGCGGTTCAGAACGACGACAGGTTTCTGCACGTCGCATTCATCACGACCGACCCCGGCCTCCAGGAGAGGATACTGAAACAGGGGATATTCATCTGGTTCGATCCGAACGGAGGGGAAGCGAGAAGGTTCGGGATCCGCTATCCGCTCGCATGGGGCACGATGCCGGGTTCCATCGACGACGCCCCGCATTCCGCGGGTGAGCTCCGGGGGGCGGGGAAAGGGAAACCCGGCGATGATCTGGAGATCTACACGGACGGTTACAAGGAATACGAACGGGTCGGAAAGAAGGACGCCGGAGGGATAGGTGTGAACGTCGAGATCCTGTCGGACACCCTCCTGTGCCGGATCCGTGTCCCCCTGCGGGGTCCCGCAGGCGGACCCTATGCCCTCGGCGCGGCCCCGGGCGATCTTATCGGCGTGGGTGTCGAGACAAGGGCCAACCGTCCGACGGGGGAGTCGATCGGCACGCTGCTTCCGTTCCAGGTCTGGCGAGTCATTCGTCTTTCTGCACGCCGCTGATTATTTCCCGCCGCATACCGAAACTGCACACGACACACTCATAACCGGGTGCCCAGATGACAAAGATCTCTCCTCGCTCCGCTCTCCTCCGCGCTGTCTCGCTTGTGCTGATTTCAGGATCTCTCTTCGCGGCGGCAGGACACGCATTCTCGCAGGAGCGCGCGCACCCGCTCCGCGGTCAATCCGGCGCTCGCGCAAATGTTCTCCCCGATCTGAACGGGACGTGGCTGATGAAGGACTATTCCCCCGGGGTCGGTGTCACGAAGGAGGTGTACATCCCGGGGAAACAACCGAAGGACTGTCTCCCGATCCAGGTTCCCGGCACGGTCCGCAGCGCGCTCCTGGCGGACGGCGAGATACCTGATCCATATTACGGGTATGACAACGAGAAATCGCTCTGGGTCGAGCAGAAAGAATGGTGGTTCTTCAGGACGTTTACGCTGGGCGCCGGGGAGAAAGGAAAGTGGATAGACCTCGAGTTCGAGGGTGCGTCGTTCCAGGGGGAAGTCTGGCTCAACGGTACGCGCGTGGGCGATCTCAAAGGGATGTTGAACCCCCGGTCGTTGGATATTTCAGGGGCCCTGAAATATGGCGGGACGAATACGATCGCAGTGCGGCTCGAGGCCACCCCGGACGCCCGGGACAACCTCATGGCGCGGGGGCTTACATGGGACGCGCCGCGCGATCAGCTCTATTCGATCGCACAGTGCATGTACGGGTGGGACTGGGGCCCGCACGGCGTTCCTGTGGGACTCTGGAAGCCGGTCCGGCTTCGCGTTTCAGGCCCTCTCCGCATCGACCACCCGTATGTCGTTTCGCGCATCAACACCGCCGCAGAGGCGGTCTGCACGGTTGCCGTGGATGTTCGGAATCTCTCCAGCGCGCAGAGGAAGGGGTCTGTGCGCGGCCTCATTGAAGAAGAGGAGTCAGGGAAAGGCGCGGGGGAATTCGCCGGTGAGTTCACTCTCTCTCCCGGCGAAATCCGGCGGCTCACTTTTGATATTACAGTAAAGAACCCCCGGCTCTGGTGGCCGAACGGCATGGGTGCCCAGAGCCTGTATGTGCTTCGGGAAACGGTGTCGGCGGGGGGTGCGGTATCAGAGGAGTCGTCCGTGTCGTTCGGCATCAGGGAGCTGAAGCTCGTCGAAAACGAAAACATCGCCGAGTACATCAAGACGATGAAGACGGAAGTGGGGAGCCAGTATCAGCTCGGGAAAGTCGTCGGGTCTTATCCCTGGACGTTCCAGGTGAACGGACGGAAGATGTTCGTCAAAGGGGGAAACTGGATCCCGGTGGACCAGCTCCTCCGGATTGACCGCGATCGGTACGACAGGCTCCTCTCTCTTGCACGGGACGCGAATTTCAACCTCCTGCGTGTCTGGGGGGGCGGCCTGTACGAGACCGATGATTTCTACGAGCTCTGCGACAGGTACGGCATACTTGCATGGCAGGAGTTCCTGAGCAACAAGAGCTTTTCGAGGATCGACCGCCCGAATTTTCTCGAGGGGGCGGAATCTGCGGTGTACCGGCTGAGAAATCACCCGAGCCTGACGTTCTGGTGCGGCGGCAACGAATTCGACCCGGATGACGCCGGGAGCAAGGCGGTCATCGACGACCTCGAAGCGCTCGTGAAGAGGCTTGATCCCGCCCGGGAATTTCACCGTGCCTCCCCGTACAAGGGGGACGATCACCACTGGGGGGTGTGGCACGGCCAGCAGCCGTATAGCGCGTACAGGATCGTCAGGCCTTTCCGGAGCGAGGCGGGGATGAATACGTTCCCTGTTGCGGAGGACTACGCGCGGTTCACCCCGCAGTCTGACCTCTGGCCTCTCGATACGACGTATATCGAATACCACGGCGAGTACAACGTCCGGTTCCAGCACCTGAAGAAGCTCATGCGGTACGCGGACGAATTCGGTCCGTCGGCCTCGATCCAAGACGCGATCATGAAGAGCGAGCTGTCGCAGGCACTTGCGAACGCCTTCAACATGGAATACTGCAGGTCGCACAAGTTCCAGAACAGCGGCCTCCTGATCTGGCAGTACAACGACATCTGGCCCTGCATCTCCTGGTCGATGGTCGACTGGTATGGCACCCCGAAACCCTCCTACTACTATCAGAAGCGGGCGTGCCGCCCTGTCCACATTTCCGCCGATTACGAGCGCTATCGCTGGGCTCCGGGGGAGACGTTTGCCGCGGATGTTAAGCTGCTAAACGACACCGAAGATCCTGTGACCGGCGCGCGCTACGAAGCGAAACTTCTCAGCCTGGAGGGGAAGACGCTTGCCGAAGTGTCGGGACCCGCCTCGGGGGCCTCAAACAGCTCATCGACGATCGGCCGTATCGAGATGAAGATTCCGGAAGAGATGAACGGGAAGTCGTTCTTTGTGTCTGTCGCTCTCACCGGGGGGGACGGGAAGCCGGTCTCCGATGCGCTCTATCCGATCGCCGTCACTGCGTCCGCAAAGGGGGATGACTACGCGGGGATATTTGCCGGGATGGACTCGATGCCGAAAGCGGACGTCGCTGTCACCGCCCCGATCCAGATGAGAATGATTGAGGCGAAGTACGGGTCGATCAACATCGTCCTTTCAAACCCCACCGGAGGGCTCGCATTCTTCGTCCGTGTTCGCCTTCTTCAGGAATCCGCCTCGCTCAGGACGGCATACAGCGACAACTATGTTTCGATTCTCCCGGGGGAATCGAAGGAAATACGCGTGACGCTTCAGAATTCAACGCCGGAGGCCCACCCTGCGGAGCTCCGGTTTGAGGCCTCCGGCTGGAACACTCCGGCGAAGAGCTTCTACATGAAGGTCATCCCCACAAATATGCGCTGATCGTCCCGCTATTGCCCGGTTGGAGCGGCCGCTTCCAGCAGCTCTTTCCGGGCTCTGCGGTATGCTCTGACGTCCGTGCTGTAGTCCGTATAATCCCTGAACACTTCGCGTATGAGCGCATCGAATTTCCGCGAATCGTCCTTTTTCAAAAGCTCCAGGATTTCATAGTCCTCGATTCCCGTGCGGACCGCCTCGAACCGAATCGAAGAGAGCGGCCCATCCGGTCCAGGGTAGATGATGTGCGTGTCCCCGGCGGGGAGGAAATTGTCCGGCCCCGCGGCCGGGGAGGGATGGTGGACGACGCTTTGAGCGAACGGGTCGCTCACGACGTACTGGTTCAACCCCCAGTGCAGGTACCCCGACGTCCCGAAGTGCGCGGCTCCCCAGCCGAAATACACCTCCCTCAGCCTCTCCTGGTCCAGGAGCCTGTTCAGCCATTTTCCCCCGGGGACCAGGCAGGTGTAGACGATGACCTTTTCGTTCCTCGCCTGCCTCCCGTTGAAGAACGGCTCGTGCAGTTGATAATCGTCGATCGTCGGACACCAGAAGTCCACCGCCCCGACAAGCGAGTCCCTGTCGCTTATCGCGTCCATGATCCTGACACCGGGGAATATCGACCTCACCTGTCGCACGACGTCACGGTAGCATGCGGCCTGCACGGCCCCCGGCTCGTCGGAGACGTGTTGCAGCCAGCATCCGTTCAACCCGTTTTCTGCCGCAAAGTCGCGCATGATTGCGACGATCGTGTCGACGTCCTTCTTCCCTCCCCCCGTGTAATACCGCCGCTTCGTGAGAATCACCTTCAGCTCGGGGTCGCTCCAGTCGTCATTGTCCCCCCTGTACATCAGCATGGGGGCTTCGACGTACCTGAACCCGCGCTTCCGGAACGTGCCGACGAACCGGGCAAGATTCCCGTCGTCCAGCGTGATGCGGCCATCCCCCGACGACATAAGTTCCGCGGGGATCATTATGCTGCTCTGCCTGCCGTGGGCCATGAGCGCGGCGTACCGGTCCAGCATTGTGAACCAGGCTTCGCTCCAGCGGATGAGCGAATGCTTTGCCTCCATCTGTCCGGGGTTGAACCAGTTGGAATAGAAGAATGTGCTTTCGCTGAGAGGGGGGACTCTTGCGCCGGTGACGACCGCACGGAACGTCCCGCGCTGTTTCCACTCCTTCCCGACGGCGGAAATCTCGATCGTGTACGTGCCCGGTTTTCGGAGCGCCGCTTCCGGGACGTCGAGCCGGAGCGCTGTGAACTTTCCTCTTGCGGTAACCCGATTGGCGGAGAGCGGCTGTATGACGTCGTATATGCGGAAGGGGGCCCGCCTGATGACGAACGGGTTCTTCCGGTGTGTGAATATCTCGGTGCGGCTGTCCAGCCCGGTATTCTGTTCGACGGGGACGTCGATGAGCCTGCTCCACCACCCCGGTGGAATTTCCCTGCCGTCGATTGTTCCGGAGATCGAAAAAGAAACCCCCGCGGGAGCGTCGATCAACACGTGCACGTCGGCGCCGGTCCCGAGGGGGAAGTACATCTCGATCTCGCTTATATAGCCCGGAAGCGAGTTTGAATCCGGATAGACCGGCTCGAGAGGATCCACGAGCCTCAGTGACGGCTGCCCGTAGAGAGAGGCGGCCGCAAGAAGCGGGAGAAATGCAAGGCCGGCTAATCGGAATTTCATGGCACTCTCTCTCCGTCGCGGGCCGGTTTATCGAAGAACCGCGTTCAACGTCGTGGTCCCGGGTTTGAGTTCGTGCTTCTCGCCGTTCGGCAGCACCGCGACCGCCTCGATTCCTTCCGGGATCGTGACGCTCATGCCGAACCGCCTGTCATGCTGTTCCCACTTCACCGCGATTGTTCCCGAGGGACCCTTGAATGATGCCGACGCGCTGTCCATCGGCCCCGGCTCGGGAGCGATCAGGACTTTCTTCCATCCGATGCTCCCGGGCTGCTGCCTGATCCCCGCGACGTACGCGTAATGCCATTCCATGAGGTGGCCGAGCATGAAGTGATTCATGCTGTTCCCCGTTCCGGGCTTCGCGTCCCAGCTTTCCGGAAGCGTCGTCAATCCCTGTCGCACCATGTATCCGTAGCTCCCCTGGTTCTCCCGTGCATAGATCTTGTGAAGCACGTCGCTCCGCCCCCCCTCGGACAGCGCCCGTATCAGGAAGACCTGCATGACCTCTCCCACAGTCTGCTGGTAGTTGTGGCGTTCGAGGTCTTCGACGACCGCCTGGAGCACGGCTTTCCTGTCCTCTTCCGGGATGAGACCTGCGCAGAGCGCCACGCTGTTGGCGGCCTGGCACGACCCGTGGTTCAGGACCGACTTTCTCACCGGATCGTAGAACCGGCGCTGGAAGTCTGCTCTGATTTGCGTGTAAAGCTTGTCGTAGACCGGGACGTCTGCAGTCCTGCCGATCACCCCGGCGGCGTCCCGCACCGTCGCCGCTCCCATTGCCCAGATCGCCGTCGCCGTGAGTGTTGTCGGAGTCCACTGCGAGGGACCGTCCCCTTTCCCGTGTCCGTAGTCNNCTGTCGCCGTACCATTCATACAGGTGCCAGGGGACGAACACGCTCGAGATCCCCCATTCGGGGGCTTCGTTCCAGTATCCGTGCGGGGGGATCCCGACGAGGTAGTTCGGGCAGTTTGTGGGAACATGGCCGTCGGGAAGCTGCGTGTCCCGTATGTCCCTCTCGATCTTGTTGTACCAGCTCCTGACGTCGTACCCGTAGCTGATGGCGCGCGCCATGTGCCAGTTCTGTTCCTGCCACCCGTTCTTCTCCCTGTGGGGGCAGTCGGTGGCGACATAGCTCATGTTCGACCGGATCGACCAGTCAATGAGCCGGTGTGCCCGGTTCTGGAGATCGCTCGAACATGAGAACGATCCCGCGATCGGGCAGTCCGCCCGTGTGTGGACAAGCTCGAGTGATTTTACGACGGGGAGACCCGACGGGTTGGGATAGCCTTCAGGGACGGCTCCCGTCACGCCGACGTACTGGCATCCGACGTAGCAGAAGAGTGTCTGATGGGTCTCGTCTCCCGGATTTCCTCCGGAGCCCCCGATCGTGTAGTCGTGCCAGATCTCTTTCCCGGTTCCCCATGTGTACGTGAACTTCACGTGCCCCGAGGGGTCGACGTATTCGGAAGGTTTGAACCGGATCGTCTTCCCCGGTTTCCCGTTCACCGTGTACCGCAGAAGTGCGGAGCAATTCTGTGCGAATATGTATGTGTACTCACCGGGTCCCGGAGAGACGATCTTTATCGGCTTGAAGATTTCATGTGCGGTTATCGGGGGAGCCGTGAAAGGCCTGAGTACTCCCGCCGGCGCCGCAACGACCTTCGCCTCCTGCCATGACCTGTCGTCGAACCCCGGGCTCGCCCAGCCCGCGGGATCACGGCGCGCGTCGTAATCTTCCCCGCCGTATATGTTCGACGACGTCAGGGGCCCGTCGTGCCATTTCCACGATCCGTCGCTCGAGACGGCCTTCTCTTTCCCGTCGGCGGTCCTGATGCGCGCCTCGAGCCGGATGAGATACGGGTGTCCTGCGGAAAAGTCGGGCATTGCATCGGTCTTCGCATAGCGCATCGTGTCGGTCGGCATTTCCACGCGCCAGAATGAATTCCCGAGCGTCACCCCCCACACATTTTCCCCTTTCCGGAGGAGTCCCGTGATGTCGAACTCCTGGTAGTATATCGTCTTGTTGTACTCCGACCAGGGTTCCCCGATAAGGGCCTCTCCCGGATGCTTCCCGTTCAGGAGAAGCTCGTAATGTCCCAGCCCGACGATCCTCACCGAACCGCTCGCCGGTTCGGCGTCGAGCATAAACGTCCCTCTGAATATCGGGCACGGCGTGCTTCCGATCTTCTGAGCCCCCTCATGGGGCGCAATCCAGTGAGCTTCTCCCTCTCCCGGTGAAGAAACCGCGCAGAGCGGCGCGATGAAACATGCAATGAGTGTAAACATCCTGGGTATCATGGCGGGCCTTCCTTGTGTCCATGCACTATACGTCCAATCGGGTTCATTCGCAACCCATTCGGAGCTGTTTTGTGTCTCCGGCCCCGTTGCCGGGGCGGTCACAATTGGAACCTGTTTCAATCTTGAGTATATTTTACGAAAGCACACAGGGAGACCGCAATGCCGATGAGCAGGAAATCGAAAATATGGTTGATAGTTCTCTCCATCCCCGTCGTCATTATTATCGCTGGCGTTGTCACGCTGAAGGTGATGTTCACGAGCGAAAAGCTGAAATCGATTGTCATCCCCCGGGCCGAAGCGGCGCTGGGCCGGCCGGTCGCGGTAAACGACATTTCGCTCGTCGTCTTCCCCTCGATCGCGCTCAGAATGGAGGGGGTGACAATTGCGAACCGGCAGGGGGAAGGATTTTCCCCGGCCCCCCTCCTGACTCTCGATGCTCTCCGTCTGAACGTAAAGTTGCTCCCTCTTTTGAGCTCCCGCATCGAGGTCACCTCCCTTGAGCTCGATCGCCCGAGGCTCAATCTGGAGGTCAATAAACGGAACGAGTCGAACTACGCGAACTTGATGCAAGGGGGGAACCCTCCGGCCGGTCAAGTTCCTTCCGGCGGTAACGGGGGCGGGGCGGCCGCCCCCGCGCAGAAAAACGCTGAACCCGCGCCTCCACCGGCGCCGGGAGCTGAGAACGCGCCGGGATCGGCTCCCTCCGGGGCGGCGGCGTTTCGTATTTCAAACCTCCTCGTCAACGGCGGCTCCATTGACTACGTCGACTTCAGGGACAACTCCGCGACGAGCGCGCACAATCTTTCGGTTGCCCTCGAGGTGGGCTCCGAAGGGGACCGGATCGTCGTGAGCGGCAATGCGGTGACGGACAGCGTTTCGTACGGGACAGTCGAATCGCCGCTCATTGACGGGCTGCGGATCCGCATCGACAGCCGCATGTCGTACGACCCCTTGAAGGAAACCCTTGATGTCGAAAGGGGAGATATGACGTGTCAGGATATGCGCCTTTCCCTCAAGGGAACGGTGTCGCATCTCCGCACGAACCCCGTTCTGAACCTCACGCTCGGTTCCGACAGCCTGAATATTGCCGACCTTATTTCACTGGTCCCGAGGGAGTACATGAAGAAGGCGGAAGGGGTGAAGGGGAACGGGACGGCCTCCGTGCACATTACGATGACGGGAACGCTCACGGACACATCGACCGCCGACATCGCCGGGACGGTGGCGGCGAGAGATGCGAGCATACAGTACCCCGGGCTCCCGAAACCGATCACGGGCATAACGCTCCTGTCGGACTTCACCCGTTCGAAGCGGAGGCAGGAGTTCCGGATCGAGAAGATGACGGCGAACCTCGGAGGA
Source organism: Ignavibacteriota bacterium (assembly GCA_003157485.1). Taxonomy (GTDB): domain Bacteria; phylum Bacteroidota; class Ignavibacteria; order UBA10030; family UBA6906; genus Fen-1273. The sequence continues at coordinate 10,743 of PMJQ01000190.1, forward strand.
GCTCCGTTCAGCATGTCGATGAATATCGTGAACTTCGAGAGTCCGTATCTCACCCTCTCCGCTTCCGGCTCGCTCAACCTGGCGACCGTGCCCGAGTTTTATCCGCTTGAAAAGGGGACGGAGTTGGGCGGCGAGATGAAGATCGATCTCCGGCTCGAAGGGAAGGTGAGCGACCCGAAGGCGATGAAGGCATCCGGCTCGCTTGCGTTCCGCGATGTCTCGGCGAAAACCGCCTCGACGGCAAAACCTGTCCGCAACGTGAACGGGACGCTTACGTTCAACAACGAAGTCGCGGAGGCGTCAAAGCTCTCCCTGCAGATCGGCGAATCGGATATGACCCTCTCATGCCGGGTCAGGAACTACCTCTCGCTTGTCTCGACGGACAAAAATGCCCCAGGGGCCTCCGCTTCGATGACGCTCCAGTCGACGCATCTCTATACGCGCGACATTATAACCGCGCAGCCCCCTCCATCTGCCGGCGCGCAGAAGGGGGGAACCCCCCAGCCGGCTTCAGGAACCGCCGAATCAGCTCCCGCGCCTTCCGGGAAATCAAAGGGGGAGCCTGGCCCTCCCGGCCAGGTGAAGGGGAAGGCGGCATTCCCCCTCCCCGCGATGGACATCGATGCGAACGCTTCGATCGGCACGCTCACGATGGAAAAGTTTGAGTTGACGAGCATCAAGGGGTCGATGCATATTTCGAAGGGGATTGTCACGATGCAGAATCTCTCGCTCAATGCGTTCGGCGGCTCGGTTGTTTCGACCGGGTCGCTTGATCTCAACAAGCCGGAGCGCGCCCTGTTCGATCTTACGCTGAACCTGAACAATGTCGAGGCAGCACAGCTCCTTTCGCACTTCACGTCGTTCGGCCAGAAGCTGAGCGGCGGATTGACGACGAGCACGAAGCTGAAAGGGGCTCTCAACGACACGCTCGGACTGGTTCCGGACGCCCTCGAAGGGGAGGGGAAGGTGGCGATGAAAAACGGGATGCTGAAGGGCTACAGCGTGAATAAGTCGGTGGCAAGCGCGCTGAAGCTCCCGGACCTTGACACGATCAAGTTCAAGGACTGGTCCAACGATTACACAGTGCAGAAAGGGCGTCTCACGCTCAAAGACCTGACGATAACCGCCTCCACGGGGCAGTACGTCATCAACGGGTCGCAGGGGCTCGACGGGTCGCTCGACTACCACATGGCTCTCTATCTGCCTGCGAGCACGGCTCCGAAACTCAACATTCCCGGTTTTGCCGGAGAAGCGGTCAACCTGTTCAAGGATCAGAGCGGTCGGCTGAAGCTCGACTTCAATATCGGGGGGACGACGGACAATCCGAAAGTCCAGCTCGACACCGGCCCGGCAATGAAAAAAGCCGGCGACCTGGCGAAGCAGAAGCTCCAGGATCAGGTGAAAACCAAGGGGGTGGACGCGCTGAAGAAACTATTCAAGAAATAGTCCTGCAACTCTCCCGGGGTCCTTCCACTTCGTTCCGCCGGGACTCCTGTCGGCTGCTCTCCGATGGGGACACCGCGTGTCTGTCCGGACGCTCCTGCAACTGACTTCCCCCGGGGGGTCAAATCGGAAATACCTCTCTATCCTCAGGCAGGAGGAGCAGTGTTATTGGGGGGCCTTCTTCTATCAGGGCTCTCAGCCCCGTGGCCCCCGCGGGGATATCGAATGCGATCTGCGTTTCAATCGACTGGTGCAGCTCCAGCCTCGCGTCAAGCGCCGGCTGGACTCCTCTCGTCATTTCGAGCAGGTGTTGACCGGCCTCAGAAGCGGGCCAGGAGCGGCCCTGGCTGTCAATGATGTGTATCCGCGGCTCCGACGGCTTCTGTGCGATCCCCCGCGCATGGTTGGACATCTTCACATGCAGGATTATAAAATGTCCGTTTGGCCGGACTCCGCCAGATTCATCCCCGAGGCGAGCCGGATTCTCCACCCCTGTCACCGTCGCGCACCAATCGTCAAAGCAAACGTCTGTTCCCAGGGGAACCGTCCTGTCTGAGGACTTCACGTACAATACCGCCCAGAACAAAGCGTATGCCGCTATGACGATGCCCGCGAGCCCGAGTGACGGTATCACCGGCTTCCTTCGTACACCCCGCACGACCGCGCGTACGAGAATCACGATAAGCGCGAGGAACGTCACCAGAAACAGAAGTGTGCTCACGTCCGGTTCTCCCTGTATTGTCTCTTCACGAACCCCCCGTTGAGTCCGGTCCGTCCTTCTCCCGCGCGCTCCCGGACCCGCCGGTCAGGTATGCCACGAGCGAATAGACTGCGCCGATGATGAGCAGGCTGAAGACGAAGTTCATAAGCGTGTCGCTCACGGAATGTGATCTGCTGTCGACGTCGATGAATGCGTAGAC
>PMJQ01000177.1 GCA_003157485.1 Ignavibacteriota bacterium
CAGTTTCCTCTCGAAGCCGGTCGAGCAAAGAACGCTTCTGATGACGATTGACGCGGTTCTGAGCATTTCCCCCCCGGCTCCGCCGGCACAGGTTGCTGACCGAATCCCCGAATGACACAAACACGACAGGATGAAAAATCATGAGTGAATCCCGCGACACAAAGACACGCACGCTCCTCAAACGCGTAATTCCCGGCAGGCTTCTTCACAGAATCAGGATGCTCCGGTATGCCAGCAGGATGAAGGACGGGGAGGAGAACTACGAACCGGAAATGCGGCTTGTCCGGGTTCTTGCAGGAAGCGGAGACTGCGTTGTCGACATAGGGGCCAGCCTCGGTTGGTACACGCGTGTGCTCTCCCACGTCGTCGGTCCGACAGGGCTCGTATGCAGCGTCGAACCCATGCCGTACCAGTTCAAAATACTGGATTTCATCCGGAAGAGACTCCGCCTCGGCAACGTCAGGCTTGTGAACGCAGCCCTTTCGGATTCGGCCCGGACGGTCACGATGACCGCACCGGACCAGGCGAACGGGGAACCTGACCTGTACCGCACACACGTCGTCGCGGACTCGGCGCCCGGGAGCCGGACTTCGTTCAATGTGGACACGATGAAATTTGACGACCTCCAGAAAACGCTGGGACGGAAAATCCGATTCGTCAAGTGCGACGTCGAGGGGCACGAGCTGAGCGTTCTCAACGGCGCAGCATCCGTGATACGGGATTCAGCGCCTTCCTGGCTGCTTGAGGTGTGGGGGGATCCCGACGATCCTTCCGAAGAGGGGCATAAGGTCTTCGAAGCAATGGCCGGGCACGGATACGGCACGTATCTGTTCGACGGCTCCAGCATCAGAGAACGGGGCCGGGGGGACCGAAGTGAGAACGGCAACTACTTCTTCCTGAAACCTTCTCACCTTCCGGCAATAAAAGAGGTATTCCCCGAAGGACTCTACATAAAGCAGGCCGCCGGGGCATAGTGCATCCGCGGGATGGACTCTTCCACCACCTATCGACGCAGAGATGCCTTTGAGAAGAGGTAGTCGGGGATCTCCGCATCCAGCGTTATGTTGTCGATGTGAAACTCCGTCCCTTCCCCCTCCTTGAGCACATCCCTGTAGATGATGGATTTTGCCAGCCAATGATTGTGAACATGCATCGCCTCCCGGACGTCCACGGTTTTCAGTAGCTTGCCGCTCCGGGCGTAGAGGTTCTCTTTGAGGACCAGATACCGCTCTTTGTCCACCCATGCCTGCCGGTGATCATACGCGATATCCTCTTTCTTCGCTTTCAGATCCAGGACCCAGCACTCCCTCCCCTCGATGACTTCGCTCGATGAGATCGTCGCCGAGTAGATATTCGGCAGATGCGGGTCCTCCATCATGTCTTCATACGAAAGATCGGATCCCATCACCGATTGGCGGAGCATGTGGCCGGAGATCATGATCGTCCTGTCCGTCGAGGCGGAATATTCCCACAGCATATCCTTCAGTTTCAGCATCTTCGTCCCCTTCTCGCGGGCCGGGGCGAGGAACTCCGTGTATGACTCGTTTGTGCCCCTCTGCCATGATTTCGATTCCACGGTCCTTGTGTCACGCTGTCCGTGTATGATCATGCGTGATTCAACTATCTTCTGCTCCGAAAACATGTTTTTGTCGACTCGCATGAGAATTTCATCTCCTGATGGCCCCTGCATCATCGACGCGAGCGGGAGACACAGGAGCAGAACGAACGGCCGGATCATCATTCGAGTTCCTTGAAGAGTTGTGACGTTTGGCGCTTGAATATCCCTATCCCTGAGATCGCGGTCCCGAAGAACGTGGCGAGCATGCCCGGGATGAAGCCTATCACGTAAGAGAATGGCGTTATCTGCGCCCGGATGAGTGTAGGCATCATTAACGTGGCCCCCTTCATTATCGCCCCGATATCCAGCCCCCTCACCTGGCCGTACCAGGCGACCGCCAGACCGAATGCCGTGCCGAGAAGGGACCCGGCGAACCCGATCATGAGCGACTCCACGAGGAGGGCGAGATAGATGTGCCGCCTGTCCTCCCCGACCGCGAGCCGGATCCCGATCTCACCGTACCGCCTGAGGCTCCCCGTGAGCCCCGCGTTCCAGAGGACAACGGACATCGCGAGAACGAATATCCCTATCATGATCCCGGAATAGAGGCCGGCCAGATCGAGGTAATCCGACAGGCCGCTTTCCGTGCGAAACGTCCCCATGACCGGGGCGAAGGAAGATCGGCGTGAGAGCGTGTCCGGTGCCGGGACACTGTGACGGGCATTGAATCCGGCGGCTACGGCGTTCGTCCTTTCTTCGTGGTACAAATCGTCCCTGCTGAATCCGAGTATCTCTCCCGCCCCGTTTTCCATATCAAGCGCCCGCTGAACGTCCGCCAGGTCCGCGATGACCGTCCCCTTGTCCATCGCCACAATCCCGAACCGGACGGTTCCTACGACGACGAAGTTCGTGATGCTCATGCTCCCGTTCATCGTGGAGCTGATAAGCGTTGCCGTGTCTCCCGGCTCCAGATGAAGCTTCTGCGCCCCCTCATCGCCGATCACCATCTCCCCCCGACGCAGGGGCGCGCGCCCGCGCACGATGGCGTCACGGATGTTCAGGATCCGCGGCTCGGGGGTGTTCCCGGAGAAAAGATCGATCCCGAGTCCGCTCACGGGGATCTGCGCCCTGGTCTCCCCCTTCTCATCCGGCACGTCGAGCAGGCCCCCGAATTTGATACGGGGGGTCCAGAGGAGATCCGGATACTCCCGCCTGAGCTCCGTGATGAGCGTGTCGATACCCAGGAGGGCAAGATCGTTCGGAACCTGATTCGCCTCCTTTGCGTACGCCCGGGTCATCACACGGAGATGGCCGGTGTTGAAATGCGCGGTCGAGGTAATCAATGACGTGATCGACCCGTTCAGCCACGAGTGGAGAACCACCGTGAGGGCGACGCCCAGGAATACCGTCAGAAGAGGAAAAAGGGATCTCGACCGGTCGCGCAGAAGGCCCTTGAGGAGAAACGAGATCATGAAATCCTCCCCCTGAGCGCATCGGTGGGTTTGAGATGCGAGATCTTCCTTGTGGGGAGATAGCTGACGATCGTCGTGACGATGCACACCAGGGCCGTTGTACCGACGATGAGTACAGGCGAATAGACGGGAAACAGCCTTTCGCCGATCGCAAACCCGAAACTGTCCGTCGCCGCGGGGAGCGCGAGGCCTATGTTTGCGACGATCGCAAGAAGGGGGATGCCGTAAAGCGCCGCGACTACCGCCGCAAGGAGGCCGTGGAACGCCCCCTCCATCGTAAAGAGCCCGATCACCTGCGTCCGCCTCATTCCGAGCGCCATCAGCGTCCCCATCTCCTTCCTGCGCCGCCAGATCGAGAGGACCTGCGTGTCAAATATCGCCAGCATGGCGAGGAAGAGGAGGAGGGAATACATGATGCTCCCCTGAACGCTCTTCATCCTGACAAGCGCGTGGAGGTCGCGCAGAAGGTACGGGAGATCCCGGAACTCCCACCCGGCAACATTCCCCGGGGGGATGCCGTCTTTCTTCAACACGATCATTGTCGCCTGCCCGGGCATCCGTGTGAACTGCTGCAGCCTGTCAAGGGGGATCCAGATCTGCTCGTTGTCGATCTCCGATACCGTGGTCGAAAACACCCCCACGATGGTCACGTCACGGGCATCGAACGTCCCATGAACGTCCCTCCACTGAACGGTCACCAGATCACCTTTGTTCAGGCCGGCATTCTTCGACATCCGGCTCCCTATCATCCCCGGTATAAGCGCAGTGTCATTTCCGATCAGCGAAGAGGGGAGCGAGATAATGTGCTGCCCCGGATCGATCCCTTTAAGAAGTATTGACCGGAACCTCCCCCGGGGGTAAATCGTCGCGGGCCGGATAAGGAGTGCTGCGGCGGACTTTTCGGCCACCAGATTCTGAAGAGAGGGCGGAATGGGCGCATGAGCGTCTTCCAGCGTCAGCGGATCGAACGGGTCATATGCCTCCTGCCAGTACTGCCCTCCGCCGTAGAGGGCATCCACGGTGGAGCGCTCCGCCTGGTCATTGAGTCCGTCGTAGAAGCCCTGGAGGAATATGATGACAACGAATGAGAACGAGAGGGCAACGACGTTGAGCCATGTCCGGAGCCCGGCGCTGATGATATTTCTGAACGCAAGTTTGGGAGCAAGCATGGGCCGCCTCACTCCGAAAGAGGTTTCTCGATGGTCTCGTCCCTGGAGATTTTTCCGTCCACGAGCGTGATTTTCCGCCTCAGATATCCTATCACTTTTTCATCATGGGTGGCAAATATGAACGTCGTCCGGAGATCCCTGTTCAGATCAGCCATTGTCTTCATGATGTGGTGAGAATTCATCGCGTCGAGGTTTGCGGTAGGCTCGTCCGCAAGGACGATTTCGGGCTGTTTGACGATCGCACGCGCTATCGCCACGCGCTGGCTCTGTCCGCCTGATAGCTGCGCGGGGCGGGAGTCCGCGCGATCCGCGAGGCCGACCCATTCCAGGGCTTCCCCGACGAGCTTCCTCCGGCGCGCGTTGTCCATCCCCTGAAGGAGAAGCGGGAATTCGACGTTTTCGTAGACAGTATAGACCGGGAGAAGATTGAACGTCTGGAATATGAATCCGATGTGGTGGTTTCTGAGTGCCGCAGATTCCCTGGGCGTCAGTGATTCTATTTTCAGGCCCAGGACTTCCGCGCTCCCGTGCGTCGGCACGTCAAGCGA
>PMJQ01000156.1:0-492 GCA_003157485.1 Ignavibacteriota bacterium
AGAACCTGGTTCACCCGCTTTTCGCGTTCGGCGGAGGGGACGCCGAGATAGAAGAGGGGGAGCTCGACGTTTTCGTACACGGTGAGCTCGTCGATGAGGTTGAAGCTCTGGAACACGAACCCGATGTTCGCTTTGCGCGTGTTCGCCCGCTGCCGCTCGGAGAAGCCCGACACCTCCACGTCCAGGAANNCCCGACGGCCCCATGATGGCGACGAATTCTCCCTCGTTGATTTCGAGGCTGACTCTGTCGAGGGCCGTCGTCTCGACCTCATCCGTCCTGTAGAGCTTCGTGAGGTCCGTAGTCTTTATCATATGCATGCTCCGGAGTGGAATTGTGTGTGCATCGGTTTACTTTGTGAGGACGAGCTTGTCGATGTCGCCGAAATTGTCGTACGAGGATGTCACGACTTTCTCCCCCGGCTCGAGACCCTCGAGGACCTCGAACACCTGCGGGTTCTGCCTGCCGAGCCTGATCGGCCGCTTGACGGCGAA
>PMJQ01000156.1:514-21492 GCA_003157485.1 Ignavibacteriota bacterium
TTGTCGCGGACCTCCGGGTAGACCTTCGTCACCGTCAGTCTGTACGTCTTTCCGTTGATGTCGGTTTCACCCTTCTGGCCCGGGTTCACGCGCGCGATGTAGAACTCGTCGATCGGCGTGAGAACCTTGAACCCGTCGAGCACGTCGATCTGACCCAGCCTCTGCCCAGGGGACTTGGATTCGCCGATCTCGGCGTTCCGCGACGTCAGTTGGCCGCTGATCGGTGCGCGGACGACAAGGTTGTCCATGCTCCGCTTCACGAGGTCGAGGTTGTTCTGCATCCGCTTGACCGACGCGTCGAGCTGCTCGATCTGCGTGTGCCGGAGTATCGAGTCCTGCCGTATATTGTCGACGGTGAGCGCCCGCTTCTGGATCCAGTAGAGGTGCTCGTCGTTTACCTGTTGAAAGTCCTGTTTGGAGATCAGCCCTTTTGCGAGAAGGACCGTGTCGCGCTCGTCCTGGCGTTCGAGCCGCTGTATCTGGTACGTGACGTCCGTGAGCTGNNNAACGTGCTGTCGACTCTTCCCCCTTCGACGGCGTCGAGGAAGAACGTCTGTATCGGCTGCACGGTCCCCTGCACGGGGTCGAACTCCTGGAACTGGCCTCGTGTCACCTCGGAGACGGTGATCTTCTCCGACTCAACGTTCAGCTTCGAGCGGTGGTCTCCGAGGACAAGGTAGTAGAGTATGAGGAGAATGATAAGCGCCGTTCCGGAGAGTCCGGCGATGTTCCTGAGCGTCCAGCGGTTCTTCGGGATNNCCCTGTTGCCGGGGCCGGCCCTGATCCCTGGCCCGGTGATGTGCCCGGTCCCGATGCTGGCCCCGATCCTGATCCTGGAAACGGGTCGGGGTCCTTGTGGTCTCCCCGGCCGTTTCCCGGTTCAGTTTTCACGTTATGCATGTGTGTCCCTGCCCTTGACTGAAGGATCAATGCTCCGGGAGAAACAATCTCCGCGCCAATCCGTTCTATTGTAAATCATCGCATATTTCACGATTGTTGAGCTGGTCCGGTGTCCGGTTTTGAGACATTCCCTGTCCGGATGCGGACAGGCAAAACGGTACCCGGCCGGCCGGCACACTGGCAAAGAACCCTCCCCATGGAAGAAAGACTCGGCAAAATCCTCATCGTCGATGACGACCCGGACGTCCTCACCGCCGCCCGGCTCCTCCTGAAGCAGCACTCCGCTCTCGTTCACACCGAGCGTGACCCTGCGCTCCTCCCCGGTCTCCTCAGGAACGAGACGTATGACATCATCCTCCTCGACATGAACTTCACCCGGGACGTCAGCAGCGGCAAAGAGGGGTTCTTCTGGCTCGACAGGATACTCGAAATCGATCCGGCGTCCGTCGTCGTTCTCATCACGGCTTACGGCGATGTCGAGATGGCGGTCCGCGCCATCAAGGCCGGCGCCTACGACTTCATCCTGAAGCCGTGGCAGAATGAGCGGCTCCTGGCGACGCTCATGGCGGCGATGGCGATCCGCCGTTCGCGGCTCGAAGTGGCGAACCTCCGCTCCCGGCAGCAGGTACTTTCCTCCGATCTCGACCATGGGTTCCAGGAGTTCATCGGTTCCAGCCGTTCGATGCAGGCCGTCTTCGGGACAATCCAGAAGGTCGCCCGCACGGATGCCAATGTACTGATTCTGGGGGAGAACGGCACAGGAAAGGAGCTCGTTGCGCGTGAGCTTCACAGGCAGTCGGCGCGGGCGCGGGAGGTGTTCTTCAGCGTCGACATGGGGGCGCTCAGCGAGACGCTCGCCGAGAGCGAGCTCTTCGGCCACGTCAAGGGGGCGTTCACGGACGCCCGCGAAGACCGCGCGGGACGGTTTGAGATCGCTTCCGGGGGGACGCTCTTCCTTGACGAGGTGGGGAACCTCCCCGTCTCTCTCCAGTCGAAGCTCCTTGCGGTCCTGCAGAACCGGGAGGTCACCCGGGTCGGGTCGAACAAGCCCCGGCCGATCGACATACGGCTCATCAGTGCGACGAACGTCCCGCTCAACGTCCTCGTGGAGCAGAAGGCGTTCCGGCAGGACCTCCTCTACCGGCTCAATACGGTCGAGATCAGCCTCCCCCCGTTGCGCGAGCGGGTGGAGGATATCCCGCTCCTCGTCAATCATTTCCTCTCGATCTATTCCAGGAAATACCAGAAATCCCTCTCCGGCGTCGCCCCCGCGACGATGAAGAAGCTCGAGAAGTATCGATGGCCGGGGAACGTGCGGGAACTGCAGCACGCCGTCGAACGTGCGGTCATCATGAGCGATTCCCGTTCGCTGCAGCCGTCGGATTTCTTCTTCTCCGTCCAGCCCTCCGGCACCGACACGGTGACGCTTGAACGATTCAACCTGGAGGAGGTGGAGAAGACCGTGATCCGGAAAGCCCTCGCAAAGCACCAGGGGAACGTCAGCCAGGCGGCGCACGAGCTTGGCCTCACCCGGGCGGCTCTCTACCGCAGGCTCGAGAAACATGCTCTATAAAAGATTCTGGCTCAACGTCGTCGCGCGCGTCACCCTTCTCTGCGTCTCGATCTGCCTCTTCTTCTTTCTCATCTTCCAGACCGGGTTCTACGCGACGGCGACGCTCACCGTGCTCATCGTCGTGTACCAGACGGTCGCGCTCATCCGCTATGTCACGAGGACAAACGCCGATCTCGGGAGGTTCGTCCGCTCCATACAGTACGACGACTTCTCACAGACGTTCACGGGGGGAAAGCGGGGCTATTCGTTTGACGAGCTGGCGGCGGCGTTCACCGCCGTCATGAATCAGTTCAGGACCACCCGGTCGGAGAAAGAGGAGAACTTCCGGTATCTGCAGACGGTCGTCGAGCACGTCGGCGTCGGGCTCATTGCGTATCAGGCGAACGGCGACGTCGAGCTCATCAACAACGCGGCGAAACGGCTTCTGGATGTCCCCCACCTCCGGACGATCGGAGCGCTGGAAGAGAAGAGCCGCCCGCTCGTCGACACCCTCCGGACGCTCAGGGCCGGAGAGCGCGCGCTTGTGAAGCTTGATGCCGGTCACGAGCCGCTGCAGCTCGTTCTCCACGCGACGGAATTCCGGGCGCGGGGGGAAAGCATCACGCTTGTCTCCGTTCAGAACATACAGGGGGAACTTGAGGAGAAGGAGCTCGAGGCATGGCAGAACCTGATACGCGTCCTCACGCACGAGATCATGAACTCGATAACGCCGATCTCTTCACTTGCATCAACCGCCCGTGATCTGATGGGCGATGCCGGGACCCCGGGGCGGGAGGCGGCGGGGGACATCCGGGGCGCCCTTGAGACGATTCACAAGCGGAGCCAGGGGCTCCTTCACTTCGTCGAGACCTATCGCACGCTCACGCGGATCCCGAAACCGCGGTTCCAGATCGTACGCGTGAGCGATCTCTTCGAGCGGCTGCGAAACCTGATGACACCGCGGGCGTCCTCGGCCGGCCTGGCGCTCTCAACCGGCTTCGAGCCTGAGGGGCTTGAAGTGAACGCCGATCCCGGCCTCCTGGAGGAGGTGCTCATCAATCTTGTGACGAACGCGATACAGGCGCTGGGCGGCACCCCCGGCGGTAAGATCGGCGTCCGCGCGCTTCTTGACGGGAGAGGGAGGGTTGTCATTGAGGTGAAAGACAACGGGCCTGGGATCACCGCGGAGCAGCTCGACAAGATCTTTGTCCCGTTTTACACGACAAAACCGGAGGGCTCCGGCATCGGCCTGAGCCTCTGCCGGGGGATCATGCGAATGCACAGGGGGACGATCCTCGCCCGCTCCGAGCCCGGCATCGAAACCGTGTTTACACTCAAGTTCTAGAAGCGAAAGAGGAACTGCATGCCTGCCGATGGGATTGCATGGAATGAAGATTTTGCGGTACGGTCGTTCGAGACTGATTGCACCGGAACGCTCCGGATGGCATCACTGTTTAGTTATTTTCAGGAGATCGCGGGGAACCACGTCCTGCACCTCGGGATCGGCTACGAGGTCCTGAAAAAGCTCGGTTACGTCTGGGTTCTTTCCCGTGCCCGAATCCGCATCAACAGACTCCCGTTCTGGGGGGAACGGGGAGCCGTTGAAACCTGGCACGTCAATGCCGACGGGCTCATGTATCTCCGGGATTTCCGGATGCGCGACGCCGGGGGGGATGTCCTTCTCTGCGCCGCGACGGGGTGGCTCCTCATGGACACGGTGTCGTTCAGGCCGCATCTCTCCGACGTTCTCCCGATTGCTCTCACGGTGAATGACCGCGGACGCGCGCTCGATGAACCCCTCAAGAAACTCATCCCTCTTCGCGGCGTTCAGCCTGTGTATGAGCGCAGTGTCCGCCTGAGCGACATCGACGTGAACGGTCACGTGAACAACGCACGGTACCTGGAATGGATATTCGATTGTTACGACGATGAGTTCGTGAAGTCCCATGTCCCGGGATTCCTCCAGGTGAACTACGTGGGGGAAACAGCGCTCGGTGACACGGTCGCGCTCTCCCGGGCAGAGGATGCCTCTTCCCCCGGCGTTCATTATATCGAGGGCGCGAGCAGGATGAAGGGATCAAAGGTCGTGCAGGCGGTCGTCGGCTGGGAAACGCTCGATCCCCGGGGGGCTCTCCCCGTTCACTTGGCATGAGGCGGAGACCATGGACAGCTATTGCCGGTTATGCGTGCTTCTCGTCGCCCTCCCACTCCCTGCGTCGCGTCTTGATGCGGGTGCACCTGTACACAACGATGTTGGACTTCTGGAATAGAAACCTGTGACGGACCCCGGAATCCTTCCGCTCCGGAGAAGACCGAACACCGAATCGTGACATGCCAGATCTGATCCATATCGCCGCGTTCATGATCGCAGGATGCGTCGCCGGCATGATGAATGCCGTCGCCGGCGGCGGAACGCTTGTGACGTTTCCGACGCTCATCTTCGCGGGGCTCCCCTCGATCGTCGCGAATGCGACGAGCACTGTCGCTCTCCTCCCCGCGCAAGTCAGCAGTGCGATAGGGTACAGGAAGGCTGCACGGAGCGTCAATCGCTGGCTCAGGGTATTTGCGCCCGTGAGTCTTATCGGCGGGCTCGCCGGCGGGATACTCCTCGTGCGGACCCCCACGCACGTGTTTGACACCCTGGTTCCGTTCCTGATACTGTTTGCCACAATCCTCTTCATGGCGAACAGCGCGTTCAATAAGATATTCGGCGCCAGGCTTGCCGCTATGCACGGCACGGACCCCCCCCGCTCATGGGTGGCGGGAGCCGCTGTGTTTCAGCTCGCGGTTGCCGTGTACGGAGGGTACTTTGGCGCGGGGATCGGTATACTGATGCTCGCCTCTCTCGGCATGCTCGGGTTCGAAGACGTCCATGCGATGAATGCTTTGAAGGTGCGGCTCGGGTTCCTCATCAATATCGTGGCCGCTCTCTACTTTATCATAAGCGGGCTTGTCGAGTGGCCGAGCGCGGCGATCATGGCTGTGGGGACGGTCGTGGGAGGGTACGCGGGAGCGCATTTTGCCCAGAAGATACCTCAGTCACGCGTCCGCTCGCTCATAACGGCAATCGGCCTCGTGATATCCGCGGTGATGTTCTACAAGCAGTTCGGTTGATCCTTCGAATATGCTCTCACAATTCAGATGTGGGGTCTCTTTTGCGTCCTCGGGGCTGTGTCCGTTTAATGGTTCTTTAGACGGTAAGCTCCGCCCTTTCTCTTTCTAAAAAGGAGGAACAATGTTTATAGGACATTACGCCGTTGCTCTTGCCGCGAAGAAAGCGTCCCCGCGGACTTCGCTTGGGACGCTCTTCATGGCGGCGCAGTTCGTGGATCTTCTCTGGCCCGCGCTTCTTCTGCTCGGGCTTGAACACGTGAGAATAGCTCCCGGGAACACCGCATTTACGCCGCTGGATTTCTACGATTACCCGATTTCGCACAGTCTGGCCGGTGCTGCCCTCTGGTCGGTCGTGCTGGGTGGGCTCTACCGCATAATCAGGAAGGACACGAGGGGGGCGATCGTCGTCGGGGGAGTGGTGTTCAGCCACTGGATACTGGACTTCGTGACGCACCGTCCGGATCTTCCCCTCTGGTTCACCGGAGAAGCCCGCGTGGGAGCTGGACTCTGGAACTCTGTCCCCTGGACGGTCATCGTGGAGGTCGGCATGTTCGCGCTGGGAATCGCCGTCTATCTGGGGACAACGCACCGGAAAGACCGGATTGGACTGTACGCATTCTGGTCTCTCGTCGTCGTCCTTCTGGCGATTTACTTCTCAAATCTCTTCGGTCCGCCTCCCCCCGATCCCGGGATTATCGCGATTGTCGGCAACGCAGCGTGGCTGTTTGTCGCTTGGGCGTACTGGATTGATGCGCACAGGGAACCGATCGGATCGGTTGCGAGCGCATCTGCTGAACGGTAACGTTCAGGGAATTTCTGAGTCCCTGGAATTTCTGATGGCCGCTTGATCTGAAAGTCCATTGTCCTCTCGTTCTTACCTTCATTCCCGCGCTCGCCATGGCAATCGAAGAACCCGTGGAATAAATTGAATCCCGCTGACTTCCCGGGTCATCGTTCCAGCCCGATCCTGCGGACGAGAGAACTGAACCGGGGGTCGGACCGGAGGTTGTCCATTTTCGGATCCACCTTGATCGTGCACATCGACTCGTCTCGCACCTGGTATCCTTTCTCGAGCCACTGGAATGCCAGGTCGTTCTCCCCGAGAGCCGCATACACAAGAGCCAGCCCTCGAAAGGCGAGTCCATTCGATGGCAAGTCAGATTCCAGTCGTCTGCAAATCTCGCTTGCCTCTTCGTTCTTCCCCGAAGCGGCATAAATTTGCGCGAGGGCCAGCGTCCCGTCGAAATCGTGACCCGTGAGGAGCTGCCACCGGCTATTCGCGCCGATTGCCTCCTCGAACATCTGTTTGGCCTGGTACACAAGCGAAAAAAGCCTGTGCACTGTTGCAAAATCCGGGTCAAGGACCAGGGCTTTTCTGGCCATCTCGATAGCCTTGTCGTACTCCCTGCTGTAGTAGTGGACAAGCCCCTTGTCTTTGAATATTGCCGGTGACACCGGATCCAGTTCCACGGCGCGCGACATCTCCGCCTCCGCCGCTTCTAGCTGGCCCATGTAGATGAGCCACTCGGCGTACCAGTGGTGTGCTGTCGCGTAGTGCGGCTGGAGACTGATGGCGAGCTTGAACTCCTTCTCGGAATTCTTCCAGTCCCACTCGTCAAGCATCAGGAGCATCGCAAGCGATGTGTGAGCCTCTGCAAGCCGGTCATCGAGTTCCAGCGCTTTTGTGACGGCCGATTTTGCTTTTCTGTAAAAGTCCTTCCGGTGAACCCCCCCGTAGGCCGCAAGCAGATTGTAGGAATCCGCGATCCCCGCCCACGCAAGTGAATACTGCGGATCCCTCTCTATCGACTTCTCAAAGTGCCTGATCGCGGCGTTCAATCCCTGCTCGGTCCTCCGGTTCCAGAGATGCCGTCCCTGAAGGTAAAGCTGGTATGCTTCGTTGTCCGCGGTAGACCGTTTTTTCAATCTTTTTTTCTCGTCAGGCGAAAGTCTGACCTTCAATCCCCGCAAGATCCTTCCTGCGACCTTTTCCTGGATCTCGAATATGTCATCCAGGCTGCCGCGGTACGTTTCCGACCAGAGCGACACGTCCTGCCCGGCGTCTATGAGCTGGGTTGTGATCCTCAGGTCCTGGCCGCTCTTCCGTACGCTCCCCTCGAGCACGTACGAAGCATGAAGCTCCTGGGCGATCTGCTTGAGGTTCTTGTCTTTTCCCCTGTAGCGCATCACGGATGTGCGCGAGATGACCTTGAGCCCCCGGAGTTTGGAAAGCGATGCGATGATCTCCTCCGTCAGGCCTTCGCTGAAATAATCGTTTTCCTTATCCGGACTGATATACTCGAACGGAAGCACCGCCAGCAGGAGCTCGGTTGACCCTGTGGTTGTTGTCGTTACTTTCCTGAGCTGCCCGAGCATCGTGTGTACATCCTGAAACCTCTTGTCGGCGTCCTTCTCCAGTGCATGCGTGATAATCCACTCGAGGTTCTCCGGAACGTCGGCGCGAGCCGTGGAAAGAGGGGGAGGGGTTTCATGAACGATCGAGTACATCACGGCCGCATTGTGGTCGCCGCGGAACGGACGCTGTCCTGTCAGCATTTCGTACATGAGAACGCCGAATGAAAATATGTCGGACCGGGCGTCGGCTTTTCCCCCCTGGACAACCTCGGGTGCCATGTATGCGGCGGTTCCAGCCGTGCTTGTCACGGGACTCGGATCGGCGGCGCCGCTGGTTCTCGCGAGCCCGAAGTCCGTCACCTTGATCTGGCCCCTCGAGGTGAGCATGATATTGTCGGCCTTGATGTCCCGGTGGACGATTCCCCGGGAATGTGCCTCCTCGAGCGCCTCACCTATCTGTATCGCCGCGGTGACGGCGTCCGTGATCTTCTCGTAGGGCAATTTGTTCCGGATCGTCCCTCCCTCAACGTATTCCATCGATATGAACATCCGGCCTTCGTGCTCCTCCACACCGTACACCGTGCATATGTTGTTGTGATTCAGCGCGGCTGCGGCTTTTGCTTCATGGAGGATTCTGTCTTTCCCCGTTGCGTCTGATGTAAGAGGGCCGGGAAGAAATTTGAGGGCTACCGTGCGCCCGAGCATGGTATCACGGGCCTTGTAGACGATACCCATGCCCCCTTCGCCGAGCTTTTCGAGGATTTCGTAGTGCGAGATTGTTGAGGGAACCAAAGAAACCTGCTCCACGCATTGTGTAGGGTGCGTTCAGCGTGCCGGCAGAACACGCCTCTGGAGGCTTCCGTGGTAAAACTGCGGAAANNAATGACACAAATTACTGCAACTGCGGAGAAATCGCAAGGGGAATAACGTCGGACACAAGGGTGAATTTGACGTCAAAGACGCCGGTTTTGTTGCATATCCCGCAGGTGAATACTAGCTTAGTAGCGATGCAACGGCTCGTCGGGACATGCGATTGATCCTGCGTGGCGAATTAATGCGTTTTTTTTGTTTTGTCGAAACACGGTCTCGGACACTCATTGAATAACACACAATATATCCCGGGTGTCTGCAACATCGGACCCGCGGAAATCAGGCTGCGGCAGCGCNNTTGTTACTCTTCTTCCCATCCGCGTTATCGGCGGTGGGATTCATCCAGGCGAGAATGCACTTCTGTGCGGCGTTCGGAATGAGGGGGCTCTTCAACTTCGGATCTGAAGTAGGAAGGACGGATTCTGCACTTCAGGCTGAATTCAGGGCGGAGGACAGAAAGAAAGCACTGCAGATCATCGTCTATTCCGTTCTTGCTGGACTCATTGTCGCATCAATTGCATACTTCGTAAGCTGAATCCCGCGCTGATCATGGGGACAACACAGTTCCATGATCAGTAGTCTAAACCAATCCTCCTCACCATATCCCGGTACCGCGGATTGGACCGCTAAAAGTCCCGCGAGGGATCGATCTTCAGAACTGCAATACCCTGGGATTTGTCGCGCTAGGGTTTCTCCAGCCACGAATACGCGTTATCCCCTCTGCCAGGTACTCCTGAGTCGAATCTTTGGAAAGATTGTTGTTCTTCAGATTCAGAAATGGGATGTCGTGTTTGGAATTAAACTGCGGAGGAAATTAGCCGGTTCCCCGGTAACGATCAATCTTTGAAGGATTTACACACAAGGGTAATAATAACCATCCCGTGACCGGGTGACCCCGGGAATACCTGTCATTTTGCCCCGCCTCACAGTGGCACTCATGTTGCCGCAATAGAGCCAGCTTCTCAAAGGTGGGAGCTGACAATATCAGTTAACTCCTCCATCAACCGCCCCACGAATTTACGAATCGAGGAACCACAATGAAGATCCTGTTTTCGCTTTTTACCGCAATGTCGATTGCCGTCAGTTGTAGTTTCGCACAGAATGAGTGGTCGGCAACAGGGACGGTCGTAGGGTTTGCCGCGGCAGGTAACGGGTATCTCTATGAAGCAGTCTACGACAGCGGGGTGTTTCCAATAAACGGCGGTCCCGCTCTTGCATCGCAGATTTCAAACACGCCGAGTATTCAAAACGTCATTGTCAGCTTCATTCCCTTCAGTTCAAACGGCAAATACGGCTTCGTCGCCGGAGTTGCCGCTCTGAAGATTAACGATATGAATGAGGGCGGCGTTTTCACTTACGGTTTCCAATCCGGTCCGCAGTACGGCTGGGTGAAAATGGGCGGCAGTAACGGTCTGCTCTCCGGACTTCCGCAGAGCAAGAGCATCGTCTCTCTCGCCTGGCACGACTCGACCCTCTTTACCGGCCTTCCGGGATTTGACCTGAGCCTCACGCCCTCGACTCCTGGAGGATTGTACAGCATGACGTACCCTGGATCCTGGATCTCGCGCAATGGTCCCGTTATGCTGGATTCCTGCTATATCTCATCACTCTGCTTTGACGGATCAACGCTGTATGCCGGCGCGTTGTCAAATTACATTGCATCGAAATCCGGCGGGTTCAGCAATCAGCACAGCCTGGGGAGCGGCGGCGTCCTCCGCTCGACCGACATGGGACAATCGTGGGTTGATATAAGCCCCGCCGACAATCTCTTCCCTCACAGCAGGGACGTGAACAACGTTATCCGTGTCGGCTCGAAGCTCTTCATCTCCACGTTTTTCGGCGGGGTTCTCTACCGGGATGACGGCACGGGCTCCTGGGTCTTTGCAAACCTCCCTTACCTGGTTTCAAGTTTTGCGACGGACGGAACGAATCTGTATGCCGGAACTTTCACGTTTGACAGCAGCGCCAGTTCCCCTTATCTCCCGGGAAGGGTGTACCGGTACGTTCCTTCCAACAATAGTTGGAACAAGATATTTGAGAAGGATTCTACTTCTGTTTCGGCGCTCTATCTGTTCAACAACACTCTGTACATCGGGACCGGACAGATATTCTACATCGCGTCCAAGACGCTGGGGTATTTTACGATTGGGAATGTCACGGGCGTCGCTCAATCACCGGGCGTATCATCGGTGTTTGCGCTCAGGCAGAACTATCCGAACCCGTTCAATCCTTCCACGCAGATTTCATTCTCCGTCGCGAAGGAAGGCCCCGTTTCTCTGCGCGCGTATGACATGCTCGGCCGCGAAGTGGCGACACTCGTGAACGAGAACCGGAAAGCGGGTCAGTACACCGTGCAGTTCAGCGGGAACCAGCTTGCATCGGGTGTATACGTCTACGTTCTCAGAACCTCGGAAGGTCAACTGGCAGGTCGCATGATGCTTCTGAGGTGAGCTATCGCGGGGGGCTATCGCTGAGGTAGCCCCCCGTTCAATGTAAAGCTCGCCGCTCCATCTGCCCGTCATTGGCTCCTCTGACAATATCGTGACAACGCTGATATTCTGAATCAGTAGGTTGCGAGTGCAATCACGTTGGAGGAAGCCTCAATGCAGAAATTCATCAAAAGCACGGGAATTGCTGCAATCATCCTGCTTGTCGCCAGCACAGGTGCCGGCTGCTCGGCAATCGGTTACTTCGTCGGCGGGGCAATTGATGGGGGGAGCAGCAGGGTGGATTCACTTTCCGTGACAAGAACGGTAGACAGCTCGGGCGTGGAACACTCTTCCTGGGACGGGGAGCATCTGGCATCACTTGTAAAGGAGGCTTCGCCCCGGGGAAAATCAAGCTTCGAAGTGTTCACCCGCGAAGGCGCATTCGCGGGGAAAACCCTTGCGGTCGATACTGTCCTTGGCATAATGACCGAGCCGGCCGATCAGGCAGGCACCGGATTTCTTCGTGACGAGGTTGTGAACGTGTCTGTTCAGGGCCGCAATCTGTCACAGGTAAGGGGGAGAGTCCTGGGACGAACCGGGAAGACTATCCTGGTGTGGGTTGATCGAACCGAGCGCAGGCGCCTTCCCCTCATTGCAAGCGCATCGTTCCGGGGCGAACGGGGAGTCCTGGGTGAAGAAGCCACGGCGGTGGCGGGCATCTCCGGACGTCTCGTGCGTGTCCCCGGTCTCGTGCTTGGAGAGGAATCCCCGCCCCTGTTCTTTCCTTTTGCAGATGTGGACCGTATACGCGTCGTACAATCAGGCGGGTGGGGGACGGCACGGACGGTAGGTTTTGTAACAGGCGCCGTCCTCGATGTAATGGCGATTATAGGGTCGATAAGTGCTGCTAGTTCACTCGGTTCCATTGGCTGGGGTGGCTCGCTTTAAGTTGCGTACCGTACTCAATTGACCGATCCGACGGACAACTGAGAGGCCGGTGCTCCCGCCTCGATATCCGGGGACGCCGGCTGTCTCAGAGACTTCGACAGGATGAGGATTCTCGGTCTCAAAACGGGATTCTCCTGACCGCGCCGCCTTTCAGCGTCCGGATCGCTTCTCGTTCCCAGTTGCTCCCAAGTACTTCTTCGGCAACACGCACGACAAGCGATTTTCCCGAAACCCGCCGGCCGTTCCCCTGTTTGGACAGCCCTGAGATGCAACTCGGGCATGTTGTAAGGATTTCGAGTCCCTCAACGGCTGATACGGCCTTCAGTGATTCCGCCTTCCTCCGGCGGAGGGCACAGGAAATGTCCGGTCGCGAGAGACAGAGTGTGCCTGCGTCGCCGCAGCATTCGGGAACCGGTACGGGAGGTGCGCCAAGGAGACCTCTGATTGTTGCTTCCATGCCGAGTGACTTCAGCGGTGTGTGGCACGGTTCATGGTAGTAGAGAGATCCCGAGGTCGGCCGGTCCCGGTGGACGAGATTGTTCTGCACCAGGAATTCATTGATGTCCAGGAGCGGTGCGCTCCGAAAGACCTTCCCCAGGTCGTACTGTGCAAGCATCTCCCGGCACGTTCCGCAGGAAACAAGGACGGCATCAATCTCTGAGGATCCGATGCTGTCGGCCATGCGATGGAACACGAGACGGTTTTCGAAGCTCTTCATTGATGCGCGCTCCGCGTCCGCATTTGCAAGGAACGGATACCCGCAGCAGGTGAACGTGGGGAGCAGATATGTGCGAACCGCGGATCGATGCAGCAGTGAGAGAGCAGCCATGCTGATCTCCGGATACATGCGCTCGGACCCGCACCCGGGAAAGTAGATGACGTTCAATGCAGGCGGTATCGACCCGTTGGATACGCTGTAGAAGCAATCTGTTTCCCGCAATCCAAGCCGCTCCCGCACCGAGGCATTCCCCCGGGCATTCATTCTCCCATCCAGCAGCGCGCTGAATCCGGGAGCGATCCGGGAAGCGGCTCTCCCGGTCCCCCTGTGAACCCTGTGTCCCATCCGCTGGAGCGCGAATGCAGGTCGCAGCACGAACCTGCGAAGAGCGGCATTCGCAGCGTGTCCGTGCAGCCAGAGGTATGAAAGAGTGAAACGAACGGCCGCTCGGCGCCGGACCTTTGTTCGCCGGGTCTGCAGGTCCCGCATACCCAGTGTGATCTTTCCGAAATCGATCTTTACAGGACACGGCACGCTGCACTTGTGGCAGGCGGTGCAGTGGTCCGAAATCTCTTTCAGCTTGCGGAAGTGTCTGAAGGAACGCACTTCCGTTGTCTGGGCGTAATACAGAATCGCTTCCGTGATCTGCCCTACGGCGAGAATCTTGTTGCGCGGATTGTAGAGCATGCCGCACCGGGGGATCTGCGTACAGCACACCGCCTTGCACTTACCGCACCGGACGCACGAGGCAATTTGTTCTGAAAGCCACTGGAGATCGGTCGCTTCGAGGATGTATGCTTCGAGTTCGAGCAGACTGAACGAAGGAGTGTAGATGAGGTACTGGGGAAACTTCCGTTCAAGTTTCCCCGGATTGAAGACCCCGTGAGGGTCGCTTTCACGCTTGTATGCTCCGTACGCGTTCAGGATGTCGTCATCGACATAGGGGAGCTTTGTCAGTCCGATCCCGTGTTCTCCGGAAACTACGCCGCCGAGGCGGACTGCTTCGCGCATTGCGGCTGCCGCAGTCTCCTGTGCTTCGAGCATCATGGGATAGTCGCCGGAATGCACGGGGATGTTGACGTGGACATTGCCGTCCCCCGCGTGCATGTGCGTGGCAATGATGATCGTGCGCCGTTTCTCTTCGGTGACTATTCGTTCGATCTGCTCGGAAAGTTCATCGTACCCGTGAAACGTCTCCCGGAGAGGCCCCGCAATATCAGCGTCAGGTGCAAAATGAGTGGTCCCTCCTCTGAATCGTTCGAACAGTGCGGGGGCGCCGGATTGAGTCAAAGCACTGACCGGTCCGCGGGGCTCCTCTAATTGGAGGCGATACCCGGACAGTTGGTCCCGGACGCTCTCCATGTGCACAAGGGAGGCTGCGAGGCGGGATGCCAGGGCTTCATCCTCGTCAGCCGCCCGGATTCCGCGCAAATGTTCGGCAATCCGCCCGGCCATAACGACCCCGGCGGAAAGTTCTTTGTCGAGATTCTGTCGCTCGATAAAATCGGCAAAGTCGGCCAGTGACTCAAGCGGGATGACAATATCTTCGTTCAGCTTGAAGGCATTTGTGTGTCTGGCGATCGCACCGAGGCTCTTTCTGTCGCTCCAGAATAGAGTCCGCTCACTCTCATCCCGTGCGATGACCGCTTCGGTGTCGTACTTCTTTACCATCGCTGCGATTTCCTCCGCCGCCTCATCGACGGCCCGGGGATCGTTCCCCTCGACATCGATGAGCAGGACCGCCTGCGGGATGGACGTGCGTGGGGACTTGTTCCTGTAATTTATTGCGCGCACATAGCGGATATCAAAGTGCTCCAGGGCTGTCAGGAACGCGGGCCCGCCTCCGTTATAGGCCCGGCGGATTTCGAGTATTGCCTGTGAGGCCTTGCTCATCGTCGTTCCGAAGAACTCGAGGCAAATCGAACGGGAGTGCGCAAAAGGCCGGTAAAGAACGAAATCTCCCGAGACGATGATCCCGTCCCCCCCCTCTTTTTGTACGCCGGGGAGCCCGTTCAGGGCCTTGTTCGTAATGTCTTTTCCCAGCCCTTTCTTGCGGAGATCAGTCCCGCACAGGGTGATTGATCGAACCAGCGTACCGGTTTCCTGGCGGTACACGTCAAATATGACAGTGTCTTCAGGCGAGATCTTCCGGTAAGGGTGGTCGCGACGCCGAACTTCGATTGTACTGCCGTCGGCGGTCACGATCCGCCAGGAGTACAGGTTATCGATTGCCGTTCCCCACTGAACGCATTTCTTCCCCCCCGCATTCTCCGCGATGTTGCCTCCGATCGTCGACGCCCATGCGGAAGTCGGGTCCGTGGCAAAAATGTAGCCCCGGTGTTTGGCATACTCGATGACGTCCTCAGTGACTGCCCCTGCATCCACGGAGATGACCGGTATGTCGCCGCCGGGCCCGCCGGCAATCGTGATGCCGTGTATGCCGCTGAGTTTTTCTGTGTTGACGACAATCGAGTGCCGGCTCAAGGGGACCGCACCCCCCGTGAGACCCGTGCCGCCTCCCCTGGGGATGATCGAGAGTCCCAGTTTTTGCGCCGCCGCTATGATAGGGGGAAGTTCCTGAACGGAATCGGGATACACGACGGCGAGCGGATGTTCAACGCGCCAGTCGGTGGCGTCTGTCGAGTGTGCGACCCGGTCGAACGGATCGAATTTGATGTTCCCCGGTGCGATTACCCCCCTCAGCAGGAATCTGAACCGGCTCCGGATGCGCCGGATGCCCCCTACTCTCTCGAAAAACTCCGCATCGATCTTGCGCGTGCGGTGAAGCAATTCAAGGGCTTCAGGATTTCCCTGTGCAGCGCTCTCGACCGCGTTCAGTCGCTGCTCATGTATGCGCTTGAGCCGGGAGCGTTGGCGGGTGTCCTGCACAAGATCTTCGAGGACATACGGATTCCGGTCGGTCATGAATATGTCGCCGATGATCTCGGCGATCATCCGGGCGCTCCGCCCGGTGATCCGCTGGCTCCGGAGCCGGTTGATGAGGGAAAGAGTCTCCTCATCGAAATATCTCAGGATGATCTCCCTGTCGGAGAGCGACGTGTAATCGTACGGTATTTCCCGATATCGTGGGTGGGCGGTCATCTGATTGTCTGGAGCGTTTGACCCGGTCATGGCTTTGGTAGTTCTTTCCGGAGGGTGTATCTGCGGGCATAGAACCCGTCAGGGGCTGCAGGGAATCGTAGCAAATACCGGGCCTGCGAACCCAGGAGCGTGCAATCACTGATATCCCCCAAAGATCCGGTCAGTTACAGTAAAACCGGGCCTCGGGTTCCCGTTTATGAGAATCGATAGGCGAAGGGTGGCTCAGCTTTGCGGGAGGTGGATCCCGGAGATTCTCAACTCGATGCAGTCGTACGGGATCGGAGCTTCAGTGAATCTTGTATCGATCGACGATCCGGTGCCCTCCAATGGTCAGAAGGATATAGCGGTTCCCCTCACGCTGAAAGAAGCACCGATAATGGACGTCAACGTAGAACTCCCATTCTCCGTCAAGTCGATGGATTTTCAAAGATGGGTGTTTTGGATCACGAACGAGGAATCGAATTTGCTTGTCGAATTTCCAACCCTGCTATTTTGCCTTCTCTCCGTCTGAATATCCTAACCCCATTGAGTGGAGAACCTCAAGATATCGGGGATCGTGATGGACAAGCCGGAATTCCCGCCATGCCCTTGAATTCGGCAGCAAGACCGACCTCTGTTCTCTTGCCCTCCGGATCCACGCGATTGTGCTGTCTGCTTCACCCAGCCCGGCATAAACCATCGCAATCGCAACCGGTTCCTGGTGAGCGCTCCCGTTGCCCGTCAGTAATCCCTCAAGAATCATGCGAGCTTTGGACTTCTCGCCGAGGGCCGCATAACGGTGCGCGACAAAGCCCAGATTGTTGCTTGAGAGTCCGGCAAGAGGGATCCCGTCAAGAACCTCGAGGGCTTCTTTCGTTTTTCCCTCTTCATTCAGAATTTCACACCGAAGCGTCTTCCCGAAGAAGAACTGAGGATCGATGTCATGAATCTTCTGCACAACTCCGTTGGCGGAGGCGTAGTCTGCTTTGTCCAGGTACGCTTCAGCAAGGTTCGTCAGTATGATCGGGGAGTACGGATCCAGCTCCGCTCCCTTCTTCATTATTGTGAACGCCTGATCGTCCCTTCCATGTTCGCTCAGGTAAATAGAGTACCAGTGATACCCGGTGGCATACTCGGGTGCCTTTTCGATCGCCAGTTTGAATTCCCGTTCTGCGTCTGTCCACTCCCATGCGTATTCCCGTATCAACCCGAGCACGGCATGCGCCTGGCCGAGGGAATTATCGAGTTCAAGTGACCGCGTCGCTTCGCCCGTGGCGAGCTTCAGCATGCCTTCGGATCCCTTATCTGCGTACTGTACCTGGAGGGCGTAGGTCTCCGCAATCCCCAGATGAGCCAGAGCAAAATCCCCGTCGAGCGCGATGGCCTGGTGAAATTAGTCGGGCGCTTCCCCGAATCCCGCTTGCAGCGTCTCAGGTCTACCGAGACTTGTTTCGCAGACTGCATTCGCTCATTGGGGTCCTTTGCCAGACACTGAGAAACAATCCGATCCAGCTCCGGGTCGATGCCGGGTTTGACGGCCGACATGGGCAGGGCATCGACATTTACGATTTCATATGCCATCGCGGTCTCGTGTGCCCCGCGGAAGGGGAGCTGCCCCGTGAAGAGCTCAAAAAGCACGACGCCGAGCGAAAATATGTCCGAACGGGTGTCTGCGTCGAAGCCCTGCACCTGCTCCGGTGACATGTAGCCCGCCGTGCCTATGGTACTGCCGTCGCGCGTCAGTCTGGAAACCCCCTGGAGTTTGGCTACTCCGAAGTCCATGATACGGAGCAAACATTCGGGTGGTTCAGGGCCGCTGCTGCCTTTGCCTCCTGGATGAAACGCGCCTTGTCTTCTTCGGTCGCTTTAATGTGAGGCGGCAGGAATTTCAACGCGACCGGCCGGTCGAGTTTTGTGTCCTCGGCTTTGTAGACCACGCCCATGCCGCCCTCGCCGAGTTTT
Organism: Ignavibacteriota bacterium; assembly: GCA_003157485.1. Lineage (GTDB taxonomy): Bacteria > Bacteroidota > Ignavibacteria > UBA10030 > UBA6906 > Fen-1273. The sequence continues at coordinate 18,444 of PMJQ01000156.1, forward strand.
TCGAGGATTTTGTAGTGAGAAATGACTGTGGGGACCAATGGAGCCTTATCTATTCGTGACTGGAAGAGCGTTCAGCCGACTGGCAGAACACCCCTTGAGGAGACTTCTGTGGCAGGGCTCCGGAAATGAGATGTTTGCAAGGAACGTAGCCACAAGAATCTAAAGCGATGGGGTGTTAATTGCAGCCATCCGAAAGGGGGAGGAGATGGGACCGGTTTGACGCTATTTCCCTTTGACGACATTCAGTATGATTCTTGAAGCAGATGGCTCCGACCGGTGGATCCTCTCCGTCTGTTTCCTGAAATCATCTCCGACAAACAAATCGGCAACGGGAGCCTGCGGAGAGACTGCACAGACATATGGGACACGCTCGAAGAAGCTGCCCCCGCCGATTTTCTGGCGGATTATTTGCCCAGCCCCATCTTCTTCACAAGAACCGCAAACCTCGGGTCGGTTCGGAGCGGGTCAAGAATTGGGTCCACCGTGAGGAAGTCCGTCCAGTGTGATCGCTCCTCATAGGCTTTGTCGAGCCAGGCGAATGCCTGTTCTGTATCCCCCATCCCCGCGTAGATGATTCCAATATCATAGGGCGATACGTACTTCTTCTCGGCCAGACTCTTCAACTGGTCGAGCAATTTCCCGGCCTGATCCCGGTTGCCCACCACCGCATACGCGTGTGCAAGTCTTGCGACGGCGAACGAGCTGGTGTCTGAAAGAGAGACACCCTTCCGGAATTCAAGGATCGCTGCGTTACTCTTTCCCGTCTGCTCGAGCACCTGACCCAGCCATATGTGGCCGAGCGCGAAACTATGGTCCATCTCGACCGTTTTGCGGAGCTGTTCGATGGCTTCCCCGTACCGGCGCGCGAAGTAGAGCGTCCTCCCCACATCGGCATTGATGATCAATGACAGCGGGTCGAGATCGAGCGCTCTCTTCATTTCCGCGATCGCATCGTCGTGTCGCCCCATCCCGTTGAAAAAATTCGCGTACCAGAGATGGGCGGTCGCATAGCCGGGATTTAGTTCGAGAGCCCGCTTGAACTCTTTTTCGGTTTCCCTCCAGTTCCAGTCGTAATCCCTGAGAACAATGGCCATGGCCGCGTGGCCTTCGGCGAGCGTACTGTCAATCTCCAGTGACTTCATCGCGGCTGACTTTGCACGTGAGAACGCCTCTTTCGGCGGCAGCCAGCTGTAATATCCCAGTACGCCGTATGAATCGGCCAGACCGGCGTACGCCAGGGCGTACGCAGTGTCAACGCCAACCGCCCGCCGGAAATATTCGATCCCCGTATTCAGCCCTTCTTCGGTTCGCTTGTTCCAGTAGAACAGCCCCTTCAGATAGAGCTGATATGCCTCCGTATTCTGCGTGTGGCGCTTCGCTATCGAGAGATTTTCCCTGTCGGTAAGGTTCAACTTTAGCGCCGCGACGATGGCTTTCGCGACATCATCTTGAACTCCAAAGACGTCCTTGAGCTCCCTGTCATAGTCCCTGGCCCAGAGATGGAACCCGCTGTCCGCCTTTATCAGCTGCGCCGTGATCCGTATCCGGTTTCCCGATTTGCGGATGCTTCCTTCCAGTATCGTTCCCACTCCCAGTTCCCTTGCGATCTCCGGCACGGATTTGTCAGAGTTCTTGAATTGCATCACCGAAGTCCGGGCGATCACCCTGAGGTCCTGGAGGTTCGACAGATTCGTGATGATCTGCTCAGTCATGCCGTCGCAAAAGTATTCCTGTTCCTTATCCGGGCTGATATTCTTGAACGGGAGGACTGCGATTGAACGTGCGTTTCCGGCTTCGGGTGCAGGCAGAGCCCCGGCGTCGTGCGCGGCGGAGTCGCTCCGCCTGTTCGCGGCGAATCTCGCAATGTAAACCCCCACGCAGATCACAACGAGAACAGCGAGTGCTATTCCGGTGTAGACTCGTTTCCGGATCCTGGACTCCCGTCGCAGAGGGGGCGCACTCGGCCCTAATTTCCCGGATTCGAACCCGGTTCTCACTCCCTTCAGATCCGTGAGCATTTCATCGAGGTGTTGATACCGTGCCGATCTGTCCTTCCGGAGCGCCTTGTTTACAATTCGCTCCAGTTCCATGGGCACGCCGCTTCTGAGCGATGTGACGGGCGGAGGATCGTCGTGGAGAATTGAATAGACGACCGCCTCACTGTATGTGCTGCGGAACGGGAGCTGCCCGGTGATCATCTCGTACAGAATCACGCCGAGAGACCAGATATCACTCCGGTAATCCACCTCCTCTCCCCGCGCCTGCTCGGGAGACATAAAGGGGACCGTCCCGAGCGTCGTCCCGTTCATCGTGAGCTGTGTCGCTCCGTGCGATTTTGCCAGCCCGAAATCAAGGATCTTGACCTGTCCGTCGTTTGTGACCATGATGTTTCCGGTCTTGATGTCCCGATGGACAATCCCTTTTGCGTGGGCGGCATCGAGTCCGCTTGCGATCTGGCCTCCAATGTCGATCGTTTCGGGGAGCGTAAGGGGGCCCGATGCGATCCGTTTGTCGAGCGTCTCCCCTTCGTATGCAGCCATGGCAATGAACGTCCCGCCGTCGGCCGTCTCGTCAATTTCATATATCGTACAGATGTTCGGATGATCGAGAGCGGAGGCGGCTTTCGCTTCGTGGATGAAACGTGCCTTTTCAGAGGGATCGGGTGAGAGCCGCGAAGAGAGGAATTTAAGAGCGACGATACGGTCGAGTTTGAGGTCTCTGGCCCTGTACACAATACCCATTCCACCCCCCCCGAGCTCGTCGAGGACCTTATAGTGGGAAACGGTGGAGCCTACCATGGATACGTGCGTGGAAAGAGAGGGAGGATGCGACGGGTCATGCCATTGTGCCCCCAAATGTATGGATCGTGGATATCCGAGTCAAACCAGGAAGATCGAAGTCCGTGATAAGGGAGATGACCTCGGTACGCGTTTCATCGAGCCTCTTTGCTATCTGAGGATTCTGCTATGAACGGATACCTTCTTGGGGAATTATCGTCTTCCTTAAGATGGAAACAAGTCAATGCCCTGAAATTCCTGACGCCGGCGTC
>PMJQ01000174.1 GCA_003157485.1 Ignavibacteriota bacterium
CTTCTTGGCACGGACCCCCGCGCGACGGACCGGCTGATGAACGCGCTCTGCGCGATGGGGCTTCTCGAAAAAGAGAACGGCAGGTTTTCAAATTCGCCGGCCGCGGCGCAGTGCCTTGTCGAGGGGAGCCCCGGATATCTCGGGGGGCTGATGCACACCGTCCACCTCTGGGACACATGGACGACGCTGACCGGCGCCGTGAAAGCCGGGACGGGCATCCTTCCCCGCCCCGGGAGTGATGGAGGAGAAGAGTGGGTTTCCGCGTTCATCGCGGCGATGCACGACCGTGCCGTGCGGCAGGCTCCCGCAGTTGTCGGACAGTTGGACCTTGCCGGCGTCACAAGGGTTCTTGACGTCGGAGGAGGGTCGGGGGCCTACGCGATGGCATTCGTCAGGGCGAAGGCGGGCCTCAGCGCGGTCGTGTTCGATCTCCCGAACGTCCTGCCGCTCACGGCGTCCTACATCGAGCGCGACGGGCTCTCCGGACAGGTGAGCACAGTTGCGGGAGACTACCTCAGGGACGATCTCGGCGGCGGCTTCGACGTCGTCTTCCTCTCCGCGATCATACACAGCAATTCTGCGGGTGAAAACGCCGAACTCATCCGGAAGTGCGCCCGGGCTCTGCGTCCGGGGGGTTGCGTCGTGGTGCAGGACTTTATCATGGACGAGGAACGCGTGGCTCCATCGCACGGCGCATTCTTCGCGCTCAACATGCTCGTGGGGACGGAGGCCGGGGACACGTACACGGAAAGCGAAGTGTCGGCCTGGATGATCGCCGCCGGCCTCTCCGGCGTTTCCCGGCAGGGGACTCCCTTCGGGACATCCCAGATCGTCGGCCGTTTGCATGGGTGAACCGGCGCGCACGGGCATTGAGGCGCTGTTTCCCCCCGCTGCGGGGATCATGGCCCTTCTCCTCGTCACGGGCGCTCTGTTCGCGGCGCCGGCGTCGGTCGCAGTCCTTCTCACGGGGATATTCTTCTTCGGTGCGGGCCTTCTCTTTTCCCGTTCGAAGCCGCGCTTCCCCCTGGGCGCGGGTCTGGCGATTCTCGCGCCGTTTCTTCTCCTTTCGGTGTTCCTTGTCACGGCGTTCGGGGCCAGGTTGCTTGTGTTCCCGGTCCTTGCTGCGGGGGGCGTTGCATCGGGCCTCGCCATCCGGCGGCGGGGTCGTTCCGGCGCAGGGGGCTTTGTCCTGGGTGCACTCTGGGTGGGATTTGTGGCTGTCGTCGCATTCCTCGTTTTCCCCGGGATGTTCGGCAGTATCAGTTTCACCGGGTTCGCACCGAGATGAGTCCCCGCGCGGTCAGTCGGATCATGCGGCGGCGTGCGTCATAATCGTTTCATTCTTCCCCTCAACCCTTCACGTGGTCCCGAAATTCTGAGCGAGGTCGATGCATGGAAGAGATACAGATACGGACGAGCGAAAAGGGGTGGTTTACTCAGCTCGCGCAGGCGTACAGGCAGAAGACTCCAGTCTTCCTTATCGACGATGCCAGAGTGGGCATCGACCCTGCGGTCGATACGCTCGCCGCAATGGGACTCAAGGCGAAGCTCACACCCAGGGAGTGGTCCGCGGTCGGCGTTGCGGTGGGGCTCAGTGCCGCCGGGGCGGCGATGGTCGTCTTGGCATTCCTGGATCCCGAGCCCACAAGCAAGCTCGGGCTTCTCGTGGGGGGTGGCGCGGTGTGCGTGCTGACGGGAGGGTTGACCGCAGTGCGGATACTGACGAAGATGCGCCCTCCGAATGTGCAGATAGGTCCGGGGGGGATGAAAATATTCTGGACGTAGTGGGGGGGCGTTTCACGGCCGATCCCCCGTTGCGGCCTCGCAGACGTGGAACCTCCTCCCCTCCTGTTCCTCCAGTGCGTTGTGGGCGTTGAGTGTCGCCCTGAGCATGGCCGGGAAACCTGTATATCGGTCCCGTTATGGCCCCCCTCGTTTTGTGGGAATTCACGACTATTCTGTCATCTGCACAATATTCCTGTGTCTCCTGCGTACTAGAGGAGAAATCAGGTCACCCGGAGTGGAAGCCACGGCGGAATCACTCATACGGAACACGCAGATCGCGCAGGCCGCGGAAGGCCAGAGGGGGAGGCTCCTCGCCTTCATCCGGAAACGCGTCGCGAGCGACAGCCAGGCGGAGGACATCCTGCAGGACGTCTTCTACCAGCTCCTGACGAGCTACAGCCTGACCGAGCCGCTGGAGCAGATGACGGGGTGGCTTTTCACCGTCGCCCGCCACAAGATCATCGACTGGTACAGGCGGAGGCGTCCGGCCAACAGGTCTCTCGATGAGGCGCTGGACGGCACTCCGGTGACGCTCGCGGAAGTGCTCCCCGCCGCCGTGGAAGAGACCGACGCAGGGTACGACAGGGAAGTCATTGCTGAGGAGCTGGCGGAAGCTCTCGAGGAACTCCCCGAGAATCAGAGGGAGGTGTTCATCATGCATGAGATCGAGGGGCGCCCGTTCAACGAAATCCGCGAAATCACGGGAGAGCCGCTCAACACGCTCCTCTCACGCAAGCGGTATGCGGTCCAGTTTCTCCGCCGGCGGCTTGAGGATCTCTATGCGGAGATTTCGGGCTGAGGTGCCCGGGGATCGGGATGGAAATGAGTCTGGAGTGCGATCATACAACAGGAAAGGAATCACAATGAAAAAGTGGTGGATAGGAAAGGCGTTCATATTTCTCGGCATTGCTGCCGCGGCGGTCGTTGTGTTCGGCGGCGTCGTCATGTTCCTCTGGAACGCGACGGTCCCCGATCTGTTCCACGGTCCGGCGATCACGTTCGGCCAGTCGATCGCGCTGATGCTCCTGGCGCACATACTTCTCCGCGGGTGGAGCCCGTGGCGCTACGGCCACGGCTGGCGCAGGGAGCGCTGGAGACGCCATTTTGAGAAGAAGCTCGAGTCGATGACTCCCGAGGAGCGCGAGAAATACCGCGCCGGATGGCACATGGGATGCGGTCCCGGGCCGGAACCCGGCATGAAGGGGGAAGCATGATCGAAGAGACGATACGGAAAATCGAATCCCGCATAGCCTCCGCGGAGGCAATTCCGGGAAAGAACAGAAGCGAGCTCCTGGCGCTCGTTGCAACGCTGAAATCGGAGATCACGAACCTTGCGAAGACCCGCGCAGAGCACGCGGAAAGCATAACGGGATTCATCGACCGCTCTGCGCATGAAGCGACGCGGCAGGAGAAAAACCCCGAGCTTCTCAGACTCTCGCTTGCCGGCCTCGAGGAATCGGCGAGGGAATTTGAGGAGTCCCACCCCGGTCTCGTGTCACAGGTGAACGCGATCTGCACGATGCTCGCGAACCTGGGGATCTGAAACCTTCAGAGGAGCCCCGCGGCCCATCCCGCGAGGGCTCCTCCGGCGACGATCCACGCGGCATTGACGCGCACAATGACATCATGCCACGCCATGGAACGCGTTGAGCCCTGCGTCCGTTCCCGGGCCGCTCCCCTTCCTAATAGATTTCCGGGACGAACGTCTGCGTTTCGATCGGAGGGCGAACATAACTTTTCGCCTTCGCTCTCGGGGCAAGGACCGGCGCCTCCGGAGTGAGGTCCCTGTGCGGGATCAGGCTGAGCAAATGATGAATGCAGTTCAGGCGGGCCCGCCTCTTATCGTCTGCGTCGACAACGTACCACGGGGACTGCTTGGTATCCGTACGGGCAAACATCTCGTCTTTTGCCCTGGAGTACTCTATCCAGCGCGAGCGGGACTCCAGATCCATCGCGCTGAGCTTCCAGCGTTTGGCGGGATCATCGATGCGGTCCTTGAATCTCCGTTCCTGCTCCTCGTCGCTCACCGAGAACCAGTATTTGATGAGAATGATCCCTTCGCGCATGAGCATGTACTCGAATTCGGGACAGGAGCGGAAGAACTCGGACGTCTCTGCCTCGGTGCAGAACCCCATCACGCGCTCGACTCCGGCGCGATTGTACCAGCTCCGGTCGTAGAGAACCATTTCACCCGCGGACGGGAGATGAGCGACGTACCTTGCGAAATACCACTGGGTCCGTTCCCGCTCATTCGGTGTTCCCAGTGCAACAACCCTGCAGACGCGCGGGTTCATCCGCTGGGTGATGCGCTTGATCACGCCCCCTTTTCCCGCGGCGTCGCGGCCTTCAAAGAGCACGACGACCCTCAGCCCCTTGTGCACAATCCACCCCTGCAGCCTGACGAGTTCCGTCTGGAGCTTTTCAAGAGCCTTGTTGTACTCTTTCTTATCGAGGCCCGCCTTGGGCGTCAACCGAAGCTCCTGCGTGTTCCGCTTTTTCAATGCCACGTCCTGCGACATGCTGTGCCTCCCCGGAGTATTTCGCGTGGGAGGGCGGCACCCCCCCCGTTGCGGCGGTGCGGGTGCGTGCTCCCTCCAATCCGGGATGACTCTCCAAAAAGGATGCCGTACTCGTCTCCGCGGGGAGACGGGAAAAGGGGGGCTTCGTGGGCAGCAGGGGATACCGGTCCTTCTGTGAAGAGGATAGATTCAGCCATCTGGTTGATTTTGGCCCCCCGGAATCGTTTCTTCCTACTGGCAAACGAATCGCTGATGGACAATGAGCCGCCCCGGCTTTCTCCCCCTTCTCCTCACCATATTGCTCTGCGGCCCCCCGGCTGCTCCGGCCCAGGGGGTGCTCACGCTCGACAGTTGCCTTGTCATTGCGCTCGCGAACAGCCCGGCGCTCCGCTCTGCGGACAATGCCGTCCGTGCCGCGGGGCTCGCGCGCTCCGAGCTCCTGACGACGGTGCTGCCGCAGATCCAGGCGGTCATCGACGGAATCTATCTTCCCGTCCCTCCGCGGTACGGGTACGATCCCGCGATCACCGACGGGGGGGAAGTGAGAGGCCTCGTTGCCGTCCGCCAGTCCGTCTACGACTCGGGGGTCCGGTCGCTCAAATCCGACCAGTTCTCGCTCGACATCGACCGGCTCGGGAGCGAACGCCGGCTCGCCGCACTTGACCTCGCACTTGCGGTGAAGCTGGCATTCTTCGAGTCCCTGAGGTCCCGTGCCGAGGTGGAACTTCAACGGGAGAGCGTGGATCAGCTCGGGGCGTACCTGAGCCTGCTGCGGCGGCTGTACAGCGGGGGGAGCGCCGGCGCGACGGACATTCTCAAAACAGAAATCCAGGCCTCGGGGGCGCGCCTTGCGCTCGCGAAGGCGCGTGAAGCATCCGCCGGCGCACTGATCGCGCTCGAGGAGGCGATGGGGGTCCCGCCTGATACGTCGGTCCGCATTGCGGGTTCTCTTGAAGAGGCCGCCGGTGCTGTAAATGATTCCGCTGCGTCCCCCCCTGCCGACCTCGCCGGCACGCTCGACATGACCGTTGCCGGGATGCTCGTCCGCCACAGCGTGATCGATGAGGATATCACGAAGCACGAGCGGCTCCCCGACATCTCGGTTTTCGCCGACGCGGGCTATCTCACCTCGGGGGACAATCTCCGTCTCCCCTCGTCGGAACGCCTGAACGGCCTCGGGTATGAGGTGGGGCTGGCGGTGCAGTTCCCGATACTCAACTGGGGTGCGACGGGGCTGCGGACGGAGCAGAAGGAAGTCGCCACGGATGACCTCCGCAACCGCATGGAGATCCTCAGGCGCGCCATCGCTTCGGACGCCCTGCGCCTCCGCATCCAGATCGCCGGAGCCAGGGAGCGGCTCGGCGTTCTGCGGGAAAACCTGGCAAAGGCAGGGGATAACTATCTGCTGACGAAATCGAAATTTGCGGCGGGCGCTTCCCTGTCGATCGAAGTGCTCTCGGCGCAGCAGTCGCTGACCGACGCGCGCATTGCGGAGCTCCAGACCCTGCAGGATATCCGCGCCTGCGAAGCCAGAATCGAACGCATGAACGCCCGCTGAGAGGGGACATGAAGAATCTTCACACGCATCTGCTCCTGACAACCTTCGTGTGCATCGCTCTTGCCGGTTGCACGGGCCGTCACGGCGCGGGCGACGAAGACGAGAACGCGGCATCCGCAGTGAACGCGGTCGTCGTCGTGAAGACCGCTCCCGTCGTCCGGGGAGATATGGAGACTGTCGTGGCGGTCACGGGGAGCACAGACGCGCTCCGGAAGGAAAAGATCATCACGCCGATTGCAGGGACTCTCCTGTCCGTGAAAGTGCTTGAAGGGACGCCCGTGCATAGGGGAGATCTGCTGGCGGTCATACAGCCGAGGGAGACGCGCGCCGCGATCACGGGCGCGGATGCGCTCCTCCGCGCGGCGGGGACGGATGCGGAACGCCTGGAGGCGCGGCACGCGATGAATCTCGCGCTCGCCGCACAGAACAATCTTAACGTCAGGGCGACGACGGACGGCGTCGTTGCGTCGCGGAGTGCGACAGAGGGTGAGCTCGTCGCCGAAAACGCGGAGCTGATGACCGTCGTCGACCTCCGGACGCTTGTTTTCGTCGCCGACGTCCCGCTCGGCGAGATCGCCCGCGTGCACCCCGGGGAGCGGGCCGCGGTGACGTTCCAGGCGCTTCCCGGTGAAGCCTTCCGCGCCAGGGTCGATGCCGTCAACCCCCGTTCTGATCCGGGGAGTCAGTCCGTCAGAGTCAGGATCTCTTTTACGGGAGAGGACGCGCGCCGGATGAGCTCCCTCATGAGCGACATGGGCGGTCTTGCACGTATCGTCACGGGGAAGCACGTCGGGATACTCATCGTCCCGAAGCCGGCGCTCCTGCGCAACGACGAGACCGACACATACACGATCGTCATCGCGACGGCCGATTCGCTCGCCAGGGTTCTTCCCGTCGAAGTCGGCGCGCGGACCGACTCGACTGCTGAAGTGTCGGCCCCCGGGCTCCTCCCCGGTACTCGCGTCGTCGTGGAGGGGAACTACTCCCTGGCTGATTCCACACGAATTGCTCCCGGGGAATGAGCCGCCGATGACACTGTTTGAATACGTTCGGCGCCACGCCCGGGCCCTCCTCTTTACGATCGCGGTGCTCGCCGCCTCGGGGGTAGCCCTCCTCCAGCAGATGCCCGTCTCTCTCTTCCCCGACGTCACGTTCCCGCGCATCGTGATACTTGCCGACAACGGCGAGGAACCCGCCGAGCGGATGATGATCGAAGTGACAAAGCCGCTGGAGGAAACGGCGAGCTCCATTCCCGGCGTCAGCACCGTCCGCTCCATCACCGGCAGGGGATCGACGGAAATATCGGTCAACCTCAACTGGGGCACCGACGTGCAGCAGACGCTCCAGCTCCTGCAGGGAAGGATCGCCAACGTCCGCTCCGCGCTTCCGGCCCGCGCGACGATTCAGACGGAGCAGATGTCGGTGGCGGTCTTTCCGATACTCGGGTACAGCCTCACGTCCGATTCTGTCAGTCTTGTCGACCTCCGGGACATCGCCCTCTATCAGATCCGGCCCGCGCTGATGCGCGTCGGCGGGGTGGCCCGCGTCGAAGTGACGGGGGGCGACACCAGGGAATTCCGCGTGACGGTCGCCCCGGAGAAGCTCGCGGCCTACCATCTGGACATCCGGCAGGTCGCCGATGCAATACAGAAGGCGAACCTGGTCTCTTCGGCGGGGCTCGTGGAGAATAACTTCCGGCTCTACCTCTCCCTGGTTTCGGGCCTCTACAGGAGCTCCGAGGACATCGGCTCCTGCGTTGTGGCCGTTCGCGGTGGAGTCCCCGTGCGGGTCAGCGACGTGGCGGAGGTGACCCCCTCGGTCTCTGACAGGTACATCCGCACGACTGCCCGCGGGCGTCCCGCCGTGCTTGTGAACGTCATGAAGCAGCCGACGGGGAGCACGGTCAAAATCGGCGGCGACGTCATAACCGCTCTTGCGGCTCTGAAGCTCCCTCCCGGGGTCCGGTTCGAGAACTGGTACGACCAGAGCAGCTTCATCGAGAGTTCGATCCACAGCACGCGCGACAGCATCATCGTCGGCATCGTGCTCGCCATGGTCGTCCTTCTCGTGTTCCTCCGGAGCTGGCGCGTCGCGATCGTGATTGCGGTCGTCGTCCCTGTGACGATCGCGTCGACGATCGTCTGCCTCGTCGTGGTGGGAAAGACGATAAACATCATGACGCTGGGGGGGATCGCGGCCGCGGTGGGGCTGATCATTGACGATTCGATCGTCGTTCTGGAAAACGTCTTTACCCATTTCGTTGCGCGGAAAAACGGGGGGGCGTCATCCTGGAGCCTCTTTGACCTGGCGGGCAGATCCCTCCATGAGCTGATGCCTGCCATTATCGGGTCGACTGCAAGCACGATTGTGATCCATATACCGCTGGCGTTCCTCGGCGGGGTGACGGGCGCGTTCTTCGCGTCGCTCTCGGTCACGATGGTCTTTGCGCTCCTGATCTCGTTCCTCTTCTCGATCACGCTCGCTCCGCTTCTGGCATCGTACGTCATCCGGGAGTCCGACGTCGCACGCGAAGTCGTCCGCCACGAGAGGCGGTCTGTCCTGGGGGAGTGGTACGGGCGCGCGCTCACCCGGTTGCTCGCCCGCCGGTGGGTCATTATTCCGGCTTCGCTCCTTGTTGTCGGGGGGACGTACTGGCTCTACACGCACATCGGGAACGACTTCATGCCGGAAATGGACGAAGGGACGTTCGTGCTCGATTACGCCACTCCTCCGGGGACCTCGCTCGACGAGACGGACAGGATCCTGACGAAGGTCGAACGGATGCTCATGGAGATCCCGGAGGTGGAGTCCTATTCCCGGAGGACGGGAACGCAGATGGGGTTCTTCCTCACGGAGCCTAACACGGGGGATTTCCTTGTGAAGCTGAGGCGCGTTCGCACGCGCCCGATCGGGGACGTCATCGCGCAGGTCCGGGACAACATTAACGCGTCCGAGCCGTCGCTCAGGGTCGATTTCGGCCAGCTGATGATGGATGTGATCGGCGACATGACGAACAACCCCTCGCCCGTCGAGATCAAGATTTTCGGGTCCGATCAGAAGTTTATTCAGGCGATGGCGAGGGAGGTGAAGTCGCTCATCTCCTCCGTTCCGGGGGTCGTCGACGCGTTCGACGGCATCGTGATCTCCGGTCCCTCGCTTATCGTCCGTGTCGACCCGCTCAGGGCGTCGCTGGCGGGGATGACGGTCACGGACATCGACGAGCAGCTCACGACGATCATCCGGGGCTCGACGGAGAGCAACATCCAGAAGGGGGAGAAGATCATCGGTATCCGCGTCCGGTTTCCCGACCCCTACAGGCTGGACCTTGACAGGATAAAGCAGATCCGGCTCGTGTCCCCGTCAGGGAGCGCTGTTCCCCTGGGGACGGTTGCTTCCGTGGAACTCACGGAGGGGCAGTCGGAGATTCACAGGGAAGGTCTGCGCCAGTTCGTGGCGGTAACTGCGAGGATCTCGGGAAGGGACCTGGGCCGGACCGTAGACGACATCAAGGTGAAGCTCGCAAGGGAGATCACGATCCCCCCTGACGTGAGCATCCTCTACGGAGGGGTCTATCAGACGCAGCAGGATTCATTCCGCGGCCTGCTCCTTGTGACGCTGGCGGCGGTCGCGCTCGTCTTCATCGTGCTTCTCTTCGAGTTCGGGGAGTTTGCGGTGCCGCTTTCCATACTTGTTGTGAACGTCCTCTCGCTCCTCGGCGTCTTCGGCGCGCTCTGGCTGACGGGGGTGACGTTCAACATTTCGAGCTTTGTCGGGATCATCCTCATCATCGGGATCGTCGCCGAGAACGCCATATTCGTCATGCACAACGTGAAGAATCTGACGGCCGGCGGCGTGCCGCTTGACGACGCGCTCGTCCGCGCCGCGCGGACGCGCACGCGCCCGATCATCATGACGGCGCTTGCGGCGGTCTTTGCCCTTCTGCCCCTCTCTCTCGGCCTGGGCGCCGGCGCGCAGATGCAGCAGCCGCTTGCGATCGCGGTGATCGGCGGATTTTCACTCTCGAGCCTGCTTCTGTTCTTCGCCCTTCCCCTCATCTACCGCCTGTTCAGGGGAGGCCGCGCCGCGCGCGCCGGACGGGTTCCCGGGGGGTGAGCGGACGTCACATCCCCGTCACCGGGCTCCCGGTCGCCCGGCGAAGCCGTATCGTCCCCTCGACGATGTCGTAGAGCGCCTGCAGGTTCGTCAGCCGGGCCTGCGCGACGGCTGTCACGGCGTCGAGGAGGTCGAGGTTGGAGATGCTCCCGGCCTCGTACCGGAGCCGTGAGTTCGCTGCGGCCAGGTCGGCCTGCGCGATGTTCGTCTGTGAAACGCCGACCCGCTCGTTTGCCGCCCGTAGATCCGATATCGCCTGGTCCACTTCCGCCTGTATCATCAGTGCGACCTCCTGTTTGCGCGATTCGGCCTCGTGGATCCCCGCCGCCGCTTCCTCTTCCATCGAGCTCGTCCTGTTCCCGTCGAATATGGGGACCCGGAAATCGACCGCGGCCACGACGTTCCCGCGCAGGACGTCCAGGTTCGGTATGTACCCGTTCTTCACGCCGTACAGCACGGAGGCGCTGAGGGAAGGGGCGTCGTTCGCGCCTGCCGCCTGCCGGAACGCCCGCGCCGATGCGAGCGCGTCCTCCGCACTCCTGGCTTCGATTCTTCCGGCAAGCGCCGCTTTCAGGAGCGAATCCCTGCTTGCCGGCGCGACCGCAGAACCGGAGAATTCCCCCCGGAGATCAAGCGGCGCGTCCGCGGGAAGAGCCGCGAGCCTCCGGAAGGCGATCTCCGCCGTCCTGAGGCTGTTCTCGAGACCGATTTCCACGTTCTGCGCCGAGGCGACGCGCACCTGTGTCGTGAGCTCGTCGAGCTGCGTGGCGGTGCCGGCCTCGGCTTTCTTCCGCGTGATCGCGAGGTGTTCGCCGAGCGTCCGGACCTGCTCCTGCTGGACCGCAATACTCCGGCGGAGGAACAGGATGGCGTAAAACGTCTCCGCGGCCCGCACGCCGAGGTCCCGCTTCACCGCGTCGCGCGTGTCCTCGGCAAGCGTGACGCGCGAGTCCGCAAGGCGTACCTGCGAGCCCGTCTTCTGAAAGTCGAAGAGCGTCTGCCGCACCCCCACGTGCCCGTCGTAATTGTTGTACGGGAACACCTTGATGGACTCGCCGGGGAGGTCGAACACGGACACGGGTCCGAGGAAAACGTACGTCGCCTCCACGTCAGCGCTCGGAAGGTAGGCGCTCCGGCTCCCTTCGGCGCGGGCCCGCGAGGCGTCGATGGCGCGGGAGGATTCCTCCAGCGCGGGGTTGTGTGCGAGGACGAGCGCGACGGCATCCTCCACGGTCATCGGCGAATCACTCCGGGTCTGCGCGGGAGAACTCCCTGCGGTCAGGCCAGCGGCGAGAAGAAGAGCGATAATTCTGTGGGAAGTCATTGTGCGTTATCCCGTGAAGTGTGAAACATCATTCGAGCGGCACGGCCGCGGTTCCCTTCGCGCGCCTGTGGACGCGGAGGAAGAGGATCGGGATCAGGCAGAGCGCCGTGATTGCCGCGGCGATGAGGAAATCGTCGGCCACCGCCGCGACGAACGCCTGGTCGGAGAGATTTGCGAACACGAGGGCCCGCGCCCGCGACGCGGAGACCGCGGAGTTCCCTCCGATCACGCTCTGCGCGAACATCTGCGTGTGTGCGACGGCGGTCCTGAACGGGACCGAGTACTGGTCTGCGGTCTGGCCGAACGCCGCAAGGTGGAAGATCATTCGCCGCGTGAGCATGGCGCCGAGGAGCGCCACGCCGAAACTGCCGCCGACCTGGCGGATCACGTTGAAGAGGCCGGATGCCTGCGCCATCTTGTGGCGCGGGACTTCGGAGAGGGCCAGCGTGCTCAGCGGCGTGAACACGAGCCCCATTGCCACGCCGCGGATGTAGAGCGGGATCATGATCTGCGCGTGTTCCGAGTAGATCGAGAGGAAATAATTGAGGTAGAGGCTCAGTGCCAGCATCACGATCCCGATGATCGCGGGGATCTTCGCGTGCCCCCTGTCGGAGAGGACCCCGGCCAGCGGGGAGACGAGCCCCTGGAGTATCCCCGTCGGGAGAAAGACAAGCCCCGCCTGGAACGCGGTGTAGCCGAGCGAGTTCTGCAGGTACAGGGGGAGGAGGAACGTGCTCCCGAACATCCCGAGCCCGAAAATGAAGAGAACGATGTTCGTCATCCCGAAGTTGAAGTTCTTCAGGAGCGACAGGTCGATAATGGGATGCTCGACGAGCGACTCGGTGACAAGGAACGCGATGAGCCCGATCGCCGCCACGGCGAAACAGCCCACGATGAACGGCGACGACCACCCGCCGGTGTTCCATGCCGAGTTCCCGTTGGAGAGCGCCAGGAGGAGCGAGGTGAGGAAGACGGTCATCGAAATGAATCCGCCGAAATCAAACGAGCGGACATGCTCGGTCTTGTACTCCCTCTGGATGACGTACGTCGCGAACACGCCCATGAGCCCGACAGGGACGTTGACGTCGAATATCATGTGCCAGGAGAAATGGTCGATGAGGTATCCCCCGACAAGCGGTCCCAGCGAGACCGAAGCCGCCGCCGCAATCGACCAGAACCCGAGCGCGATCCCGCGGCGGTGCGGCGGGAACTCCCTTGTGACGATCGCCATGCCGACGGGCATCATGAAGCCGGCGCCCGCCCCCTGGACGATCCGGAATATGATGAGCGCGTTCTCGTCCCACGCGATGCCGCACAGGAACGACCCGAGTGTGAAGAGGAGCAGGGCCGACATGTACGTCCGCTTGTAGCCGAAATGATCGGCGACCCACCCGGAGGTGGGGAGCATGACGGCGAAGACGAGAAGGTACGCGGTCAGGACCCATTCGACCTTGTCGACGCCGATGCCGAAGGCGGCCATGATCTTCGGCAGAGCGACGTTGACGATCGTGGCGTCGAGAACGGCCATGAACGTGCCGATCATGACGTTGGCGAGGACCCACCACTGGTATGACGGGTGCTCATGGTGCAGCGAGGAAAACTGCTGGAGGGCCCTCGAGCGGAATTGGTTGTCCCCGCGTGCCATGGGCTATTTCGTCCTGATGCGGATCTCGACGGACATCCCAGGCAGGAGAAGAGCCGGCACGGGGTTCCCGGGCGTCCGCTCCTCGATTGTGATCTTGATCGGCACCCGCTGCGTCACCTTGGTGAAGTTCCCCGACGCGTTGTTCGGGGGGATGAGCGAGAACTGCGCCGCGGTCGACCCGCCGAGCTGAAAAACGCGCCCCCCGAATATCCTGTCCGGATGCCCGTCCACGGAGATCCCCACGTCTTCGCCCAGGTTCACGACGTCCATGTTCGTCTCCTCGAGGTTCGCGGTGACCCAGATCCTGCTCCTGTCGTACACGGAGAACACAGGCTGGCCGGGCTGGATGACGTCCCCCTGTATCACCCAGCGCTTCGCCACGTTCCCGTTGAACGGGGAACGGATTGTTGTGTTGTCGAGCTGCGCCTGCACAACCCCCGTCTGGGCCTGCGCGGCCGCGACGCGCGAGACGGCGATCCCCAGCTCCGCGCCGGAGGCGTCGAGGGCGCTCTTTGCATGATCGAACTGTTCCTTGGTGATGACCGAGGTCTTGAACTGCTGGTCCGCGCGGCGGAAATCGTCCTGCGCCCGGGCGAGGTTGACCTTTGCGAGCGTCACGCTCTCCCCGGCCAGGCGGAACGCGGCGGTTGCCTGCGCGAGCTGTGCGCGCAGGTCGCTGTCGTCGAGCGTGACGATGACCTGCCCGGCGGCCACGGTGTCCCCTTCGTCCACGGTGAGCGTCTGTATGCGCCCGAGCATCTTGGAGCTTATCGAGACCCGGTCCGCGTCGATGTAGGCGTCGTCGGACGTGACGTACCCGCGCAGGTTCACATACCAGTACCATCCTCCCGCCAGCGCGGCTGCGAGAATCAGCGCGAGGGGGATGATGACCCGTCGTTTCCTGAACATCGGCACCTGGTCGATGCTCTCATCCCCGTTGCTGTTCGCCACCGCCGCCTCCGGCTGCGGGATCCGCCCGGCCGGCTTCTCTTTCTCTCCGGTTGTTGCCATTGCCTGTCCTTTAGTGTTGTTGTCGTTTCATGCCGTTCAAGAGCAGTTCGATCAGGTGGTCCGAGTCCTTCTTCAGATCCGCGTAGACGCTCTCCTCGGGGTGCGGGCTCCGCCGCGTGTGGAACGTCCTCAGTCTGAGCCCGTGGAGGAGATGAATGATGAGCCTCGCGGTCTGGGCGGGATTGACGATCTCGAGATCCCCGGACGTTTTTCCCGCCAGGAGCACGGCGTGGAGGATTTTCTGTTCCTGCTCCTCGAGCGTTGCGAAGAGGTCCCCGAATATCGACGAGACCTCGGCCCACGACTGCACGCCGAGGGCGCTCAGGTTCACGAGCTCCCGGAAAAGCCTTATCCGCATGTCGACGTACTCCCGCAGTTTCTCCCCGGCCGGTGCGTCCTTCTTCAGCATGAGCTCGATGTCCCGCGTGAACGCCCGCTGCTCGTGTCCGATCACGGCGCGGAAGAGGTTTTCCTTCGTGGGGAAGTAGTAGTAGAGCGACGGCTTGGCGAGTCCGACGTCGGAGGCGATCTCGTCCATCGTCACCTTGGAAAAGCCGTAATACGCGAATCGTTTTCTCGCCGCTGCGAGTATGAGTGTTTCCTTTGCCTGCGGCTGTTCGTGCTGCATGAGCGGGTGCGGATCTCCGTGTTCGACTATTTTACCTTGTTGGTCGAAAATACGACAAACTCCCTTCAGGCGCAACCCATTCCCCCTTTTTTGGGTTTTTCTTTGTATTTTCCCCGATCCAATGACCCGCGCACCGAACTCCCTCACCCGCTATATTTTCCTCGGCATGGCTGCCGGCCTCCTGGTCGGCTGGCTCTGGCCCGAGTTCGCCCTGAACCTGAAGCCGCTCAGCACCGTCTTCATCCGGCTCATCAAAAGCCTGATCGCCCCCCTCATTTTTTCGACACTCGTCGTGGGGATAGCCGGGCACGGGAACCTGAGGCAGGTGGGCCGGATGGGGCTGAAAGCGCTTGTCTATTTCGAAATCCTCACAACGCTTGCCCTCATCGTCGGACTCGTCGCCGTGAACACGGT
>PMJQ01000176.1 GCA_003157485.1 Ignavibacteriota bacterium
CAGGTTTCTCTCATGGGTCGCGGGGGGAATGCGGCATCCGATATCAACGGGTTCTTCAGCTTCGACAACCTCCCCCCGGGGAACCAGGAGGTGAGAGCAACTTTCGCCGGATACACGAGCGTTCGTGCAATGGCGATCGTGAGGCCATTCACCGCGACAAGGCTTGATTTCCTGCTTCCCGCGTCGTCCGTAGAGACGGGGGAGATTTCGCTTGACGGGAGCGGTCTCCAGTCGGAGGAGGTCACAACCGTGGGAGAGAGGCCGATGGTCAGCAAGAACGCAACGAGCGCCGTGCGGATTCTCAACGGCGTTAGCGGCCCGGCTCCTGCAGCCCCCCCTCCGCCCCCTCCCGCCCTCTTTCAGACTGCAACCGTCTCAAGCGCGGTGACCGCGGCATCGTTTGAGATCCCGGGAGAGTCGTCGATTCCGAGCGACAACGCCAATCACCGGGTCACGGTCATGGTCGCTCCCCTCACGGCGACGTTTAGCCATACTGCGGCCCCAAAGCTCCAGACGGACGTGTTCTTCAAAGCAGCAATGCGGAACACGACCGACTATCCCCTGCTGGCTGGCCCCATGAGTGCATTCGTCGACAACAGTTTTGTCAGCACGTCGAGGCTCCGTGCGGTCATGCCCGGCGAGCCGTTCGATGCATTCCTGGGAGTCGATAACGGCATCCACGTTGAGAGAAAACTCCTCAGCAGGGTCGTGGACGTGTCGGGCCTCTTTTCAAAGACACGGAAGACCCGCTACGAAATACTGATCACCGCGGAGAACCGGAAGAAGCAGGCCGAGACCCTTTCTCTCCGGGAAAGCATCCCGGTTTCGCAGGATGAGCAGGTCAAAGTACAGATCGATCTGCCGCACCCCGAGGAGGCGAAGCCGGACGCGGGGGGAATACTCACGTGGCAGGTCCGGCTCGCGCCGGGAGAGAAGAGGGAATTCCGCGTGCAGTATTCGATCGAGGCGCCCACAGATATGAACGTAGGAGGACTTGAATGAATAACGCCGCCCCGGCAGAGCTCGCACTCTTCATCATTGCCTCGCTCGTCATATTCGCCGGACTGGCCAGGCTCGCGCTTCATTTCTTCCTCCACGTCAACGTCGCGGAGAAAATCGGCGAAGAGCATAATGCCGCGCTGGGGATTGAATACGCGGGGTACTTCCTGGGTGTCCTTCTCATCGCGGGGTCCGTTCTCGACGGTCTCCCCGATATCAGCGCTTCCGGAGGAGGGGACGCGGGAGGAGGGATGTTTTCATCCGGATTCTGGTCAAATGCCATTCAGGCCGGCGCGTACGGCGTGTTCGGCATCGTCGCCCTCGCACTCCTCGGGCATCTCGGTTTCCGGCTGATCATCCGGTCGAATATCGTTGCGGGGGTGCGGGCAAACAACCAGGCCGCGGGGCTCGTTGCGGCAGGCGGTCACATATCAGCCGCGCTCGTCATCGCTGGGGTCCTTTCCGGAGACAGCGCAGGGGGGGATTTCTCCGTTGCGGGGGTTTTCCTTGTGATCGGCATCGCGGCGCTCTGGGGAATCACGTACATCCACCGGTTCGTCACGCGGTACGACGATGCAAGGGAGATCACGAACGGCAATGTGGCGGCCGCTTTGAGTTACGCCGGAATGATGATCGCCATCGGCATCATTGTCGGGCACGCGGTCAACGGCGATTTCTCTGATTACGCAACATCGCTCGGGCTCTGCGGCAAGGCCCTCCTCTCGATCTTCATACTCTACCCGGTGCGCCAGTTCATCGTCCAGGGGATACTCCTGGGAGATGGTTTCCGGCTCTACGGGGGGAGGCTCGACGACGAGATTAGCCGGGACGGCAATGTCGGCGCGGGGGCCGTGGAGGCTGCCGCGTTTATCGCCGCAGCCCTTTTTGCACTTCAGGTGAGTTACTGACCGGAGCGCCGCAACATGACGTCACAGGTTCACGACACGTTCGTTTCACCCGAACCTCTGCAACCCGGACTGCAAATCCCCCGGGTTGGGGTGCACAGGGGGCCGGAACACGGTATGCCGGGACGCGAGATAAATGACGCGGAGCTCCGGTCATGGCTGTTGGACCGGAGCGTCCCTTCGCTCCCCTTCATGGACGGGAACGCCCGGCTCAGATCCTCCCCCTGTTTCGTCCCTTCCCGCAGGATGAAAGCCCTCCGGGCAGCCGCCTCCGCCGCCTGCCGCGCCTATGACGAATTGTGCGACATACTTGCACGCGATCCTTCACACCTCACGGATTTCTTTGGTCTGACCCCCGTCCAGAAGATGCTCTGGTACGCCTCCGGGAGCCTCTGGCACGGGATCGCCCGCGCGGACATATTCTGCACGACCGACGGATCGCTTGCGGTCGCCGAAATCAACTCCGACACGCCGAGCGGTGTCGATGAAGCGTTTCTCCTCGGCGAGTTCGCGGCCCCGAAATTCCCGGGATTCCTGAACCCGAACAGCCGCCTCCGGGAGGCGTTTCTCTGTGTTGTCAACGGAGCGTACCAGGGACTCCGCTCCCGATCACGCGTCCCCACTATCGCGCTCGCCTACCCGACAGACATCCCCGAAGACCAGGGGATGCTCATGCTCTACCAGGAATGGCTCGAGGAGGCCGGCTGCACCGTTCTCACGGGGTCTCCGTCGAACCTGGGACGGGGGGACAATGGACGGGCAACGATGTTCGGAACCGAGATCGACGTCCTGTTCCGCCACTACAAAACGGACTGGTGGTGCGAGCGGGTCAACGTGTGGAAGGACGCGCGGGGGATACCGGATGCCTCCCCGCTCGTCAACGAGCTGACGTGCGTCCTCGGGCCGATGGTGGAAGGCCGCCTTGCGGTCGTGAATCCTTTCGGCGCCGTTGTAACACAGAACAAGCTCTCGCTGGCGTTCTTCCACGAGAAGCTGGATCTCTTCAGCTCCACTTCGCAGGAGACGATCCGGCAGTACATCCCCGTGACGAAGAGGCTATCCGTGTGCGAAGGGAAAACACTCGAGCGGGAAAAAGACGACTGGGTGCTGAAAAGCGACTACGGCTGCGAAGGGTCGGAGGTGATCGTGGGATGCCTCACCGGGGAGGATGCATGGAGGCAAGCTCTCCGGCTTGCAGAACCGGCCCACTGGGTGGTC
>PMJQ01000082.1 GCA_003157485.1 Ignavibacteriota bacterium
CCCGCCTTGTTATTTGTCATTCACTTCATTATGATAACAGGTGTCGCGCCCGCACGCCGCTTCTCGTGACGGTACCGTTCTCTCTCCGTTTGTCGATCGATGTAATCACAATGGCCTCTTCCGTCCCTGAATCCAGGAAAGTATTTGTCACGGGTTGTTTTGACCTGCTCCACAGCGGGCACGTCGCGTTTCTCACCGAAGCGGCACGCCTCGGGAGGCTCACAGTCGGGATCGGCTCGGACGAGAACGTGAAGAACCTGAAGGGGCGCTATCCTGTCTACACGCAGCAGGAGCGGCAGTATCTTCTCCAGTCCCTCTCCTGCGTCGGCAAGTGCGTTGTCAACACCGGGTGGGGCATACTCGATTTTCTCAATGAGCTCGACGTGGAGCGCCCGGATATCCTCTTCGTCAACGAGGACGGAAACAGTCCCGAAAAAGAAGAGCTCTGCCGCAGCCGGAATATCGAGTACATCGTCAGCAGAAGGATCCCGCACGGCACGCTCCCGGTCCGCTCCACAACCTCGATACGGACGGAGTGCAACATCCCGTACCGCATCGACCTCGCGGGAGGGTGGCTTGACCAGCCCTTTGTCTCGAAATATGTCCCCGGACCGGTTCTGACTATTTCGCTCGAGCCGACCGTGGAATTCAACGACCGGAGCGGCATGGCTTCAAGCACGCGGCGGAAGGCGGTGGAACTCTGGAAGACCGACATCCCCGGCGGAGACAAAGAACAGCTCGCGCGCGTGCTCTTCACGTACGACAATCCCCCGGGGACCCAGGTGATCTCCGGGTCCCAGGACGCGATCGGGATCGTGTTCCCCGGCCTCAACCGGCTCAATTATAACGGCGCGTACTGGCCCGAGTCGATCGATACGTGCCACAGGGAGGACGTGCTGGAGTTCATCGAAAGCCACCTGTCGCTCGTGACGCTGGGACCCAGGGATGGAAGCTACGTCGTCCTCTCGGACACCGTCATCAACGCCGTCAATGCCGGGCGTCTCGCGCGGGGCGCCGGTGAGTGCTGGAATGCGATGCTCGCGAAGGATCTCCGCCGGTTCGGGGAAAGCTTCACGGAATCGTTCGAGGCGCAGGTGGCCATGTTCCCCCACATGGCCGATGCGTCGCTCCGGAGCGTCATAGAAAAGTACAGCTCCTCCGCGCTGGGATGGAAGCTCTCCGGGGCGGGGGGAGGGGGATATCTCATACTCGTGTCGGAGGACCGGGTCCCGGGTACCATCGGGATCAAAATCCGCAGGCCTGAACTCCTGTGACACTTTCCCGTATCGACATCTACATCATCTCCGCTTACCTGTTCGGCATCGTGACGCTCGGGTTCTGGGCGGGATCGCGTCGCCGCAAGGGAGGAGAGGGGAGCCACTACTTCCTGGCGGGGAACTCCCTCACGTGGCCGGTGATCGGGCTCGCGATGTTTGCAGCGAACATCTCGACTGTCCACCTCGTGAGCCTGGCCGAATCGGCATACAAGTACGGGCTCATCTACGGTAATTTCGAGTGGATGGCCGGGTTCACACTCGTCCTCCTGTCGCTCTTCTTCGCGCCGCTCTATCTCCGCTCCCGCGTCTCGACGCTGCCGGACTACCTTGAACGGCGCTACAACAGAAACTGCCGCGACTGGCTGGCGGTGATATCGATCGTCTCGGCGATCGTGATACACATCGGTGTGGCGCTGTATACCGCTGCCTGGGTGCTCCGCGGGATACTCGGGATCAATCCTTCGGCGACGATCATGGGCGTGGACGCGCTCACGTTCTTCATCATCATGATCGGCCTCCTCACGGGGATCTATACGATGGTCGGCGGGCTTCTGGCCGTCGTGATGACGGAGAGCGCGCAATCGGTGCTTCTCCTGGCCGGAGCGATTGCGATCACCCTTGCGGGGTACATCAGGATCGGAGGATGGTCCGCGCTCGTCGCTGCACTGCAGACGCACCCTCACCCGATGGCGGGTCCGCCGGGGTCCGCGGTGACGTGGACGACGGGGAATTTCCTCAGCATGCTCCGCGGTCCGGGGGACGCCTCGGGACTCCCGTGGTATTCGATATTCCTCGGGTATCCGGTCCTCGGGATCTGGTACTGGTGCTGCGACCAGACGATCGTCCAGCGCGTCCTCGCGGCGCGCGACGAGAAGCAGGCGCGGCTCGGCCCCCTCTTCTGTGCGTTCATCAAGGTGCTCCCTGTCTTCTTTTTCGTCCTCCCCGGGGTCATCTGCGTCGCGCTTGTGCAGACCGGCGCATTCCCGGCGGGACCGAAAGCAGCCGCGGACACATACACCTTCATGATCATGAACCTCCTTCCCACGGGGCTCAAAGGGCTGATCGCGGCGGCGATGCTCGCGGCGGCGATGCAGACATGCTCTGCCGCGCTGAATTCCACGGCGACCCTCTTCTCGTACGACATCGTGAAGCGCTGGCGCCCGGAAACGAACGACCACCGCCTGGTCCGCGTCGGAAAGATCACGACGGTGGCGGCCACGGTCCTCGCGATCGTGCTCTCCCCCATATTCGGGCACTACGGGACGATCATCGAGGGGCTCAACAAGCTCATTTCCTACGTCGCTCCCCCGATCACCGCGGTGTTCCTCTTCGGGGTGTTCTGGAAACGCGCCTCGGGGAAGGCCGCCTACATCACGCTCGTCTCCGGTGCGGCAGCCGGACTGATCATGTTTGTCCTCGACTGGAACGGATGGTACACGGGGAATTTCATGATGACCGCGTTCTACCTTCTCCTCCTGTGCAGTGCTCTTATCGTTGCCTGTTCATTCCTCTTCCCGGAACCGCTCCGGGAGGAATCGAAGCCCCTTGTCTGGCAGAACTGGCGGGAGCCGCTCCGGGGAGTGCCGGGAAGCCGGGGGCTTGGGGATTTCCGCGTCCTCTCGGGGATCGTCGTTCTTATCTTCATCGTTCTGTACGTCGTGTTCCGGTAGCGACAACCGGGGCATCATCACCGTTAACCGGAGTGCCGTGTCATGACATCACGCGAAAGAGTTATCGCCGCGCTCGAGCACAGGGAGGGGGATAAGATCCCGTTCGACATCGGAGGCTCGGCGGTGACCGGTATGCAGGCGAGCACCGTCTATCGTCTCCGCCAGGCGCTCTCGCTGGACCCCCCGGGGACACCGGTGAAGGTCGTGGAGCCGTACCAGATTCTCGGCGAGATCGAGCCCGATCTCATGGACGCTGTCGGGATCGACGTGACGCATCTCTGGGGGCGGAAGACGATGTTCGGATTTGAGAATACGGACTGGAAGGAGTGGCGGCTCTTCGACGGGACGCCGGTCCTCGTGCCGGGGGGATTCAACACCACTCCGGAGCCGAACGGCGACATACTTCTGTATCCGGAGGGGGACAAATCGCTGGCCCCGAGCGGGAAAATGCCGAAAGGCGGATATTACGTCGATGCGATCGTCAGACAGCAGCCCATCGATGACGAGACGTTGACAATCGAAGACAACCTTGAGGAATTCACGCCGATAGGTGATGAGGACCTGGAGCACTTTAGAAAAGAAGCGGATCGGCTCTACACGCAGACGGACAAGGCGCTTCTTGCGTCATTCGGAGGGACGGCGTTCGGGGATATCGCGCTCGTTCCCGCGATGTGGCTCCGGAATCCCCGCGGCATCCGCGACATCGAGGAATGGTACGTGAGTACCATCTCAAGGAAGGAATTCGTCCGCAAGGTGTTCGAGAGGCAGTGCGCGATCGCGCTGGAGAACCTTGCGAAGCTTCATGACGCGGTCGGCGACAGGGTCGTGGCGGCGTTTACGACAGGGACCGACTTCGGCACGCAGTGCGGGCCGTTCATCTCGCCGAAGGCATACAGGGATCTGTACCAGCCGTTTCATAAAGAAGTAAACGCCTGGATTCACCGCAACACCGCATGGAAGTCCTTCATTCACTCCTGCGGCTCGGTCTACACCTTGATCCCCGATTTTATCGAGAGCGGGTTTGACGTGCTCAATCCCGTCCAGTGTTCAGCGTCGGGCATGGATCCCGCCCGGCTGAAATCGGAATTCGGAAAGGACCTTGTGTTCTGGGGCGGGGGGGTGGACACACAGCAGACGCTTCCGTTCGGGACTCCCGCGCAGGTCGCGGAAGAGGTGAAGACCCGGATGGAAAAGCTGGGTCCCGGCGGGGGATTCGTGTTCAACGCGATCCACAACGTGCAGGCGCGGGTCCCGGTGGCGAATCTGATGGCGATGATCGAGACGTTCAACAAATTCCGTGCGTATTGAGCCGGGCCCGCCTGCGTCAGGGGAGCTTGAGCGAGTGAGACATCTTGTACACGGGCGACTTCCCCTTGAGGAGGAGCATCACCGCGTCGTCGATTGCAGTCGACGAGGTGCTTGTCTTGAATTCATGAGAGAGGACCGTCCCCGCGTCGCTGCACCGTATAACATCCATCCTGAACGCCGACCCCAGCGTATCGTGAGCCTCCCCCGTGATGACGAAATTGATGGAGAGGACTTTCTCGAGCGCGTCCAGTATTTTCGGGCTCGACGGGCTGAGTGTGTTAAGCCCCCTTGTCTCCTGCTCTGATTTGATCGTGGAGTAAGGGAATATCCGGAGGGAAACGTTTTTCGCCCTGAGCGCATCGTACATTTTCCCTGCCAGCGGCGTCTCGTGTGTGAGCGAATCGGTGAACGGGAGAACCCCCAGTCCCACCGGCGGAGTGTACCCTGAAAACGGATCCGTGACAACCTGCCTGTACGTGACCGTGACGACGTCGACAGGAATGGTGTTCGCCCTGATCCAGGTTTTTGCCTCCGTGCTCCCCAGCGCCGCCGATCTCTGCATGTTCGGCAGGCACCGTGCCCGGTCCTGGCTCTTGAAATAGGAGAGCCCGAGGCTGAAATACACCTCCCTGGATGCCTTCCTGGCGGCGACCATCTTCTCGAAGATTGCGATGGCCTGCGTGTAATCCCCTTTTCTGAACGCCGCAAACCCTGACTCCTCCTCGGCGGGCATCGCGCCCTTCACGAGAAAGGAGAGTGTCTCGAATACTGAGAACTTCGCCCTTTCCTCGTCGAGCCTGACGACAAACGCGGCTGTTCCTTTCGAACTCCCGGGGGGCCTGACCGTCAGCGTCAGATCCTTTTCCGCTCCCTGGGGGATTGCCCCGAGCGGCACCGTCGTTCCCATTTCCGCAAGCCCCGGGTCCGTCCCGGGACCGGCGGGGAGGAATGTGGCGGAAACACCGCGGGCGTCCCCGCTCCCCGTGTTCCTGACGTGTGCCGTGAGCTTCAGGACGCCGCCCGCCGCGACTGTCGGATTCTCCCCGATCAGCGAGACGTCGAGCCGGGGGGCCGGAATCTCCCGGAGCGCGATATCCACCCTCGACTCCGCGGAAATGGGTCCGGGGTCGGCCTTCACCGTGAGCATCAAGGCTCCCTGTTGTGACCGTGCGTCCGCCGGGGCCATGAGAGCCACCTTTTCGGTGCGGGTTTCTCCCGCCTGTATGTCCCCGAGGGTGTCAACCTGCACAATCCTGATGTCCTTCAGCTGTCCGTCGGGAGTGAGGATGAGGACTGCCCCGTGCGCCGCGGCGAGGCCCGTGTTAATTATGGTTACCGTGAGCGTCCCGCCGCTGTTCGCATTGAGCACTGCTGTCCCTTCGTCCCCGAGGAATTCTCCCCGCACGGCAAGTGCCGGCTTTCCGAACGAAAACGCAGGCGTGCGGACAGTTTCCTGGCCTGGAGAATGGAGCACGGCAAAAAAGAGGAGGGGGAGGAGAAGTTCTTTGCTCGTCATGAGAGGCTTCCCAGGTTTCGGCCTTTCTGCGGATTGTCAGCGTGCGGGAGGAAGCGGCAGCTCCTGTGTGCCTGGCTGGGGGGTGCCGGATGAGGGCTTTCGCGTTCCGATTGCCACGACGGCGGCTGCGGCAGTGCCGAGCCCGACCCAGAGCCAGGGGAATCCTCCGGGGTGGGTCAGAGAGATCTTGAAGTAATAATCATCCCCGGCCAGTCCGTTCGGGAAGTTCTTCAGATAGTCCCATTTGATGACTTTTCGCGCGCCGTTTGACAGAACATCGCCCGCGTCCCCCGTAAGGCTGGGCGGGATCAGGACGAAATCCCTGTTGCTCTCGCGCCGGAGTTCGACCGTAATGATGTATTTCCCCCCCGGAGGCGCCTCAAGATCATAGCTTATGACCGCGACGTTCCCCTCCACGTGCACTTCCTGATTCGTCACCCTTGCATCCGTGTCTCCTCCGGCGGTACGGGCGAACGCCCTCACATCTGCTCCCGCCGTAATGAGCGCGGCGATAAGGAAACCGCTTATCAGTCTTTGCAGCACGGAATGCTTTGACACACCCATAAAGATCATCTCCGGATTTACTTCACGAGGACGAGCTTGCGCGTCCGTATGGCGTTTCCCCCCGCGACGAGCCTGCAGAAATAGATCCCGCTTGAGACTGCAAGCGCGTTGTCGTCCTTCCCGTCCCATGTGACGGCGTACGTCCCCGCGGCCCGGTACCCGTTCTCAAGGAGACGCACGCGTTGTCCGAGGACGGAGAGTATCTCAAGACGGACGTCCGAGCCGGCGGGGAGCATGTAGCCGATCGTCGTGCTCGGATTGAACGGGTTCGGATAGTTCTGGGCGAGATCAAATTTCTGCGGGATGAGTTTCGCGATTTCGCCGTCCGCGTATTCCTTCGTCCCGACAATGAGCCTGAACTGCGTTGTCGGCGCCGTGGTCTGGAACGTGTACGCGTTCGTCCGCCTCATGTCGACAGGCGGCGTGTTCTGTTCGTTGACGAGAATGACCTCGGAGGAAGCGGGGATTTCTCCCGCGCCGAGGAGCGTGATGGTCCCCGTCCCTTTGCGCGGATTCCACACCTCGAAATCCCATGTCTGTCCATCCCCGATCGCTCCCCTGATGTCCGTGGCAAAGCGTGGGTGTGCGCCGTCCCACTCCGGGTGGACGAAATAGAGAAATCCCTGGTCGAAGTCCAGCGGGGGCGCGTGCTGGTCGAGCGCGTTTCTCCCCGCGCCTGCGGAGGGATCGATCCCGATATAGTTGTCCCTGTCGGTGTTGATGTCACTCCTGAATACGAGCTCCGCCCGCCAGCCGGACACGGTGTGCTTTGCGAGTCCGGCCGCCGGTCCGGCCCCCTGTATCGGATAGGGGATTTTGAGCAGCGGGAGGTTCACCGCGCCGTTGTCAAAGTAATATC
The DNA here is from genome assembly GCA_003157485.1 of Ignavibacteriota bacterium. Classification (GTDB taxonomy): domain Bacteria; phylum Bacteroidota; class Ignavibacteria; order UBA10030; family UBA6906; genus Fen-1273. Next base: position 7,195 of record PMJQ01000082.1, read on the forward strand.
CCTTGAACGGGTCAAAAGTTGTCCCGCTGCTTGTCGTCGTGTCCCCCGAATGTTCCCAGAGCACGGTCGTCGGGGGAAGCCCGTTGGACGCGAAAATCGACGACCGCAAAAGTGTCACAGTGAAGGGATTGGAGATGATGTTCCAGCCGCCGTGGAGCGGTATCCCGTATGTCCCGTCGGGAGAGAGCGGGGGGAGCGTATCCGTCCGTACGATGACGAGGTTTGTCTTCTGAAGGAGCCAGTATCCTTCACCCGCCCGGAGAATCGAATCCGCCGTAAGGTCGAAATAGTACGCGGGATAGGTTGCATTCGATCCGTCGTCGCCCAGTATGCGCCAGTCGACCTTCTGCGTCCCTGTGAATATGCCCCCCACCTTCCGCGCGCCGACTCCCGGAAGCCCGAACATCCTGTACGCCGTCGATGTCACGCTCCCCGAGAAGCTGATCGTTCCCGCCACCATCCCCGTCGACAGGGTGGCGAGCGTCCATGACGCTGAAAAGTTGCCGAAGCCCACCGCGTTCTTCGTGCTGACGTGCCAGTAGTAGATCGTGTTATAAGGCAAAGAGCTCACCTGTCTCGACGTGTCGGTAAGCGTCGAATCACTAATGACAAGCGTCGTAAACTGTGAGTCCGTCGCCATCTGCACCCAGTAGCCCGTGCCGCCCGTGACGTTGTTCCATGTGAGCGTGAGCGTGGGCGGCTCCCCTGTGGATCCGCCCGGCGGTCCGGCGAGGACGGGAGGTGCGAGCGCCGCACGCCCCGTGCCGCTCACTGCCACAGTGTCGTGAACGCTCGGTGCGTTGTGCGTGAACACGATGCTCCCGTTTTGAAGGGCCGTGTTCTGCGGCGTGAAGGTGATGAAGAACTTTGCCGTGCCGGAAGGCTGTATTGTGGCGTTCTGGGGATTCACAGTGAACGTCCCGTTCGTCGAGATGACTGCGCTGATCACAAGCGGCGTGAGCCCAGAATCCGAAACGGCGACGCTGTCGAGTCCCTGCGTCCCCGGAAACACGCTTCCGAAGGCAATCACTTTCCGGTTTACCGCGAACACGGCCCCCTTTCCCGTGCCGCTCACGCCGACGGTGNNGAAGACAACGATGCCGGTCTGCGCCGTGGCGTTCACGGGGGTGAACGTGAGATAGAATTTCGCCGTCTGCGAGGGTTGAATCGTTGCCGCCGGGGGGCTCACCGAAAATTTCCCGTTGCTCGACGTGACGCTTGTGATCACGAGGGGTGCAATGCCCGTGTCCGACACCGCAACGCTGTCAAGCCTGTTGCTCCCCAGTGCGACGATGCCGAACGGGACGGATCGGCGCGTCACCGAAAATGCTGCTCCCCCCCCTCCGGTTCCGCTCACTGCCACAGTGTCGTGAACGCTCGGT
>PMJQ01000028.1 GCA_003157485.1 Ignavibacteriota bacterium
GATGAGGAAGAACTGGAGAACCTCGTTGAACACAGCGGAGAGAAGCCCCCCGAGAGCCACATAGACGGCTACCGTCGCTGAGGATACCCAGATACAAACATCGAAGTTCCAGCCGAGCAGGAGCTGCATGACNNCTCTCCATAGCGAAGCTTCAGATAACCGGGAACAGAATGCGTCCTGCTTATGTAGTAAAAAGGCATCATGACAACGGCGAGGAAGAGAATTGCCGGGATCGCCCCGATGAGATACGCATGGGCACCCAACATACCATACTGGTATGCCATTGCCGACCAGCCCATTGTCTCCAGCGAGCTAAGGTTGGCAGAGATAAAACTCAATCCAGCAACCCACGCCGTTATTTTCCTTCCCGCCATGAAGAACTCTTCGCCGGTTTTCGTGTACCTCTTGAGGTAGAACCCGATGATCAAAACGGCAACAAAGTAGAAAGCGACGATAAGAAGGTCGAGGGGTGTTATCGACATCAGCTGTTTCGAACCATGTTCGGTTGGATTTCCGAGGGACGTCGCCGTCCCCACAAGTACACTCAGCAAAGTGCAGAAAACACGCTTCAATGAGGTCATCATGTTCTTTTATGATTTAGTCGTTTGTAACGGTGAACGAAATGAACTGTGGGAATTCCACCATTGTGTCTCATGCAAGGGGTTCACTCCCGGTGTGCCGCTGGGGCGCATTCGGATTGATCGTAGAATCGAAATTCGCGGGGGCCGTGAGCACCACAAATGCCAGCTCTCCGCAGGCGTGGAGAGCCGCGAACATGCCTATGCCGATTCAAAGAACCTGGCCCCAGGAGATATACTCAGTACTCTGTCCGAGACGACCGTGGCGCCCGGCGGTGCCGTTCAGCCCGCTACTCTCCGGCGGGTTCGCAACAGCCGCTGCCGTATCGATGAGTAGCGTGTCCGCGACTGCCCGGGTGAACACAAACGAACTGCGGGGATTGAATCGTATTAGTTCAACTTTGATTGAACCGATTTGATTGTACGACTTTTATTGACTGATGTCAATAGAGTTCTTCGATTTTTTTGCCGCCGGGGGAGAAATTGTACGCACTGGCCAACTGATTTGTGCGCGGGGAAGAGAGGGGATCAGTCGGCCGGCGTGAGGACCCGCGTCGACTTTCTGACGATGAATTCGGTTTCCAGGACGATCTTCTCGGTCGGAGGGGCAACCTGGGACTCAATACTCCGGATGAGGATTTCCGCCGCTTTTCTTCCGATTTCGTGCTGGGGCGCCCGGATCGTGGTCAGCGGGATCGGGTAGATCCTCGCGTAGTAGATATCGTCGTTACCGACGATCGAGATATCGTCGGGAACGCGGATGCCAAGTTCCAGGAGGGCGATCATCACCCCCAGCGCCTGCTGATCGTTGAAGCACACGATGGCTGTCGGAAATTCCTCGCGCTTCCTGTCCCGGAAAAACTCGATCGTTCGTGAATAGCTCTCCTCGTAGCGCGATCCCGTGGGAACGATCATGTTCTTGTTGAACACGAGCGTGCTCTCGCTGAACGCATGACGGAACCCCTCGATGCGCTCCAGCGTGTGAGAAGACTGGGGCGGCCCTGCGAAGTGCACGATCTTCGTATGACCGCTCTCGATGAGGTACTTCACCGCCTGCTTGATCGCCCTGAGGTTGTCGATCGCAACGACGTTCGCCTGTATTCCCTTCACGGCCTCCAGGAGGACGAACGGATAGTTGAGCATCTTGAGCTTGAACAGGTGCTCGATCTCCGCCGTCCCTTCGACCGTCGGGGCGATGATTGTTCCCTTGATGTCCTTTGTGGAGAAAAGGTGTGTGAGCCTCTTTTCGGATTCGTGGTCGTTTTCGGAGCTGGTCACGACAACGGAGTACCCTTTCCCGTTGGCGTACTCGCGAACACCGGTCGCAATCGATGCGTAGAAGGGGTAGTTCAGATCCTTGATGATGACGCCGATGCTCTTGTCCTCGGGGTCATTCTTCAGATTTCGCGCAACTCCCCGCGGACGAAAGTTGAGCTCCTTCATAGCCTTCAGTATGCGGTCCCGGGTCCCCGGCCGGACGATGTTCTTGGCATTGATGACCGCCGAGACTGTCCCTTTCGATACGTTCGCGCGGCGGGCAACGTCTTCTATCGTGATTTTCTTCATAAGTCGCCCCGCTTCCCGCCGGGGCGGGATCTCATTCGTTGAATCGGTTCAATGATATGAGGCTAATATAGGATTCCCGACCGCCAAAAGCAAGGATCTCCCGGCGCAGTACGTGCGCAGTGTATCCATTCATTTCGCCCGCAGTGCGGCAACATCCCGCATCAGAACATCTTCGTATTCCTTGAAGCCATATTTGTTCTTCAACGATTCCGCTGTTTCGTCCCCGATCTTCTTCTTCTGAAACTCCATGAAATCGGCCGCAATCGTTTTTCTTGCGTCATCCATCGTCAACTGTTTCTCCGGCCTTATCCCCACGCACTTAATAATCGCATAGCACGTACCACGGTCCGGATCAACATACTCGATCGGTCCCGCTACCTGATTCAATGTCAATGTGAACGCAGCCTTGCCCAGGAACGGCGTTTCCGTGCTCAGGTACGACCTGATAGAATC
>PMJQ01000234.1 GCA_003157485.1 Ignavibacteriota bacterium
GGGAAACGGAGTTCAATTTCAGCGGGCCCAAACCGCCATTGAAATTCCTTGATGTGGACAAGAAATACTCCTGGCTGAAATCTCCCCGCTGGAATGAAATTCCGATGGAGGTCGGTCCTCTTGCACGCGTGCTCGTCTTATATGCAAATGGTCACCCTCAGACAAAGGAACTCGTTGACCTCACGCTCAAGAAACTTGATGCGCCGGCGTCCGCACTGTTCTCGACGCTCGGGAGGACCGCTGCGCGAGCCATTGAGACCAAGGTGATCGCGGATTGGCTCCGCACATTCTACAACGATCTCATTGCCGAAATCAAGGCCGGCAACACGCGGACGTTCAACAATGAAAAATGGGAGCCCACGACGTGGCCCTCAAGAGCTCAGGGGTTCGGGTTTATGGAGGCTCCCCGTGGCGCCCTCGGACACTGGATAGTCATCGAGGACGGAAAGATCGCGAATTACCAGCTCGTGGTTCCAACGACCTGGAACGCATCTCCGCGCGATCATAAAGGGCAGGAAGGGGCGTATGAATCGGCGCTTGCCGGAACGAAGCTCGCGAAACCGGAGTGGCCTCTTGAGATACTGCGGACGATCCATTCATTCGATCCCTGTATGGCCTGCGCCATCCACATGATTGATGCACAGGGGAATGAAACGGGGAATGTCACGACAGGATTGAACGTGGTGATGAGGTAGGCATGGGCGGTCCGGCAAGGAGGGTTGTTCTGGGTCTGGGAAACACACTCAACACAGACGAGGGGCTCGGAGTTCATTCCATGTTGTTGCTTCAAAATCACCTTGGAGGACGGACTGATGTGGAATTTCTGGACGGGGGGACACTCGGCCTGAGTCTTCTGCCGATCGTCGAGGAGAGCTCGCATCTCCTGTTGCTCGACGCTGTCAATGTCGGGAAACCCCCCGGCGCCGTAGTTGAAATCCGCGGTGAGGATATACCGCTCTTTACAGGCATAAAGCTTTCAGAGCACCAGCTCACGTTTCAGGAGGTCCTCGGGTTGGCACATGTGAGGGAGAGGCTTCCGGCCCAGCTGCACCTCGTGGGCGTCCAGCCTGCAGATCTTTCGGTCGGCATGGGATTAAGCGGCACGGTCACCCGTTCGATTCCAGAGTTGCTTCGCAGAGCGGAATCGGTTCTTCAGGCGTGGGGACTGATTTCAAATGAAAAGGGGAGGTAGCCATGTGTCTCGGTGTTCCCGGAAAGGTCGTCGCCATACAGGAGAACGATCTGGGGATGACGGTGGGGAGGGTAAGCTTCGGCGGAATAATCAAAGACGTCTCACTTGCGTACCTCCCTGAAGTCCGGCTCGGCGATTACGTTATCGTCCACGTGGGCTTCGCACTCAGCAGGGTGGACGAGGAGGCCGCTAAAGAGATTTTTTCATTCCTCAGGTCGAACAGTGAGCTTTCCGATTTGGAAGGCTCTGGTTCCCCCCGCGGAGACGAGAGCTCAATCCCGGGTGGAATGGAGAGAGGAGGGAAGTCACATGACTGATTCGCATCCAGTCCTGGAACTTCCGCTTGACAGGTTCTACGATGCTCTACGCCACCTATGGGTGCAGCCGACGTTTGATACCGGCCGCGTCGTCGTCGGGATTGATGCCGTAGGGTTGGAGTATATCGGCGATCTCGCATATATCCAGTGTGCTCCCAGAGGTACACATGTGCATCGAGGTGAACCGATGGGAAGTCTCGAGGCCGCAAAGATGACGGATATCCTGTCTGCACCCATTTCCGGCCAGATCATCACGGTCAATGAGGCTGTGATCAGGAACCCGTCACTCGTCAATCGCGACCCTTATGGGAACGGCTGGCTGGCTGAGTTCAGTCCGGAGTGCTGGGATAAGGAGTCAGTGCAGCTCATCTCTGGTTCCCGCATCGGCGAGTACGGTCAAAGAGAGACTGAACGTCTCCATTCCGCCAACCCGGTCCGCTGATGAATCTGCGCCTCATAGAGGAGGACGGGGTGAATGCCTCGGTCGGACTTGCCGCGGATGAGACGCTTGCCCGCCGGGTTGGTGATGGCTCCTCGCTTCCCACGTTGCGTCTTTACACCTACCGCTCTTCAGCGGCACTTGTGGGGCGATTTCAGTCTGTCGAAAACGAAATTCATCTGGGTTTCTGCCATGACAATGGCGTAGCAGTCAACCGGCGACCCACGGGGGGGGGAGCTTTACTGATGGGGGAGGATCAGTTGGGCATTGCTCTCACGCTCCCGGGGCGGAGCGATGAAGGCTACAGCAGGGCCCGGGAGCTGATGGAGCTTTTCTCCGTGGGGCTGGTGAACGCGCTTGCCGCAATGGGGGTAGGAGCTTCGTTCCGGAGGAAGAATGATCTCGAAGTTTCCGGGCGGAAGATCGCCGGCCTCGGAATGTACCGTGACATCTCGGGTGGGCTTCTGTTCCACGCGTCATTACTGCTTGACATGGATATCGCGCTCATGCTGAGTGTCCTGAACACACCGTTTGAAAAGATCTCCGACAAGGAGATAAGACATGTCGGGGAACGGCTGACGACTCTCCGCCGGGAGGCCGGATCCGGTCTTTTACTGGATGAGGTGAGGCCGGAAGTCGCGGCTTCCTATGTGCGGCTCATGGGGGCCGATGTTCGTCCCGGTGACTTCACTCCGGAGGAACGTCGCGCCATTGGCGAACTCGAACGAAGCAAATATCAGACGGATAGGTGGATTTACCAGACCGTGCCTGTCCCCGATACAGTAGGAACATCGCGTGTAAAGACCCCGGCTGGCATGATCGAATTCACGGTCTGTCTTGCGGGGGAGATGATTAAATGCGTACATGTCACAGGGGATTTTTTCGCTTCTGAAGAGTCACTTGCGGATCTGGAAGGCTCCCTTCGCTGGCACAGCAGCGCCCGGTGGAAGCTCGAGGGAACTCTACGGGCGTTTTACGCCAATCATGGTGATGCCTTCGGCGGCGTCGGCATAGAATATATCCTTGCGGGGCTCGGTCAGGCCATAAACCGGAGCCTGTTGAAAGCAGCGCGGACCGCATCAGACCCTTACGGTTGCTTTGTCAACCCCGGTGAGGCGCATGTCCCCGCGTGAGATCACATTCTTTGCTCCCGGATTTCGTCCCTACCGGACATCGGAATACGATAACCAGCGACAGGAAGAATTCGTTTCGGTCAGCGTGACGGGAAGGGCGTGTGGGCTCCACTGCGAACACTGCAAGACACAGGCCCTCAGGAAAATGATCGACCTCCCTGCCTCCGGCAAATCTCTTTATGATCTCTCATTCGGGCTTGCGCTGAGCGGGACGCGCGGCATTCTGGTGTCCGGCGGGAGCGACCGGTCAGGGAAGGTTCCCCTGGTGCCGCACATCCCTTCGCTTATACGCATACGCCGCGAGCTCGGACTCTCCGTCCACATCCATCCGGGCCTTCCTGACGTGACGACATGTGACGCACTCGCGGAGGTCGGCCCAGACGCGGTTATGCTGGATGTCATCGGGGACGAATCGACGATCCGCGAGGTGTATCACCTCGATGCGACCCCCGCGCAGTACGAATCAGCGATGGAGCATCTCGAACGAAACGGTGTTCCGACCGTCCCACATATCGTTATAGGACACTACTTCGGGAACATGAGGGGGGAGTGGAACGCGCTTGCAATGGTACGGCGCCACAATCCTAAGGCGCTCGTTCTCGTGATACTCACGCCATGGACCGGCAAGCCGGGCAAAGAGGTGAAATCACCCGATGTAGGTGAGATCGGAGAATTCTTCCAAGCAGCGAGATCGGCGTTCCCCGGGACGCCCGTCATACTCGGCTGCGCCCGACCTCTCGGTTCCCTCCGTCTGAAGATCGACCGCCTTGCAGTTCAGGCCGGCCTCGACGGCATTGCCTTCCCCGCAGATGGGATAGCGGCATTCGCCCGGGAGGCACAGGCCGCGCACCGATTTATCAACGGATGCTGCACGCTTCCTTGGTAGCTTCATAAAATGAACGTGAGGGAAATGTCCATGAACAGGGCCCTGGTTCCATTCCGTGAGCAACACACTCAGTTCCAGATCAGCCCGGAATACGCCCGGATCAGCATGGCCGCCGCAATCGAACTCGGGTTGAAACCGGGCCGGTTTTTGCGCGATTGCGTGTGTGGGTGCGTCAACCTCCTCCAGAACTACCCGGAAGGATGCTATGCAAACTGCTCATACTGCGGACTGGCAAGGGAGCGGCCGGGGGTCCCGGAAGGCAATTCGTTCATTCGCGTTGCCTGGCCGCTGTATCCAATGGCGCTCATTGCGGAGAGGATTGCCGAGCGGGAGCACCTGTCAGGCGTGGGGCGTGTTTGCCTTTCGCAGGTGCAGGATCACCGGTCGAACGATGATCTCCTGTCGATGGTTGCACTCATTCGTAGCGCTGTGCCGACTGTTCCCGTTGCAGCTCTCGTCAACGCCACCACGATGAGCCTTATGTGGCTTGAACGGCTCAGGTCCGCAGGCGTCAGCAATATAGGGATCGGTCTGGATGCCGCTTCGAAGCGCATATTCGAAAAGGCGCGCGGAAGGGAGACTTGCGGTCCGCACACGTGGGAGCAACATATCGAAATCATGCGGCTTGCCCGGGGTGTCTTCGGCCCGATGAATGTCAACTGCCACGTGATTGTAGGACTCGGCGAGACGGACATGGAGTTGGTCGACCTTTTTGCCTGGCTGAAACAGGAGGAGGTCGCGGCCTATCTCTTCTCGTTCAACCCGGAGCCCGGAACTGCCATGCAGCATATCCCCCGGCAGCCGATCACCCGTCACCGGAGGATCCAGCTTGTGAAGCACCTGGTGGAAGAGTTCGATATCGCTCCCTCTGCCGTGTCGTACGACCCGGGGGGCTTCATCGCAAGCGTCGACGTCGACCGGGAATTGATCGATCGGGCGATCGAATCGGGCACACCGTTCATGACCGATGGATGCCCAGATCGGACCGGCGTGATGGCGTGCAACAGACCATTCGGGTCCTACCGTCCCGGCGAGGAGTTCCGCGATTATCCGTTCGTCCCGGGGGAGTCAGACCTTGAGGTCATCAGAGTGCAGTTAAATCTGGGGGAGATATGCCCGGCCTACGCCTGATATGCTTGGGCCTCACGGAAGCCTGGAAGACGCAGGCCGTCTACCATGCCGTCGCGGAGCTGATGACGGAAGAGTCCCCGGATACGATCATCCTCTGCCGCCCGGCGGCGCCATACCTCTGCCTCGGCTACCACCAGCTGTTTGAAGGCGTCTTTGACGCCTCTGCGTGCGATCGCATGTCCCTTCCTGTGTACCGGCGGAAGATCGGGGGAGGCGGGACGCTCCTGGATTCTGGCCAGCTCTTCTACCAGTGCGTGTTTCACCGGAGCCGTGTCCCTGCCCGCACTGACCGGCTCTTTGCGATGATGCTGGATCCTCCGGTGGCCCTGCTCCGGCAGCTCGGACTCGATGCGCACTTGCATGATGTCAACGAGATCAGCGTTGGAAGGCGGCGCATCGCGGGAACTGGAGGCGGCGCATTGGGTGATGCTGTGGTCGTTGTGGGGAACATACTCGGTTCTTTTCCTTTCGAATGGCTTCCCGTCCTCTGGCGGGGAACGGACGATCCCGGGTTCCGCGAGATTGCAGGGGTTGCCCTGCGGGCCCATCTGACGACGCTGGAGGAACAGTCCCTGCAGTTCACCTTTGAAGAGCTCGAGAGTCTTCTCATAGAGCATTATCGCGAATCTCTGTCCGCGCCGCTCGTGGCGGAGGACCTCACTCCTGCGGAGTGGGAGGCTGCCTGCAACGCGCGGGAGGAACTCACCTCCGACGAATTCCTCCATTCTCTTCCCTGCGAATATGCGAATGCTTCGTCGGACCGTCCCCTGAAGATTGCTTCCGGTGTGTTCCTCCACACCGAGACCGCACACACACGGGGGGGTGTGATACACGCCACGCTCCTGGTCGAAGAGGGGATCATCACCGCCTCATCTCTCCGGCTGGAGGGATCCGCTGACAGTCGGATCGTGGAGCGGAAACTTCATGGCCTGAGGGTCGAGCGATGGCGCGAAGCCGTCGACACGGCACTGGAGGCGGCATGAGCCTCCGTGTGATGCAGGAATATCTGAACGATCCTTTCCTGGCGAAGCTCTACGGAGAGATCCGCGCCGCCGGGCCACTCCGCTCGATCTCCGTTGACCTGACGCACAAGTGCAATCTCCGGTGCACCGGATGCTATTTCTTCGCGGAGGGGATGGAGAGCCGGAGAATGCCTGCCGGGATCGAAGAGCTGGATCGGTTCATTGAGCGGGAGACCGCCCGGGGCACGAACTTTGTCACCGTCGTGGGGGGGGAGCCGAGCCTTGAGCTGGAGAGGCTGAAGAAGCTGTACGATGCGTTCGCCGTCAATGTAGCGACGAACGGTCTGCTCAGGATCCCGTATGAAGGGTTCGAGGACCTTCCCATCGGCGTCGCGGTTTGGGGGGACCACGAAAGTGACCGCACGCTCCGCGGCTCAGGGCGTCTCGATGTGTTTGCCAGGGCCCTCGACAATTACAGGGACGATCCCCGCGCATTCTGGTACTACACTGCCACTCCCGGTCGACCGGAGGAAATCGCCGACGTCGTTTCGCAGTGCGTTGCCAACGGTAACAGTGTGCTCTTCAATTATTACAGCGACCTGGGAACAGGGGAAGGCAGACCCGCCTACCTTTGCAGGCTGGAAGACCTCAGGAGGGAGATCGACAGGATGATCGACCTTTATCCCGGGCACATACTCCTCTCTTCCTACGTGAACCGCGTCTGTTCGACGGGACGTCTCCACGGCCTGAGGTGGGGATACGATGTCTGTACAAGCCTGAGCGCTGACACCGGCGTCACGCCCGAGCGTGCGGCGAACGGCCATCCCCTGAATCCCCATTTCCGTTCGTACAATGCGGACCTGGTGACCACGCGGCGCTGCTGTACGAGGGTCACGGGGGATTGTTCGTCATGCTACGACGTCTGGCAGCACTTTTCCTGGATCATCCTGAACCTCCGGAGTCACCTCGGGTCCGTGGAGGAGTTCACCAACTGGCTGACGACCATGTACATGTTCTACCTTATAAATCGCATTGTCGATTTCGAGCCCGGCATTGCGCTGCTGCCGGAGATCCACAGGAGAACGCAGGCGTACGAACTACAATCATGACAAAGGAGGAACAGATGAAAGGGAAGACATTTATTGCATTGATACTCATGACGGTTGCCCAGGCATGGGCGACGGACGGTTATTTCCGGCACGGATACGGCATCAAATACTCAGCGCTCGGTGGTGCGGGAACGGCGCTCTCGCTGAGCCCGATGGGGGTGACCGCAAACCCAGCGGAGCTTGCCTTTCTGTCTCCTCAGTATGAGATCGACCTCGGACTCTTCAGTCCGGATAGGCAGTACACAATCACCGGGAACCCCTCCGGCTATCCGGGGACGTTCGGCCTGACACCGGGAACGATAACCAGCGACTCGAAAATGTTCCTGATGCCCTCGCTCGGCGCCGCCTGGAGTCTCGGGAGCGCAGGCACAATCGGCGCAGTCATCTTCGCAAACGGAGGGATGAACACGAACTATCCGGCGAAGACATTCTACGACCAATCGTCCCCCGGTACAGGGGTGGATCTCGAGCAGGCGTTCGTCGGCATCACCTACGCACTGGAGTTTGTGAAAAACCATGCCCTGGGCGTCACGCCGATGTTTGCGTACCAGCGCTTTGCAGCAAAAGGACTGGCGGCATTCGGCGCCTTCTCGACCGATCCCGCCCACCTCAGCGGGAACTCCTTTAGCAGCTCTTCCGGATTCGGCGTGCGTGTCGGATATCAGGGTAAGCTGCTTCCGGTCCTTTCTCTGGGCGCGTCCTACCAAACGAAGATGTCGATGGGGAAATTCGACCAATACAAGGGGCTCTTTGCGGAGCAGGGGGGGTTCGATATCCCTGCAAACTGGAGCGTGGGCCTGGCCGCGAAAGCCACAGATAGGCTGACGCTTGCGTTCGATGTCCAGCAGATTCTCTACAGCGGAGTGAAGTCGATCGCCGATCCGCTCAACCCGCAGGCATTCAAACCGCTCGGGAGCGACGACGGGACCGGGTTTGGCTGGAAAGATATAATGATTTACAAGTTCGGCGTGATGTACCAGGCCAGCAAGGAGTGGACACTGATGGCGGGCTACTCGTATTGCCAGCAGCCGATCCCGGAGAGTGAAGTGCTGTTCAATATTCTTGCCCCTGGCGTCGTTCAAAGCCATATCACGGCTGGGGTGACGAGGCAGTTTGCGAATTCCCAGGAATTGACCCTGGCGTTCATGTACGCACCCAAGACAAGCGTCACAGGGCCCAATCCCCTGGAAGCCCCTGGACAGCAGACGATTCAGATCAGCATGAGCCAGTGGCAAATTGAGATCGGCTACACGATATTTTAGCCGGTCCCTGCTCGAGTGCGCCAACGGCCGCAGGAGACTCCGATCGCTTAAAGGTCCGTGATTCTCCGCCGCCGAACGTCACACCGTGCCGTGCAGGAAGTGTTGCGGTCCGGTTCAGTCATATCAGGATATGCTCGCTCACCATCAAGAGAAAGGAGACCTAATGGAGTTGAAGAACGCGAAAATCGCGATAGCCAGCGATGACGGAAGGAATGTGTCTTCGCATTTCGGTCGCGCGCCCTTTTACGCGGTCCTGACAATGAAGGACGGCGAGGTCGCCGAACGGGAACAGCGGCCGAAACTTGCGCCGCATGCGTCGGGGAGCCACGCGGGCGATCACTCTCCGCACTCGGCCCATCACAGCGCGATGGTGGAGCCGATTCTCGACTGTCAGGTGGTCATTGCCCGGGGGATGGGCGATGGTGCATACATTCATTTGACGGAGTCGGGGCTGGCCGTCATCCTTTCGCAGCTTCACTCTGTTGACGAAGTGTCTGCGGCGATTCGTTCGGGTTCGCTCGAGCACCAGCCGCAGCGGCTTCACGAGCATGGGCGGGCCAGTGAAGCATCCCATGAATGAACGGACATTTCCCGCTGCCGATGCGCACAGGCTCGAAAAGCTCGAACGGCTCCAATGGCTCCCTCCGGATGAAATAATGGCCCGGATCGGCCCAGTCCAAGGCATGACAGTTGCCGATGTCGGAACCGGGACTGGCTATTTCGCAATCCCGTTTGCGAAGGCCGTTGGCAGAGAGGGGAAGGTGTTGGCGGTTGATTTTCAGAAGGAGATGCTCGAGAATCTGCGACGTAAACTTTCCGCGTCCGGCGCTCTGCAGAATCTCGTTATTATAGAAGGAGAGGCGGCACATACGACACTCCCCGAGAACAGCTGCGACCTCGTCTTTATGTCAAATCTCTGGCATGAACTCGATGATGATGCGGGAGTCCTCCGCGAGGTTAAGCGTCTCCTCCGACCGGGGGGTCGTGTTGCAATCCTGGATTGGAGGGCAGACCTGGTTCCCCCTCCCGGTCCACCTGTCGCCCACCGGGTCTCCCTGGAGACGCTCCGGCTGGTTCTTTCAAGGCATGGATGGACGGTCAACTATTCAGAAAATGTCGGGATGCATAGTTACCTGATCATTGCCGGGCTGACGGAGATTCTATCAAGGCATGCACCAGATTCCGTGTGAACTCCATGATCGATGAGAAAGAGGATTTTCCTATGGAAACAACAAACCTCCAATTGTGAGACAGTCACCGGAAACCATCGCGAGTACATATGGTGCGGTCCATACATGAACCTTGTCGAGGAGGTGACGCAAACCCGACTCGCAGGGATACGCTTACCGCTGGGACAGAATCACCAAAATAGAGGTCAGGGTAAGGCTCTCCTCACGGGGGATTATCCGCGCAATAAGTGTCCGCCGAGACAACCGTTTCAACAACTTGGACAGGGACAATCTATCGGTGATCAAGGATCTTATCCCCCAGCCCGCCCGCGGTTTCAGACTGGCCGATGATCTCGTGTATCGGAAGAGAAATTTTTATTCCAGTCGACGAGAGCTAAGGTGTGATCTACTTGCTTGCAACTTGAACTCGTTTTTATTACCATTGGGTGTCATGAAAGAACACCTAACGAAACGCCTAACGTCCGGAGGAGTCGAAAGAGGACTTGGGTGTGCAAAATCGGTGAAAACAGTAGGAAAAA
>PMJQ01000092.1 GCA_003157485.1 Ignavibacteriota bacterium
CGAAGTGGACGAATGCGCCGGGCTCGACGCGCTCGTCACATACAAACTCTGGCGGTCGCTCGGTCTCCCGCCGGAGAATACGCTTCACGACATACGCTGGGGGCGGACGTTCAACGTCGACGGCAAGGACCGGTTTGTCTGGCTGTTCGAGATCTCGGGGGCGGTTCCGCCGGCGCATCTTGAGGGGGGGTACCGGGGGGCGGTCGGCGAACGACAGCCTCCGATGTACTTCAGGCTCGGAGGGAGCTCGATCAAAGGAGTGAGCCGGCCGGGCCACGTCGTCTGGAGCCGCGTGTTCATCGCGGGCGGGGCTCTGCATTACGACACGGGGCTCGCCCGTGCAGTGTCGCTCCCCGACGAAGAGACCGAAGAGCGGTGGAAGCTCACGACCCCTCAGTGGCCGGTCATGCACGCCGTGCTCGAAGGGATCACAAGGGACCAGATGATGGCCCGGCACAAATCGAATCACATTCAGGTCGCATACGCTCCCGACAGAGCGACGGCACGGAACGCCATGTTCGTCAAGGGAGCGGCGATGAAGGAACTCGGGCTGAAGGTCTGCTTCTGCGGATCGACCCGGTGACGAGCGTCCGGCGGCTCTTCCGGTCCCCCGCCTTCCGCGCATGTCTCTCGCTCCTGATGGTGTTCGCCCTCGGGCTCGTGTTCAACGCCGACGGGGCGTTTTTCTCCTGGGGAACCCACCGGGACATGCTCCGCCAGGTTTCGGTGATCGGGATACTCGCCTGCGGGATGACGGTGGTGATCATCTCCGGCGGGATCGACCTCTCGGTCGGGAGCGTCCTGGGGCTCACCGCCGTTCTCTTTTCCATCCTGACAATACATGCGGGGTGGCACCCGGTCCTTGCCGCGGCGGCAACGCTCGCCGGGGGCCTCGCCTGCGGAGCGGTCTCGGGGTACCTCACCGGGCGGTTCCGGATACAGCCGTTCATTTCGACGCTCGCAATGATGGTCTTCGCCCGGGGGATTGCCAAGTGGATTTCGGCCGGACAGAAGATCTCAACCGCACTCGAGATGCCCGACGGCTCGTACAGGTACGTCCCCGTCCCCCCCGTCTTCGATCTCCTCAGCGCAAGAATCGCGGGGGGGCATATCGCCGTTGTAACGCTCATACTCGCGGCCTCCCTCCTTCTCTGCGGGATATTTCTCTCCCGTACGCGCACGGGGAGGCACATATACGCTCTGGGGGGGAACGAGGAGGCTGCGCGGTATGCCGGGATTCAGGTGCGGAGAACGACGGTATATGCGTACGCACTCAGCGGCGTGCTCTGCGGCGTCGCGGGGATATGCCAGGCGGCACAGGAGCTCCAGGGAGATCCGGAGGCGGGGAGCACGTACGAACTTTCGGCGATCGCGATGGTCGTGATCGGAGGGACGAGCCTCCGGGGAGGGGAAGGGACCGTCTGGCTCACCGCGCTCGGCATACTCATCATCGGATACCTCGAGAAAATACTGAGCATCAACGCGGTCGGAGAAGAGACCCGCCTGATGCTCACGGGAGCGATCATCGTAGCGGCTGTTCTGTTTCAGAAAAAGCGTTGAAAACGTGACCCACGAAGGGACTCCGATGAAAAGAGAACTCCTCATATTCGCAGCGCTCGTGCTCTCCCTGGCGCCCCCCTCACCGGCCCAGAAAGCGCGGTGGACGATAGGGATGAGCCAGTGCAACCTGGGGGAGCCGTGGCGGGTCCAGATGAATGCGGACATCAAAAAGGCCGCAGAGGGGCACCCGGAGATCACCGTCGTGTACAAGGACGCGCAGAACGACAACCTCCGGCAGGTTGCACACATTGAAGAATTTGTCAGGGCCGGGGTAAACCTCATACTTATCTCACCGAAGGAGGCGGCGCCGCTCACCCGGGCCGTCGCCGACGCATACGACAAAGGGATCCCGGTGATCGTGCTCGACCGCAAGGTTCTCGGAGACCGGTACACCTGCTTCATAGGTGCGGACAACAAAAAAATCGGACGGGCCGCGGGGAGCTGGATCGCCAAATTTCTCGGGGGGAAGGGGAACGTCGTGGAGCTCAAAGGGCTCATGACGTCCATCCCGGGGCAGGACAGGAACTCCGGATTCCGCGAAGGGATCCGCACGACGCGGATACAAGTGCTCTTCGAGGCGGACATGAAGTGGCTCGAGCCGAACGCGCGGAAGGAGATGGAATCAGCGCTCGCCAGGTTCCCGAAAATCGATCTCGTCTACGGCCACAATGACCCGGCCGCCCACGGCGCTTACCTGGCGGCGAAAGCGGCGGGACGGGCCGGAGAGATGGCGTTTGTCGGCATCGACGGGCTTCCGCAGGAAGGCCAGATGTACGTGAGGCAGGGAATACTCTCTGCGTGTTTTGAGTACCCGACCGGAGGCCGCGAGGCGATCGAGACGGCGCTTGCAATACTCGGCGGAAAAACCGTCCCCAGGGAAATCACGCTTCCCTCGAGGGTCTATACGAAAGACAACATCGACAGGGGAGGAGAGTGGCTTCCAGAATGAGCGCGCACGGATTACGGACACCATGCACACGCTCCTGGATGACGAGGAATGTTGCGGGAATGGCCGCCGGATTGATTCTCATGGTTCTCCTGGCGGCCGTCGTCATACAGGATGCATCGGCGCAGGGTTCATTCAACGGCCTTTCGGGTGGAATGGGAAATCTCTCCAGGCTCTCGAAGGCGAAATCCCGGTCCATCAGCCCGGAGAATCCCACGGGGGAGAAGGGGAAAGGGGGGATGGCGACCGAAGGGACGGGCGCGCGTGCCGCACGCGAACTGGGCCGGGGATGGAAAATGTCCCCCTCAGTCGATATCAAGGCGGGCGAGACGTATACGGCCGCGGAGATAAAAG
The DNA here is from genome assembly GCA_003157485.1 of Ignavibacteriota bacterium. GTDB lineage: Bacteria > Bacteroidota > Ignavibacteria > UBA10030 > UBA6906 > Fen-1273. The sequence goes on from PMJQ01000092.1 coordinate 2,861, forward strand.
GGTCCGGCGCGATACAGCATATCTGGATGACGCCGACAGGGAACTGGCGCCACCTGATACTGCGCATATACTGGGACGGTGAGGAAACTCCTTCGGTGGAGAGCCCTGCGGGCGATTTCTTCGCGTGCGGGTGGGGCGAATACGGCCAGATCTCATCCCCCGCCGTGTGCGTGAATCCGCACAGCGGATTGAACTGCTACTGGGAGATGCCGTTCAGGAAAAGCTGCAGAATCACGATGCAGGATATCGGTGCAGAGGACGTGACCGTCTATTTTCAGATCGACTACACGCTCACGGACGTCCCAGCCGACGCGGCGTATTTTCATGCACAGTTCAGAAGGGTCAATCCCCTCAGGGAGAAGGACGTCGTGACGATACTCGACGGCGTGAAGGGATGGGGGCAGTACGTGGGGACATACATCGCGTGGGGAGTGCACAACAACGGGTGGTGGGGTGAAGGTGAGATAAAATTCTATATCGACGGCGATACGGATTTCCCGACAATCAACGGAACCGGGACGGAAGACTATTTCTGCGGATCGTACGACTTTGAAAACGGCGAAAAAAAGGGGTACCAGGAATTCAGTACCCCCTATTCAGGGCTGGCGCAGGTGATCCGGCCCGACGGGTTCTACAATGCACAGCAGAGGTTCGGCCTGTACCGCTGGCACATCATGGACCCGGTCCGATTCGAGAAGGATCTCCGGGTTACGATACAGGCACTCGGCTGGCAGTCCGGAGGGAGATACCTCCCTCTCAAAGACGACATCGCCACAACCGCGTTCTGGTACCAGACCGAACCCCACGCCCCGTTCCCGGCGCTTCCGGGGAAGGACGAGCTGGAGATCCAATGAGGATTCGTTGCGTGATTGGCAACAAGATGAGAATCACGGGCTAAGACAGTACATACCTAGTAATGGCGCCAAGCTCTTCACGAATCTATCATGCTACGGCGATTCATCTCACGTAGGACCCGAACCTTTTGATAGCCGGCTGATTCTTGTTCGTCAATCAGCGACCTCACCTGGCGGCCCAGGATGTCGTATACCATGATCTTGACGTGACTGTCCTCGGGCAGATCGTAGTAGATCGTCGTCGAGGGGTTAAATGGATTCGGGAAGTTCTGCTCGAGTTTGAACACATGAGGACCGGTGTAAGAGACTATCACAGTCTTTGTCCAGGCCGCCCCGGTGCTGTCGGTAATCACGAATAGGAGCGTATCGTTCTTCCCGATTTTTGCTTCGCGAACCACATCGAATTTGAAAGTAACGTCAGACTCCTTACCGATAGGGATAGTTGTTACAGATGCGCTCGACCGAGAGAAAACGATCGCAGAAGATGCATTTTGTACTTGCACCTGAAGCTTCTGGGCTGCGGTCGTCTTCGATTCGTTGGCAACCGTCAGAATGATCTGGTTCCCTTTCGAATCCGCTGGAATAGGATATGGCGTTTGTCCGAGTAAACTCGTGGAAACGAAGCATATCAAGAGTGCAGTTAACGTAATCTTCATGATCACCTCGCGTTCAGGGTTTGCGTGCAATGTACACATCTCCTACGCCGATCGCCACGGGCTCAGTACTGGCGGCCGGAATAGCGCCAACCATTCGGAGCGTGATAGCTTGCCCCGCCTGACTCGAAACATCGATATTCTTCTTACCGGAAACCGACGCTTGCGAACTCAAGAGCGGTACTGTTTGTGAAGTTTTTATGCCGTCAATCCTGAAGGAGCTAGACGTAAAGACATTTACGTTCTTACTGCCCAGAGAATCCTGCTTGGCGTAGGAGGAAACATCGGTTTCAATTAGCAAAGACTTCGCATTGGCCGGAAGGGTAATCTGGTCTGTCCCAAGGTAGTCCCAGGCATTCGTTATCGTCGCTACAAACGGCTTTGTCAGATCGAGGGTCTTGAACGGGATTGCCACTGTATCATTACTGGATGTCACAACCCTGAGCGGGGCCAGATCAAACCATATTGTCGATCCGCTTCTCTGCCCCTCTACGACTATTCTTCGATGAAGATCAGCTATCGGAACGGTGGGTGCCGAGACCTTTTGGAAGCTGTAATTCCCGTCTGATTGGAGCACTACCTGGTATGGGTTTCCAGTTTGATCTGACCACACGTTAATGGGTTCACCGGGCGAGGTTGTCTGGTTTGCTATGCTCGAATTTGGCCATTGGCCGGTTGAACTCAAGACGAACGGCGAGGACCAGGTTGTGTAAGTGAACTTCACACCTTTGATAAGATTCGTTGTAGTAGTGTATATGATGTTGACACCATATAGTCCGCCTCGATTGTCCCAGGTTACGGATGGGTAGACGTCATGGACTCCTGGCGCATCGACAGCAAATTGGACGAATCCGCTCCCCCAAGCCCCATTGGAATAGCCGGATCTGTATACGATAGTATATTCGTAGTGTCCAGTACTCTGAGCACACCAAGCCGCCAGCGGTTGATTATATGGATCTACCGCAACGGAAGAGTATCCATCACTATACATACCGTCCCCGTTGCTTACAGACACTTCTGGCTGCCATGTGCCATTGTAGATTCGTGAATACACGCCATAATAGCGCCCATCGTACGTAAGCATCAGGTAGTTTGACGCTGGAGCCAAACTCGGATACCAGGTATTCGTGCCCGAACTTGTCAATCCGGCAACTGTACTCCAATTCTGTCCTAGATTGCTAGAGATCCTGTATTGAAGTCCTGTTGAACCAGCGTTTCCTGTGCACCACACCACTACTAGCTGGGTTGTCCCATATTCTGCGATAACCGGATAGACATTCCACTGGTTCTGAACAATCGGGATATTTCGCAAGAGCGTGTCTGGCCTCGACCATGATGTCCCACCATCGGTACTCCGGGCATACCAGACTGCATAGGAAGTAGAAGTTAGCAATTGCTGCCATACAATGTGGATGGAGCCGTCATGCGCAACAATGAGGGACGGATCATTCTGTGAATTGAGACTATCGAAGCTAATCCTCTTAGTAACCTCCCAACTTCCACTTAGGTCTTTTCGCCGATAGACAATCTGGCCCCCACTGTTGTAGACCTCATGGAGTTTCGTGCTTGTTTTTGCTAGGTGACGCGGGCCGTTAAAAGCCGTAGAGGCCGAGTTGTCTGCCTTGTTTTGTGATGTAATACCAGTGCATGTTACGACTGGCTGATAGAAGACGCTGTCGGTCTTGTCGAGATAGTTGATGTCGACAAACCATTGACCCCCTGAGAGGGCGTTGGTCAACGTAAAGTCTTCCACTCCAGCACTTCCATTCACTGGAACGGTAAAGAGCTCGTATTCGGATCCCGCGGACCAATTGAGCGGCACGTGAGTCGTCGTTCGATATGTCTGATATTTGTAGTTACCTTGGGTC
>PMJQ01000034.1:0-4448 GCA_003157485.1 Ignavibacteriota bacterium
CCGCTGTTATCCGTGGAGGGATCCAGACGGCACTTGTAAATCAGCCGTTGTTCGTTAAAGTCACTCTGAATGTCGCTTTCCCCGCTGCTTGTCCTCGTCCCCTCATTCATTCCCCGGAATGCCGCATTGGGGCGCATCCTTCTCCCGGAATCCGAGAGTGCAATCCGGACATTCACCGACTGGCCCGCCGGGGCGGTGAACAACTGGACCACGACGTTGTCGGGCCGGGAGGTGAACGTCTGACGGAGCCATTCGCCGCGCTCGTCGTTCCAATATACATTTGCCTCACTGCTCTCGAAATCCACAGTGCGGAGATAGTCCCTGGCCGACTTTGTCTTCGGGAAATCAAGGCGCATGAGGAATGCCGGGATTGTGGGGTGCCCAAACGTATTCACCTTGATGGGGCCCTTCTCCATCTCCTTGAACGCGAACTCAATGGCTTCGCGGTATTTCCCGTCCATCACCATCTGCCGCACCTGCGGGAATATGTCCGCCACATTCGGGGCCTCGAGGGGCCTCTTCCACGGCATAAGCAGACTTTCATGATGGAAGAGAATCTGTTCCGAGTACGGATCGCACGTCATCTCGATGTTCATTGCCCCGTTGCCGGAGGTTAGCCCCTCGCTGAGTGCCGTGCCGGGCGCAGTACTGCAGAAACCGCGTCTCGGCACAATGTTCCGCCTGAGCCGCTCCGCGAGCGACATTGGCGTGACCTTCACGGCAGGCGACTGAAGGGATTCCGCGAATACCGGCGGTCCAGGCACATACTTCTCCCCCCTCACGCGGCGGAGATAGTCCGCGGAACGGATGTCCTTTCGTACCGCTCCTCCCGGTCCTGGCGTCGTGCCGGCACTCTCCAATGACTCTTCGGAACCCATTCCGTGTGCCGTGAACGGAAACAACAGCTTCGCAGAGCCCGCAGCGCCGGCGGCAACCGCGGTCTTTTTCAGGAATACTCTACGCTTCATGATTCATTCGTCCATGATGATTCAAGGGATACGCTATCCTTCAGGGGAGCGGTGTCACAGACGCGACAAAGCCACCACGGCGCAGCTCTTTCACGTGAACGGAACTCGATCTGTCCACCACCGCGTACTGGACGGCAAGATCCCTGTCGTGTGTGCCGTCCACGATCAGCGTGAGTCTGTAACGCTTCCCTTCAGGCAGGAAGCCGAATGCCAGGGTCTTGGTCTTTTCGGTTTGTTCGCCGTTGAGTCCTCCGATGTGCCAGGAGGCGCCTTTCTGCCGTGCGATGATGATATCCCGCCCCGGATACCCGTCCAGCAATTTCGTATCGTCCCAGGCAGCGGGCACTTCCCTGAGGAATGTCCTCGCCGGATCGGGCAATTCGAGGTAGCCGGACGGCCGGTCTGCCATATGCTGAAAACCGGATTCGAACACGACGCTGAGGGCCAGCTCATGGCCGTACGACGTCGTGTGAGGATACTGGGAATTTGTNNGGATACGTGCGCTCCCATCCGCGGGGCACCATACAGCCGTGGAAATACACCATCATCTCGAACCGGGCTGCATCCTCCAGAATGTCGAGATAGTACGACACCATGTCCTGCTTTTCGTTCTCGAAGAAATCGACCTTGACGGCGGCTATCCCCATCTTCTTCAGCTTCGAGAACTCCTCCATACGGTTCTCATGCGTGCGCATGCGATCCCGGGGAGTCATTGCGGCCCACGGCTGCACCCCCGCGTTGTACCAGATCAGAGGCGTGACGCCCAGGGCCCGGATATACTTCACGGCATCCTCAAGCGTGCCACCGTTCCCCATGGCATCCCACTCCCAATCGAGAAGCGTATACGGCCAGTGCATGGCGGCTGCCAGGTCGGCAAACGCGCAGACGACCCTGTAGTCCCTTGTGCCGTGGTTGCTCGACCAGTAATTCCATGACGCAAGCCCCGGTTTGATCCAATCGGTCTTCTGCACGACAGAAGGCGGACAGACATCGTCGACGAGCGTCGATTCGACGATGTCCGACAGGCCGCCCATGATGACGATCCGCCATGGAGATTTCCAGGGGAGCGTAATTGCCGGCATCGACGCTCCGACGCCATTTCCATCACCGGGATCAGGAAACGTCACTTTGTACCGGAATCTGTCGACGGCATTGCTCAGCTTCGATCCGCAATAGGTNNATACAGCCCTTCGTTCGCAGGGTTCCATCGTTCCACCCATCGCCGTGCACCCGGGGGAATCTCGTACGACGTGCGTTCGTCCCTGACGACAAACGAACCATCCTTTTCGGGAAACTCGTACCGGAAGGCCACCCCGTCGTTGTAGGCCCGGAGTATCACGTTGAGTCGTGCCCTGCGCGGGGTTTCGAAACTGACAACGACTTCGCCGGCCGCATTCGTGCACTGGGCCCGTTTGCCGTGCAGGACGGGATAGCGTTCGAGTATGCTCGTCGGCTTTGCGCTCCCCAGGAAACGAAGACTGTTCGAAAAATCCTGATCGCCGCGCGTCAGCCCGAGGTGAATCCGCGGAATGGCCTCGCTCGCGCTGCCGTTGTTCACGTAACGCACATTCAGATACCATGCGCCGGAATCCGCGTTCTCCTGATTGTAGAGTGCGATGACGATCTTCCCGTTTGGCGACGCAAGGCTCGCCACCTGTGACATGCCGGGCGTTGAACACAGGAGGCACAGTCCCGCCAGAATTGTCCACTTCATGGCAGAGGTCCGAGGGCTTTCGTTAGTGTGGAGATTGGGTTTCCCGCGATTAAGCAGCCTGACCGCTAGTGAAGTGTGATTGTCGCCATCTTCAGGTCTTTCGCATCAGAACTGCTGCCGTACCACACTTCGTAGTCTCCCGCGGTGAGAGACATCCTGCCGCTTGTCCTGTCGAAGAATTCAAATGCGGAAGGAGGAAGGGCGATACTTGCCTCTGCGGTTCTGCCGGCGGCAACGTCAACCCGCTGGAAGCCGCGCAGGGTCTTCAACGGCCCGTGTATGTCGTTGACTTTGCGGACATATACCTGAACGATCTCTGTGCCCGCACGCCTGCCCGTATTTGCGACAGGTATTGTGAGCTGAACGACGTCGTCTTTCGTGATGTCCGTCTTGTTGATCTGGGCGTTGCCGATCGCAAATGTCGTATAGCTCAACCCGAACCCGAACGGGAAGAGGGGATCGGACATGAATCGGTACGTCCGCCCTGTCATCGCGTAATTCTCGAAATCGGGCAACTGCTGAATGCTCTTGTAGAAGGTGATCGGCAATTTCCCGGAAGGGTTACAGTCGCCGAAGAGCGCCTCGGCGATTGCCTGGCCGCCTGACTGTCCGGCATACCAGGCCTGAAGAATGGCATCGCAACTTTCGGTTTCCGGCACCAACCCTATGGCCGAGCCCGAGCAATTGATGAAGACGACCTTCTTCCCCGCCTCTTTGAGCGCTTTGAGGCAATTGCGCTGCACCTGCGGAAGCTCAATATCGGTGCGGTCGCCCCCCTTGAAACCGGGGAGCTGGATGGGCATTTCTTCCCCTTCCAACTGGGCGGAGATACCCCCCGCGAACACAACAACATCGACCCCTTTCAGCTTCCTGACAAGTGCATCGTAGCTGACAGGCACTTCCTTGCCAAAATCCAGGCTGAGACTGGCTGTCCAGTTCTGAATCTGCCTGAAGCGTACTTCGATCCTGTACTCCTTCCCCTTTTCAACATTGTACACAGCGCGCTTCGGGAGAGGTCTCCACATGTAAACCCTGGAGAGGGTGTCACCGTTGACTGTCAGCTCACATCCTCCACAGGCTTCCAGTTTGAACGCGATCTCCCCCGATTGCGAAGGTCTGTAGATCGTCTCGTATCTGGCGGAGAAATTCTCCAGATGAACACCCCTGGCGAATTCATGCTGCCCGAACGTTGTGAGCTTGATCGGATGAACGATCCGGTCGGTCGCAGCAATTTCACCGCCGGATTCACGGTTGTTCCAGTACGTCGCCTTCATACCCGGCCTGCCGTCAATGGAACACTCACCAATCGCGCTGACAGTGACCACGTTCTCCGCCAGGTTACACCCTTTGTCGTAGACAATCGCGGCTTTTGGGATCCTGGTCCTTATGCCCTCGAGAATGGTTATGGTCTTGAACGGCGTGCCGTTGTAGTTCCCCCACATCATCGCCTGATCATCGGCGTTCGGTCCTATGACCGCGATTCTCTTCACGGACCCGGACAGAGGCAGAATACTGTTCTTGTTCTGCAGGAGTGTCATTGACCGGCGGGCCATCTCGAGCGCGAGTGCCCTGTGTTCGCGAGAATTGACAACCGAGAGGGGGATCTTCGACCAGGGGACCAGAGAATCGCCGTCCATCTCCCCCAGATCGAAACGGCCGACCAATACGCGCAGGAGATGCCTGTCCACTTCGTGTTCCGTCATCAGCCCCTTGCTGACGGCATCCGGCAGTTTCTTGAACGCATAGCCATATCCGCACTCAACATC
>PMJQ01000034.1:4462-8452 GCA_003157485.1 Ignavibacteriota bacterium
TCGCGGACGCCGGCCTCCCGGACAAGCGCCTTGAACGCGGGGAGATACGTTTCAAACAAATCGCGCGGGTCGACGTCGTTGAGGTTTATCGTATGACGGCTCCATTCCGGACCGGAGTGCACGGCAAAGTGCTTGCCGCAGGCCAGGAGCTCCCGGTATTTTGCATCGGGCGGTCCCTGGAGTCCTTTCACAACAGAAACGCCCATGCGCGACGTCAGATAGGGATCTTCCCCGTATGTCTCCTGGCCCCTTCCCCAGCGGGGGTCGCGGAAAATATTCACGTTGTTGGTCCATACCGACAGGCTCAGGAATCGTTTGTTCTCCTCCCCCCTCCGCCTCGCCTCGTTGTATTTGGCGCGGGTTTCGTCCGACGCGGCTCTGAACACTTTGTACACGAGCGCGTCATCGAACGAGGCAGCCATGCCGATCGGTTCCGGGAACACGGTGACGCTATCGGTATTGGCCAGGCCATGGAGTGCTTCGCTCCACCAGTTGAATTTCCTGATGCCAAGACGCGGAACAGCGTCCGATTCGTCGCACATCAAGGCCGCCTTCTCACTCAATGTCAGCCGGGTGAGCAGGTCTCTGGCCCTCTCTTCAGAGCCAAGGCCGGGGTTCTGATACGGGAGCGTTTGCGCCCGGAGGCTCGCAGAGAGCGCAGCACACAGAAGAGTCAACAGTATGGACTTCACAGGATGCCCTGTCATTGATTCACGGGAGGTTGTTTGGTTGCCCATCGCATGCACGCCGCGTTCATTTCGCCTCCCGCACACTCAGCAGAGCGGCGCCGTGGTTCCGCACAGAGAGCGAGATTCCGCTCCCAAGTGCCCCCAGATCCTTCTTCCCCCAGAGATCACGGACCCGCCAGGTCCCTTTCACGCCGAGCTGCTCGGGGGTCAACGATATGGAGATTGAATCCGCCGGCGCGGATCCCGTCGGAGATTCCGTAAAGAGAAGGAACTTCACGGTCGCACCTTCGGGATGGTCAAGACATTCCTTATCGAGTCCGACAACCGAGGAGAAGCTGTCGTACCCCCGGGGGATGTCATATTCGATTATCGACGCGGCATGCGTGCCAATCCCGTCTGCGTAGACTTTGCCGTCAACGGTCAGATCATTCCCCCCCACGCTTCTGCCGACGTTTGCGGTGCTCCATCCTGAAGTCGCCCTGACCCACTTGATCCCGGTCAGACTGAGCGTGTCGTTCCTTCCGATGAGTTTCGGCGCGATCCAGTCCGCATGGTCCCACGCGTTCCCGTCCTTTCCCGGCATCACGACGAGGTACAGTTTCCCCGCCCCTCCAATGTTTGCCTTCACCGCATCACTTTGACCGCCGGGTGTGCGGGTCAGGAGCCTGCTGCTCCACACAGCCCTGCTTTCCACAACCGGCTTTCGATCGACATAGAAAAGAGCCACATATTTGTCGCGTGTCCCCGCGTCATCGGCCGCCCATGCGACGCGTTCTCCATCGTCGAGTAGGAGCCTGTTGTTCCTGCTCCTCTGCAGAACAGAGAGCGCCTCTTCGTTGGAAATCAGGCTTAACGTAAATGGATCGTTGTCGGGAAGGTTCCCGCCGAACATCAGCGGCGATCGGCAAATGAGAAAGAGCGACATCAGCGTGATCTGCTCGTCGCCCGTAAAGCGGGTCATACGGGGGTCACCCTGCTCGGCGCGGATGCCGATCCTGCCCAACGGAAGCATGTCGCCGTCGGGCCAATGACCCGGCCGCACGTACAGCGCCCACTTCTTAAAGAGTGCAAAATGCTCTTCGAGCTGCACCCAGTTGTCCCAGAAGTCTCCGACGATGCGCCACATGTTGGCGTGAGCGCTGACGTCCCCGGCGCGGTCGAGCGGCGCCGGACCGGGCGAGAGACTCAAGACGATCGGCCGCCCGCAGTGATCGATGGCCCTGCGGACCAGTTCAATCTCATCGCCGTGATACGGCGAGGAGATATCGTCCACCTTGACAAAGTCGAGCCCCCAGGAGGCATACAACGTGAAGAGGGAATTGTAGTACTCCTGCGCGCCCGGTCTTCCCGCTTCCACCGTGTTCATATCCCGGAGCCACGAGCACAGACCCCGCGTGCTCGCGATATCCCGCGCCCGGAAGTTCGTCCCGGCCATCGGCAGGTTGCGTTCAACGGCAAGCTTCGGGATACCCCGCATGATGTGTATGCCGAATTTCAACCCCAGCCCGTGGACATACTCCGCCAGCGGCCTGAACCCGTTGCCGCCCGCGGAGGAAGGGAACCGGTTGACGGCCGGCAGCAGCCTTCCGTACTCGTCCAGGGTCAGAACGGGATTGTCTTCGTTGTAGCCGTGCGCCCTGTCATTTTCGACATACCAGCGTATGTCGACAACGACATACTGCCAACCGAACTTCCTGAGATTGGCAGCCATGTACACGGCATTTGCCCTTACCTCCCCTTCTGTGACAGTCGGTCCAAAGCAGTCCCAGCTGTTCCATCCCATCGGAGGTGTCGGAGCCCAACTCCCGAAATCCTGTGCATGAAGGCATGTGGCAATCACAGTCAGCGCGGCTAAGAGAACGACTTTGCTCATAATCGATCTTGCCCCGTCAATAAGCTGACTTGAGCAATCCTGATGCAAACGTTTCGGGTGCTCCGCCCGTTGCCGATCCAGCTGGCTGATCTCACCCCTGCCAGGCCATTCGGCAAAGCTTTGACATGATCGGATCTGTTGGGCGGGTCAATGCACCTCAAGCGTCACGATGGATTTCGCAGGAAGCGCAGCAGTGAGAATACCGTTCTGGAGCTGCGCGCCCGAAAACGGCTTTATGTTCACCGTTTCAGGCTTCCCAAAATCATTGTACGCGTTTATCGTTGCCGCCGTGATGATTTCACCTGTCACGTTCGCGCCGGCTGTTCCCTTCAATTCGCACCGGAGGTTCTGCGCTTTCGACGGATCGAGATTGGCGACCGAGACGTGGATCTTCCCCTCCCTGTCCCTCGATGCGGTCACGCTTAACGCGGGGATCGACCTTTCACCGTTGCTGTATGATGCACACTGCAGATCCACCGGGAGCAGCACGGCGTCCTGATGCACAGCATACATCTTGAAGACATAGTACGACGGGGTCAGCGTCATCTCCTTGTCCTTCGTAAGAATCATCGCCTGCAGCACATTGACCATCTGCGCAATGCTCGCCCCCTTGACGCGATCACAGTGTTTGTGAAAGATGTTCAGGTTCACCGCTGCCACCATTGCGTCACGGAGCGTGTTTTGCTGGTAGAGGAAGCCGGGATTCGTTCCCGGCTCCACGTCGAACCAGTTCCCCCACTCATCGACGATGAGGCCGATCTTCTTCTGCGCATCATACTTCTCCATGATCTCCCCGTGACGGGTGACAAGCGTGTCCATTGCCATCGTTTTTGCAAGGGTCGTGAACCAGTCGTTCTCGGCAAATTCCGTTGCAGACCCCTTCCTGTTCCAATCGTTCACCGTGTAGAAATGCAGAGAGTATCCGCTCATGTACGGCTGAAGCCACCCGTCCGTGCCCTTCCATTTCTTCATCAGTGTTTCAGTCCAGTCGTAGTCCCTTTCGAGCCCGCCGGAAGCGATCTTGTAGAGCGCATTGGGGCCGTAATTTTTGAGGAAGAACGAATATCGCCCGAGCTCGTTGGCGTAATGGTCCGCCGACATGATCCCGCCGCATCCCCATGTCTCATTCCCCACGCACCAGAACTTCACCTTCCAGGGCTTCTCCCTGCCGTTTTTCCTCCGCAGGGCGGTCATGGGATTATCCCCGTCGGACGTGAGGTATTGGACCCACTCAGCCATTTCCCTCACCGTGCCGCTTCCGATGTTTCCGCAAATGACGGGCTGACATCCGAGCTGTTCACACAGATCCATGAATTCATGCGTGCCGAAGCTGTTGTCTTCCGTCACTCCCCCCCAGTTTGAGTTCACCATCTTTGGACGGTCGGCGCGCGGACCGATCCCGTCCTTCCAGTGATATTCATCGGCAAA
>PMJQ01000046.1 GCA_003157485.1 Ignavibacteriota bacterium
GATCTGATCACGTCGCATTTTGGACTGCCGACGGGCACCACTTCAATGCCGATTACATGGTTCACCGACCCCAATTTCCGGTATGGCACGTTTCTCGACGGCGATTATACCATGGGAGCCCCTCTCAGTTACGGGATGCTGTCGGAAACTGCAGATCTGCTGCGCGGAAACATTGCCGCTATCGCGGCCAACGGCAGCGCGATAGCGTATGCCACCAACAATTTCCTCTCCACGACATACAACTACGACGGGACTGAGGATCAGCGTGCGGCATATGTCATGGCAACAGTCGAGATTGGGCCGCAAATCACGCTCATCCCCGGTGTGCGCTACCAGAACATCAGGACGCAATATTCCGGCGCGCAGGGGGTTGAATCCCCTGTCGCGTATCTGACCTATCAGCATTTTGATACCACTGTCACGCAAAGTCACGGATACTGGCTCCCCAACCTCTCCATCCGGTACAAACCACTCGCCTGGTGCGATGTCCGCCTGGCGTACAGCCAGACCCTCTCGTATCCCGACTACAATGCGATCATCCCCCGCATCGATGTCGGCCAGAGTGCCATCTCCTATAACAATCCGGCACTGGTGCCATCCCAATCAAAGAATTTCGATGCGTACCTGTCGTTCTATGACAACTCCATCGGGCTGTTCACGGTAGGCGGATTCCTGAAGCGCATTGATAACCTCATCTATCCATGGACGTTCTATGCGTCCGGTACTGAGCTCGAGCGCTACTATCCATCACGATATTTGGGCGCAACACCGCCGACCGGGACATACAGCATTTCCACCTACGTCAATGACACCTACCAGATTGAAAACTGGGGGATCGAAATGGACTGGCAGACGCATTTCTGGTATCTCCCCGTCCCGTTCTCAGGGCTGGTCTTCAATATAAACTATACGCATATCTTCTCGAAGGCTCAGTACCCCTACGTTGATACGCGATCGACCGGCAGAGTCCTAACCCATGTCGACACCTCATTTACTGATCGGCTGTTGTACCAGCCCGACAACATCCTGAATCTCTCGATAGGGTTCGACTATCAGGGCTTCTCTGCACGTGTCTCGATGTTGTACCAGGCGGATATCTTCACCGGCCCGAACTACTGGCCGCAGCTCCGCGAAAACACGTCGCCGTATACGCGCTGGGATGCCTCGGTGAAGCAGGATCTCCCCTGGTTCGGCCTTCAGGTGTACGGCAACCTCAATAACCTGAACAGCGCGCACGATGTCTCCGTGATTCAGGCGACGGCAGGCGTGCCGCGGTCGCAGCAGAACTACGGTATGACCGCAGAGCTGGGGGTCCGTTGGCGAATGTGATGCAGCGGTTGTTGGGCTGGAGCATCTAGAAGTGATACTCGTGCCATTACTATCCACAGATCATTCACAAAGGCCAGAATAAAAGGAGGTGGTCCGGGCCGTTCTCCAAACACACGCAACAGATGTAGTTATTGGCGTCTCCCGTAGTTGTCGAGGTCCTTCACGTACTCCATCATTAGGAGGAACATCATGAAACACCTGCTAACTGCTCTATTCACGATTGCGTTGCTGGTGCTGGCGTTGGCGCCGACGGCGGCCGTCGCTGGCCCGCTCGATACTCTTGTTGTGTATGCCACAACAGGGACGAGTCTTGACGCGGTCATCAGTGCCGACACCATCGCCGGCGGTGCATTCAAGCACACTGTATACAAGCTTCCGTCGCGCGATACCACGTATATCTACATGGGCGCCATCATTGTGAAGTCGAGTGCGACGTTCCTCGGCGTCCTCGGAACCAACGGACGTCCCCCGTGTATCCAACCCGGCGTTCTCGGTGACAATTCCATACCCGTAACGCTTTTCAATGTGACGGGCAAGGGGGCGAAGTTGACACTCCAGAATCTGTATCTCCTTGCGGTTGCTACAAACAATACGAATGCCGGGGGGGCAGCCGTTCCGGTTCAGGTTACGGGCGACAGCGTTGCCACGACCATCAATGGCGTGGTATTTGACGGTTGTCAGAACCTCGCCATCGGATACAATGGGAACTGGGACAAGTTCACCATTCTGAATTCNNGGTGCCGTCTATACGGATTCGGTGATCTTCAGGAACAACACCATGTTGTGCATCAACGGGTATGCGTCCGCGACCGTGACGAAATACTACTCGAAGTATTTCGAATTCAGCCACAACACGATCGTCTACACGTTCAAGAACGCCTTCTTTGAGTTCAATCAGGCCAATGCGAAGTGGGACAACAACATCTTCTATGGACTGAATGCGGGCGCGATCTCCAAAACGGAGATGCCGTGGTGGGATCAGCTCTGGTCCCCCGAGAAGTCATCTGTGATTGATCTCGATACGCTTGATCTTGCGAAAGACAGCGTGTTCAACCCGGCGGACAAGGCAAGCCCGAACTTCCGCATGTTGTCCGAGGCGAAACGCGTTGTTGAGGTCAAGAACAATGCATGGTTCTGGCCCACTGCGGTCACGGATTTCTGGACCTCCTGGAACGACACGGCACACGCGGATTCGGTCTACACTCCTTCGTGGATGAACCCTCGTACCGCGGGATTCTTCAGCAACAAGACGGCATTTCCCGGCTTCAACCAGTCGGGGAACGTCAATGCAGATCCGGGATTCGGTTCCGGCGTCGCCAGCGTCCTCAATGGCGGTGGCACGAACGGAATCGGCCTGCTTCCGTGGTTCAGAGAGATCCGCGGTGGCACCGCGCTTACCGATCTCTGGGGCTACAAGTTGACCCAGGTAGGAAGCGCCATCAACTGGGTTCCGACCTGGCCGCTGCCGGAAGCAGCCGATATGGTCTACACCAACACAGCACTGAAAACCGGAGGCACGGACGGCAAGCCCATCGGCGACTATACATGGAGTGGATTGACGGGCATCCAGGAAGTGGCCACTGGTTTGCCGACTAAGTTTGAACTCTTTGCAGCGTATCCCAATCCGTTCAATCCGTCGACAAAGATAGATTTCGCTCTCCCCTCGGCCGCGATAGTATCGTTGAAGGTGTTCAACCTTCTCGGGCAACAGGTAGCAACGCTCGTCGCCGGAACTATGACGGCTGGAAGGCACTCGGTGACGTTCAACGCGAACAATCTCTCGAGTGGTGTGTATATGTACACGTTGACCGCCGGGAATTTCGTGAGTTCGCGTAAGATGCTTCTTCTGAAATAAGGACGATTGTCGTCCTCCCGCGTTCGCCTGATGGTGAGGCAGGCCTGTGCGCCTGGAGTTGGAGGTTCCTTCCTTCAACTCCAGGCGTGAGGTCCCACCGCCGGGTGCTTCCACACGACAATCTTCACGCCCAGACCGCGGCTCTAGCCAGCCACGTCACAGTTGCAATGCACCCTCAGGCGGAGTTCTGGACTGTCAGCCCAGTAGATCACGATGCCGAGAAAGAGGCATGAACCTCTCCTGAGGTCATAGTACCTTCTTAATGCATGTCCCACATTGAAACTGCGGGGACCATCTTCACCATTGCCCGCTCCGTCGGCAAGTCAGCCAGACGTCAGGAGCGAGAGTGCGCTTCAACTTCAACCGGAAAGCA
>PMJQ01000210.1:0-14948 GCA_003157485.1 Ignavibacteriota bacterium
CGAGTCTTCCTCGCGTATGCCCCGGAGGGCGACGTTCACGACGACCCCGTCAAACCCGTCGTCTGCGAATATGATGTTGCTCCCTCCTGAAAAGACCTGAACGGGAAGCCCCTCCCGGGACGCGAATGCGAGGGAGTCGCGCAGTTCTCCGCCGTTCGTGCACCGGGCGAGCCACCGGGCTCTACCGCCGAGCCCGATCGTCGTCAGCGGAGCGAGCGCGGCGTCCGGCGTCATGCACGATGGGGGGGAAGCCATTGTCAGGGTTTCTTCATGTGGGGAGGTGTGAATCCGCGGTATGTATCGTACCGCGAATCGTAGAACACAAGATTGAACGCGCTGTCTCTCAATGTCCCGCCGGAGGGATAAAGATAGAACTCGGCAATCTCCGGCGTTACTTTGTTGACCGGTTTCCCCTTCTCCGTGTAGAACGTCACCGTATATGCTCCGAGTCCGAACGGCGCCGCTGCAATCTGTGCAAGAAGGTTCTCGTGCGTGAACAGGTGCAGATCGTCCGCCGTCCCGCCGGTTCCGGGTCCGGGCTTCACGCAGACCTGTGCACGTGGTTGACGGAAGCCTGATCCGTCGGCATCACGATCACCTGCGCGATGTCGACGTGGGGCGGGCGCGTCGCGCAGAATATCACAACCTCCGCGACGTCCTCACCCTTGAGCGGGCGCAAGTTCAGATACGTCTGCGCCGCGCGCTTTGTGTCCCCGCGGAACCGCACCTCGCTGAATTCGGTCTCCACGAGTCCCGGATCCACCGAGCTGACCCGCACGTTCGTCCCCAGGAGGTCCATCCTCAGTCCCTTCGAAATGGCGGCGACGGCGAACTTGCTCGCGCAGTAGACGTTCCCGTTCGGGTACAACTCATGTCCCGCGATCGATCCCATGTTGATGACGTGCCCGCTGTTCCTCCTGACCATTCCGGGGAGGACGGCGCGCGTCACGTAGAGGAGCCCCTTCACGTTCGTGTCGATCATCTCCTCCCAGTCCCGGATCTCGCCGTCCTGGAGTTTGGTCAGCCCCCTGCTCAGCCCGGCGTTGTTGACGAGAATGTCGATGTGGTCCCATGCCGGAGGGAGCGATGCGACCGCCTTTTCCACGTCCTGCTGGTTCCTCACGTCAAGGACGAAGCTGTGCGTCATGATGCTGTGCGCCTCCTCCAGCGACCCGGCCAGCCTGTCGATCCGCTCCTTCCGCCGTGCGGCAAGGAGGAGGTTTGCCCCCTCGCGGGCGAATGCGGAGGCACACGCCTCCCCGATCCCGCTGCTCGCGCCGGTGATCAGGACGTTCAGGTTTTTCAGAGATACGCTCATGATGTTCCCCCTCTCTTTCTCAGTTCGTCTGCTCTTCCACGCCCGTGAACTCCGGCTCGATGTCCACCGGTAGGTGGGCCAGCCTGTCGAGCGTCCGTTGCATCGGAGGGCGTATGACCGCGTACTTGATGAGAAGTGACCGGGCTCCTTCATAATTTCCCTGCGCCTGGAGCGTCATGATCTCTCCCGTCAGCTTCCGGGCGCCCGCCTTGAATTTCGCGACGTCTGCGGAGAAGAGCCCCGATCCCTCGTTGTATGTAATCGCCCCCTCGTCCATGAGGTAATTGAACTGCATTGCCATCCCCTGCCCGTGCGCCTCGTTGATCCCGAACCTGACCGAGCGGAATATGCCGGCGAGGTAGGTGATGTACATCTGCTTCTCCATCGTGGTGTCGACGATCCCGTGATCGATCATGTACTGGAGGGCGAACAGACCGCTGATGTCCGCCTTTGCCTCCTCGAGCGCGGAGCCGAGTTCCTGCATCGACTCGCGGACCGTCGTCCGCTTTCCGTGGACAATGATCGTGTGGGGCCCGAGCCCATGCATCAGCTCGTGCGCGAGTATGTGCGTGAAGAACGCGTTGAAGGAAACGTAGGGCTGCTGTACGGGGTCGAGCGCGATTCCGGTGATCGGCTTCAGTATCGTCCTGAACTTTGCCTCCTGCACGTTCTTCAGCATCACCCTCTTGCTCCCCTTCTCCGCCGTCACCCGCTCGTCATTGGGGAGATTGAACGCCGCCGTCTGCACGCCGGCGCGCGCCTCCCCTCCCGTCACAACCTCGTCAACGACGCGTATCGGGGAGAGCGCACCCAGCTTCGGGTTCCTGTACCGCGGGTCGATCGGGAGGGCGTTCTCGATCTCCTGCAGGTGTGCCGAGAACCGCGCAAGCTTCGTCGTCGAAGAGTCGTCCCTGAGGCAGATGTACGCTTCAAACGCGGCCTTATAATTGAACAGACCGTCAAGGTACACCTCGTACGGCCCGATCGTCGGTTCGATCGGGCTGTCGAGATCCATCCACGCGACGTCGCTCTCGTAGTAGTCGTTGCTTATGAATGCGTCCGCCCGTTTTGTCAGAAACGTCCTGAGCGACGCGTTGTCCGTGGACACCGCCGCTTCTTTGAGGAGCCGGGAGGCGGGGATGAGCAGGTCCCGG
Organism: Ignavibacteriota bacterium; assembly: GCA_003157485.1. GTDB lineage: Bacteria > Bacteroidota > Ignavibacteria > UBA10030 > UBA6906 > Fen-1273. The sequence continues at coordinate 2,473 of PMJQ01000210.1, forward strand.
TATTCCTCGCTGTACGGCACCGCCATGAGGTGGCGGATGCCGTTCCGCCGTATCGTCGTGAAGAACCCCGTCGCCTCTTTCTTCTGGGGCTCCGGAAGCGTTCCGGCCCACTCGTTGAACTCCTCCTTCGTCATGTCTTCGGGATAATAGTTCGCGCCGGGGGGTCTGATGCGTGGAGCGCCGGAAACAAACGGTTCGTTGTGGTCCAGATTCGACCAGGGGGACATATTGAGGTTGTAATAGTGGAGTCGCTCGGCTCCCTCTGCCGTCCTGTCGGCCTCGAGCTCCTTGCGGAGCGCTTCGTTTCCGCTCCAGACCTGCCTCGTGTAGATCTTGTCGATGAGCTTTGCGGCCTCCACAAGCTTGATGAGCGCCCGCCGGTCCCCCGTGCTCAGGGTCGAAATGTCCGCGTTGACCTGCGTGGGGGCGAAGCGCTTGATCTTTGCGGCCAGCGGAGAAGGCGGTCTTTCGGTTGAACATCCGTTGATCATGGCGAGTATCCCTGCGGCGAGAAGTACGACGGGTGGTTTCATGTCATGCCTGGGGTTCGTTGAACTGCTGTGGGCCTGCAGAATCCTTACGCCGTGCCTGTCCCCTCTCTCAGCTCCCTTTCAAGTGTCTTCATGACGTCGAGAAGGGGGATATTCCGCTCCGACGCGATCCTCTTGCATTCCTCGTACTCGGGGGTCACGACCTCCCGTCCGTCCCTCGTGACCGCTTTCGCTTTCACAGTCCCGAGCGACGTGACGGCTTCTAAGTGACGGCGCGGGAGCTTCCTGCGCCCCGTCTGCTGAATTCTCAAACCGATCGTCGACGTCTCCCTGTACAGCACCCCGACGACCGCTTCGAGGTGCGTCCGCGCGACCATTGCGGAAAGGAGTATGCCGGGCCTCCCTTTCTTCATGATGATGGGGACCATATAGGCATCGTGCGCCCCCGCGCCGAGGAGAAGCTCGATGACGTACGGATACGCCTGCGGGTTCATGTCGTCGATGTTCGTCTCGACGCAGAGTATATCCTCCTGTTCGAGCGGCGACTCCAGCGTGCCGATGATGACCCGGAGGAGATTGGGAATCTCTGCGAACTCGTTTGTCCCNNGCGCCCGTGGGCGTCGTCAGTTCGTGGGGGACCGACGTCAGGACCGTCGGGTACCCCTTCAGTATCTCGACCGTGGCGGGGGCGGGGATGGGCATCCGGCCGTGCTGCGTGTTGATAAAACCGCCGCTCCCCAGCCGTACCGGGGAGGAATACACCGCCTCAATCCCGCACGCCTCGAGGCAGATCGCGCACCCCACGATATCCACGATGGAATCGAGCGCCCCCACCTCGTGGAAATGCACCTTATCGGGGGTGGTCCCGTGGACGCGCGCCTCNNCCCCCTGTCGTGACGACGTCGATATGGAGTGCGTCCACCGCGCTCCGCCTCACGTGGCGTGCGGAAAGCTCGAACCCCCCGATCCCCAGCTTGCCGAGCTCCGACTGGAGCGACTCGAACTTCACTCCGGCGCTGACGAATGCCGCCATCGTCATGTCGCCCGCGATCCCGCCGACGGTATCAAAGTATGCGATTGTCATAGCCTTTTCGGGAGTCTCCCCTCGAGATGTTCGAGAAATCGTGCAGTCGCGCCGGTGTGCGATTCCACAAACTTTGCCGCGCGTTCCCCGGACGCTTGCCTCGCCCCGTCGTCCGCGAGAAGGTTCTGGAGCGTCCTGTAAAGCTCCGCGGTGTTTTCGACGACGAATCCCCCCCCGCATTCCACAAGCATGATCGGTTCATGCGAGTTCCTGTGGCGTGGACCGAAAAGGACGGGGATGCCGAANNGTTCAGACCTGAAAATCGGATGGATGTGGCTTTTCCCGCAATGTCCCGTTCCAGCTCCTCGATATGTTCCTCCGTCGGCTCGTGCGGGACGACGATGACGAGCACGTTGCCTGTTTCCGACTGGAGGCGGAGGCATGCGGGGATCACGACCTCTTCGTCCTCGTGCCAGCTGCTCCCGATCACGACAACCCTTTTCCCCGCTGTGATCGCGGGAGGGATGATGCGGCGCTTCCGCGCCTCCGCGCTCCGTGCCGTTACCTGGTCGTAACGGGTGTCGCCGATCGCGCGGAGCGTGGGATGATCGAGCGAGAACAGGCGGAACGCCTCGACGTCGGACGCCGCGACGGTGAGTATGTCGTCGATGTCATTGTACACGCTGTGGTGGAAGCTGCGTGCAATCGGGAGCCGCCTCTTGGTGCGCATCCGCATCGTCGCGTTCGCGATGAGCACCGGGATCCCCCTGGCGTGCGTCTCCCAGATGTGATTGGGCCAGATGTCATAGCGGACCATGACCGCGGCGTCGGGGCGAACGAGGTCGAGAAATCTCCGCGCGTTTCTCCGCGTGTCGAACGGGAGATACGTGATGACGTCCGCGAGCCTGTACGTGCGTGAGTGCTCGTAGCCGGACGGGGAGAAGAATGAAACGACGACGAGCGTCCCCGGGTGGCGGCGCTTCAGCTCCGCGATTATCGGCTTCGCCTGCTCGAACTCCCCCATGGACGACGAATGGAACCAGACGCGGGGACCCGGACCCAGGAGCGCGATCTGGCGCTCGAGATCGGCAAAGAGCGTCACCCGTCCCCTGATGGCACGGCGCGCCTTCGCGTTGACGAGGCCGATCGCCTGGAAGGCGATCCAGAACAGGGGGATGACGAAAAAACTGTAGGCTGCGCCCCAGAATCGTTTCATGACGGGAGCAGCCGTTCTGCCGCGGCGGTCACCGCGGCCGGCGCGATCTCCTTCATGCACCGGAAATGCCCCCGCGGACAGCGGGAGAGTCCGATGTGCGTGCAGGGACGGCAGGAGAGTCCGGGATGTTCGACGACGGCCGAGCGCGTGCCCCGCGGGAAGAAGCCGAACTGGCGGACCGTCGGGCCGAAAACCGCCACGACGGGCACGCCCCGCGCTTCGGCAATGTGCATGAGTCCCGTGTCGTTCGCCAGCACAACGGCGCAGCGGTCCATCGCACTGGCGGTCTCGAGGAGCGTAAGGCGCCCCGCGAGGTTCAGGACGCTCGTATGCGGATGCGCCCCGGTGATTGCCGCCTCGATCGCGCTGCACATGGCCCTCTCCTCCGCGGTGCCGAAAAGGAGGACGGTGAGCCCGTGCTGTTCAGCGATGTGACCCGCCGATTCGGCAAAGCGCTCGGCCGGCCACATCTTGTTCCAGTGCCGCGCGCACGGGCAGACGCCGACGCACATCGCGCCGCTTCCCAGTCGCTCCGCGTTCAGGATCCCCTCCGCGGATTCCCGGGCTGCGGCGGGGAAATGGATCTCGGGCACGCCCCCGTCGTCCTCGATCCCCCACGGGAGAAGGGGTTCAATGTAGCGCGCGGCGACGTCCGGCGCCCCGCCGAACCGGTCATACATGTTTACTTTGAGATTGACGAGGAGTGTCCTTGCGATCTTTCGCTTATTGACGCGCGCCACGGGCCCGGCCCCTGCAGAGAGAAAGCGGCTCCGGATGCTGTCGTGGATGTCGATGATGAGGTCGTACCCGGAAGAGCGCACTGTGCGGCGGAGTCGGACGAGGTCCCCGAGCGTCCCTCCGCCCGGGAATTGAATCACATGCGCGATGTGCGGATTGAACCGCACGAGGTCGGCATACTCCGCTTTGACGAGAAAGTCGATCCGGCAGTCCGGGAAACGCCTGTGCAGAGCGCGCACGAGCGTCGAGGAGAGGACGACGTCGCCGACGGAACTAAAGCGGATGATGAGCGTTTTATGTAATACACCCTGCATGTCGGCCGTGTGCAATGGTACCAACTTTAAGGCGCAATTGCAACGCAACAACGGGCTTCCGGGGCGCTTGAATGTCAGGCCGGGAGCGCCTACATTGGCCAGGCGAGTCAACGAAGGCCAAATCTGGGGATCACAATGAACAAAGAAGCGACACTCGGCGAATTGCGTGCGAGCGGGTACCGCGTCCTTCCGGTGAAGGACGAGCTCCGCGCCAACCTGATCCGGAAAATGCGCGCGAAGGAGAACCTCTTTCCCGGGATCATCGGCTANNGAATACATCCCCGTCGTCCGGGGGAGCGAGATCAACGACAACCCGTTCGCACCCGTGAGCAAGTTCGCCGCGGACCTCGTGGCCGAGCACGGCGACGCCACCCCGATCGACTGGATCCACAGATCCCGGCGGTACGGTGAAAAGCTCGCGACGCCCGACGTCACAATCGCCGACCTTATCGGCGACATCGATCCGATCAAGGCCGCGGCGCAGCGCCTCCATTACGCGCACGAAGGCGCGATCCACTTCGGCATCATCCCGCGGTGCAACAGGGGGATATTCGCGATCAACGAGCTGCCGGACCTCCAGCCGCGCATCCAGGTCGGCCTCTTCAATATTCTCGAGGAGAAGGACATACAGATCCGGGGGTTCAACATCCGCATCCCGATGGACATCATGCTCGTCTTCACCGCGAACCCCGAGGACTATACGAACCGCGGGAACATCATCACGCCGCTCAAGGACCGGATTGATTCCCAGATTCTCACGCACTATCCCCGCTCGCTCGATGACGCCATACGGATCACCGAGCAGGAGGCGCACATCGTGCGTGAGGGGAAGCAGATCCGCGTCCCGCATTTCTTCCGCGAGATCGTGGAGCAGATCGCGATCGAGGCGAGGAAGAGCGAGTTTGTCGACCAGAAATCCGGCGTGAGCGCGCGCCTGACGATCGCCGCGATGGAGAACCTCATAAGCAACGCCGAGCGGCGCGCGATCCTCATCGGGGAAGATGTGGTCGTCCCGCGCATCTGCGACCTGCCGCACGTCCTTCCCGGCCTGACCGGCAAGATCGAGCTCGTGTTCGAAGGGGAACAGGAAGGGTCGGTCAAAGTGAGCAAGGCCCTGGTGGGGAAGGCGGTGCGCGAAACGTTCAAGCGCTATTTTCCCGATCCGCTTCGCAAGCGCTCCCGCCCGTCCGGCGAAGGCCAGGGGGGAAAGCAGGCCGCCGAGGATCCCGAGTACGGAAAGATCATACAGTATTTTGAGACGGGGAACGCCATCGAGATCGCCGACGACATGACGATCGCCGCTTATACGAAAGAGCTCGACAAGGTGCGGGGCCTGCGCGACCTGACGAAGAAGTACATGAAGAACCTGGACGAGCAGCACGAGCTCCCCTCCGTCATGGAGTTCGTGNNTACAAGGATCTTGTGGGGAGCATATTCACGGGCCAGGGCAAGATGTACGAGGACGACTGATCATGCGCTTCCGCTATTCACAGTGGCGCCCCGAGTCGGCGACCGACGAGCAGCGCCTCCAGCAGCTTGTCACGCTCTTCAGCTACCTCACCGTGCAGACAAACGGCGACGTGGAAGAGGCGCTCGAGTGGCTCAAGCAGCTCGCGGAGGAGTACGGCCTGTTCGACGAGAACATGACGATGGACGACCTCATCGACAAGCTCCGCGAGATGGGTCTCATCGAGGAGGCCAAAACGGGCATGCAGCTTACCGGGAAGGGGATACAGCGCATACGGCAGGACGCTCTCCGGGAGATCTTTACGTCGCTCAAGAAGGCCCCCTCGGGAAACCACGAGACACCCTACACCGGATCCGGGGTCGACAGGTTAAGCGAAACGAAGAAGTACCGGTTCGGCGACCAGCCGACGAACATCGACCTGACATCGACCCTGACGAACGCGTTCCGGCGCGACGGGATTGACGATTTCACGCTGAAGGAAGAGGATCTCGAAGTCTACGAAACGGAACACCAGACGACGTGCGCGACCGTCCTCATGATCGACATCAGCCACAGCATGATCCTGTACGGGGAGGACCGGATAACCCCCGCCAAGCAGGTCGCGCTGGCGCTGAGCGAGCTCATCATGACCCGCTTTCCGAAAGACTACATCGCGCTCATCACGTTCGGCGACGACGCGCAGCTTGTCAGCATCAACGAGCTCCCGTTTCTCACGGTCGGCCCGTACCACACGAACACCCGGGCGGGGCTCCAGCTCGCCCGCGATCTCCTCCGACGCCGGGGGGGGAACGTCAACAAGCAGATTTTCATGGTGACCGACGGGAAGCCCTCCGCCATATTTGAGCCGAACGGGCGGCTGTACAAGAACTCGTTCGGCCTCGACCCCCGGATCGTCAACAAGACGCTCGACGAGGCGGTCGCGTGCCGCCGCGAGCGGATCCCGATTACCACCTTTATGGTGGCGCGCGACCCGTATCTCGTGAATTTTGTCGAGGAGCTCACAAAAGCCAACCATGGCCGCGCATACTACTCGTCGCTCAACAATCTCGGCGAATTCGTGTTCGTCGATTACATCCGCAACCGGAAGAAGAAGTTCTCCCGCTGACACACTCTCCCCCGGGGCGAGGTCCTCACCCCCCTTCCTCTGGAAGTTGAAATTGTAAGGGATTTTGTGCACTATACCGCGTGATTCTCATCATTCCGGCTGTGGAAATACGCGCCGGTCGCTGCGTCCGGACCGCGCAGGGACTTGAGGGGTTCGGATATTCCGACGACCCGGTGGAGATGGCAAGGCTCTGGCGCACAGAGAACGCGAAATCGCTCCACGTCACCGACCTTGACGGCGCGCGGGAGGGGCGTCTCGTGAACGTCGAGACCGTGAAGCGGATAGTACAGACCGTGGATATCCCCATCGAACTCGGCGGGGGCGTCCGTGCTTTTGAAGACGCCCGCTGGGCGTTCGAGACCGGGGTCTACCGTGTCCTCGTCAGCACCATGGTCATCGAAAACCCCGACGAGGCGCAGCGTCTTCTCAGCGTGTACGGTCCGAGCAAAGTTGTCCTCGCGATGTACGCCGTCCGCGGGATCGTTGCCACGCACGGGGGGACGGCGACCTCCGGACTGACCGCGCTTTCCGTCGCGCTCAACGGCAAGGCGCTCGGGTTCCGTCGTCTCGTCTACGCGGACATCGGGGAAGACGGCTCCCCTGCACTCGTCAATTTCGACGTCCTGCGCGACCTCGGCGAGAAGACCGGCATGCGCATCACGGCCGCCGGAGGTATCACCGGGCTCGACGATCTCCTGAAGATTCAGGCGCTTGAGCGCTGTGGCGTGGACTCCGTCGTCATCGGGCGCGCCCTTTATGAAAACAGGTTTGCCTGCCAGGCCCTCTGGCGGAAATGCGAAGCGGGCAATTATCCTTACACAGCGAAGATCTGACGATGCGGCGCGTTGCGGTCCTTCTCGGTAGCAAGAGTGACGAACAGTTGATGTCGGGTTGCACGGACTATCTCGCGAAGTTCGGCATCCCCCACGATCTCAGGGTCTCCTCCGCCCACCGGCAGCCGGAAGAGACGGCGGCGTTTATAAAGANNTCCGCGCTGGGAGGCGTGGACGCCCTCTACTCCACGGTGCAGATGCCCGCCGGAATCCCGGTGGCGACGGTTGCCATCGGATCGGCCGGTGCGAAAAACGCCGCCGTCCTTGCGGCGGAGATACTCGCGCTGAACGACGACGGGCTCCGCAGGAAACTTGCCGAATTCCGGAACAACGGGGCGAAATTCTGACCCCGCCTTTCAACGCGAGTCATCGCGGCCTCACGCAATGAAAATTGTCGTCCTCGGCCATCTCTGCATCGACTGCGCCCACCCGGCCGCAGGCGAGCCCCTGAACCGCTGGGGGGGGATAGCAAACACGATTGCCGCGGTGGCTGCGCTCACCGCCGACGGAGAGACTGTGCTTCCCGTTTGCGGCGTGGGAGCGGCGGACGAAAAGAACTTTCTTTCCTGGCTCGGCCGTTACCCGGCCGTCGATCCCTCGGGCGTGTTCACGTTCAAGGGCCTGACGAACAGGATCGATATCTACGANNTCTCCGGGAAAGACATTTCCCTCGACACGCTCGATCAGATCCGCATGGAGATCCGCGCGCGGGAAACCCCTCTCCACCTGGATTACCACAACCTGACGACGGAGGTCGGACCGGCGAGGGAGCGCATCCGGAGGCCGCTCGCCGAATGGCGGCGCTGGGCGTTCATGCTGACGACGGTCCAGATGAGCGAAGAGGAATCCGCCGGNNAAGAAAGTGGTTCGCCGCGACATCGCCGGAATCCCCGCCGAAGGGGCCGCGGAGAGGGAAGGACGCGGGGACATATTCGGCGGAGCGTTCCTGTACAAGTTCGTAACGACGTCGGACCTTCTGGCGTCCGCGGAATTTGCGAATGCGACCGCGGCCCGCGCGGCGTCAGCCCCGGCGGAAGAAGCATGGAGTTCCCCGGCATAGAGTCCGGGGTTGCAGCGAAAGACTTATCGGCGGAGTGGTCATGAACATCGCGCTCGTTGGCTACGGGAAAATGGGGAAAGCAGTGGAGAGTGCGGCGAAGGCGAAGGGTCTCACCGTGTCGAAGGTGTTTGACATCAACAACAACACCGGGAGCCTTGGACTCACGGCCGAATCGCTCAAAGGGGTCGACGTCTGCATCGAATTCTCGACGCCGGGCTCCGTTCTCGAGAACATCACGGCGGTCGCAGAGTGCGGGAAGAACATCGTCGTCGGGACCACGGGGTGGTACGACAGGCTCGACCATGTGAAGAAGATCGTGAAGGAGAACAAGATCGGGTTCCTCTACGCCCCCAATTTTTCCCTCGGGGTCAACATCTTCATGCAGATCGTCGCCCACGCAGCGCACATGATGGACCGGTACGCGGAGTACGACGCGGCGGTGATGGAGAGCCATCACCGCGCCAAGGTCGACAGCCCCTCCGGCACCGCGCTGACGATTGCGTCAAACGTCCTGCAGGGGATGAAACGGAAGACGGAAATAACGTCCGGGACGATGCAGGGGCAGATCAAGCCGAACCAGCTCCACGTCGCCTCCTCGCGGTTCGGCAGCGTCACCGGGACGCACGCGGTGGTGTTCGACTCCGACGCGGACTCAATCGAGCTCGTGCACACGGCCAAGAACCGTTCCGGGTTCGCCGTCGGCGCCGTTGTCGCCGCCGAATGGCTCAAAGGCAAGAAGGGTTTCTACACAATGCGCGACGTGATCACACTCTAGATATTCCCGCGCCAACGCTCCATAAAGGGAACAACAATGGGCAAACGAAAGCTTCTTTTCCGCGGCACCGGCACGGCGCTCGTCACACCGTTCAAAAAGGACGGCTCCGTGGATGAGGTCGTCATGCGCGAGCTCGTCGAACGGCAGATCAAGGGGGGCGTGGAAGCACTCATCCCCGTCGGAAGCACCGGGGAAGGGGCGACGCTCACCGAGGCGGAGCAGGCGCAGGTAATTGAGATGGTCGTCGACCAGACGCACGGGAGGATCCCGGTCATCGGCGGGGCGAGCAGCAACTCCACGATGAAGGCGATCGCGCTTGCAAAGGAGGCAAAGCGCCGCGGTGTCGATGCGATACTCACCGTCGCGCCGTTTTACAACAAGCCGACGCAGGAGGGACTGTACCAGCATTTCAGTGCGATCGCGGATGCTGTCGAGATGCCCATCGTCATCTATAACGTCCCCGGGAGGACCGCCTGCAACATCGACGCAGGCACGACGCTCCGGCTTGCCGGGGAGATCTCGTACATCGCGGGGGTCAAGGAAGCGTCCGGAAACCTCGCACAGATCATGGAGATTCTCCACCACCGGCCGGCGGGGTTCGGGGTCTGGTCGGGGGACGACAACATGACGTTCCCTCTCGTGGCCCTCGGTGCCGACGGGATCATCTCCGTCGTGTCGAACGAGGTCCCGGGTGAGTTCTCCAAAATGGTCCGGTATGCCCTCAAAGGGAACTTCGACAAGGCGAGGGAACTGCACTTCAGGCTCCTTCACCTCATGAACGCGAATTTCGTCGAATCCAACCCCATACCCGTGAAAGCCGCGATGGCGATGATGGGCCTGATGAACGACGCGTGCCGGCTCCCGCTCACGCAGCTCGGCGATGGGGCCCGCCCGAAGCTCGAAAAAGCCCTCAAAGAGCTCAGACTCATCCGCTGACGCATGTCCCTGCAGACGGAAATAGAGACTCTTTACGGGACCGACGCTGCGTCGCTCGACCGCGATGAGGCGTTCAGGATCTTCTCCGAGTTCAAATTCTTCCTCAACCGCGGCGAGATACGCGCGGCGGAGAAAAAGGGGGGAGTCTGGACCGTCAATCACTGGGTGAAGAAGGGGATACTCCTCGGATTCCGCATGGGGACGCTCGAGGATGTTTCCATCGATGGCAGGTTCCGGTTTTTCGACAGGAACACGTACCCTCTCAAGAAGATAACCCTGGGAGACGAGATCAGGCTCGTTCCCGGCGGCTCATCCATACGCGACGGCGCGTTTGTCGCCCGCGGCGTCGTCTGCATGCCGCCGATGTTCATAAACGCCGGGGCGTACGTGGACGAAGGGACGATGGTGGACTCCCATGCGCTCGTCGGCTCCTGCGCCCAGGTCGGGAAGCGCGTGCACATAAGCGCGGCAGCGCAGATCGGCGGCGTCCTTGAACCGGTTGGCGCGCTGCCGGTGATCATCGAAGACGACGCTCTCATTGGCGGCAACTGCGGCATCTACGAAGGGACGATCGTGAGCAGAGGGGCGGTCATTGCAGCCGGCGTGATCATCACCGGGGGGACGGCGGTCTACGATGTGGTGAAGCAGGAGGTGTACAGGAAGGCGCCGGGCGCCCCCCTCGTCATACCGGAGAACGCCGTTGTCGTTCCCGGGAGCCGTCCCCTCGACTCCGCATGGGGGCGGGAGAAGGGTCTTTCGCTTGCGGCGCCGGTTGTCGTCAAGTACCGCGACGGAAAGACGGATGCGGCAACAGCGCTCGAAGACAGCCTCCGATGAGTTCACGTCGCGTTCTTGTATTCGGGAGCAACGGCCTTCTCGGCCAGAAAGTCGCGGACCTTCTCATTCGCGGGACCCCTTCCTCCGTGACACTCTCCTCGTTCGAAAGCGCACCCGTCAGACCGATGGAGCCGGCGGAATACGTGCAGGCGGACATCACGTCCAAGAAGGATGTCAGGGCGGCAGTCGCACACGCGGAGCCCGACGTCATCATCAACTGTGCGGCGATAACGAACGTGGACGCCTGCGAAACCGAGAAGGAAACCGCGTGGAAAGTGAACGTCGGAGGGGTCGAGCACATCATAGAGGCGGCGCGGCGAACCGGGGCGACGATCGTCCAGGTGTCGAGCGACTACATCTTCGACGGGAAGAACGGACCGTACACCGAAGAGGACAGGCCCGATCCGCTGAGCTACTACGGAAAAACGAAACTCGCGGGGGAGAATTCCCTGCGCGCCTCGGGGATGAACTATCTCATCGCGCGCACGATGATTCTGTACGGATTCGCCCCGGGCGTCAAGCAGAACTTCGCGCTCTGGCTCATACAGAGCCTGGAGAAACAGACGCCGGTGAGAATCGTCGACGACCAGTTCGGCAACCCGACGCTTGCGGACGATCTCGCGTACGGACTTCTGCGCGGCGTGGAGCTTGGGCGGACCGGCGTCTACAACATCGCGGGACGCGACATCGTCAGCAGGTATGAGTTCGCCGGGCGCATCGCGCGCGCCTTCAGCCTTGACCCTTCCCTCATCTCGCCCGTCAAGACCGCCCAGCTCCGGCAGCCGGCGCACAGGCCGCTCAAATCAGGGCTTATCACGCTGAAGGCCGAGGTGGAGCTGGGCATCCATCCCTCGACGATCGAACAGGGGCTCGCGGTCCTGAAAAACCAGATCTCGCGCGGCAAGCGGAGGGCGGCCGACAGCGGTCCGGTCCCCGGCCAGCCGCACGGGCGCGGGAAACACTGAAAGAGGGACAATGCTCGACATCAAGTTCATACGTGAGAACGGGGAGAAGGTGAGGGCGGGCGTGCGGCTCAAAGGAGAACAGGAGTCGGCAGTCGACGAAGCCCTCGCGCTCGATGAGGAGCGTCGGCGGACGCTTCAGAAAGTCGAGACGCTCAAGAGCCGCCGGAACGAGGTGTCCGACAGGGTCGCAGGCATGAAGGCCCGGAAGGAGGACGCCTCTGCGCTCATCGCCGAAATGCGCAGCGTTGCCGAGGAGATCAAGTCGCTCGATGCCTCACTCGGCAAGGTCGAAGAAAACCTGCGTTCTGCGCTCCTTCTCATCCCCAACCTCCCCCACGAGAGCGTCCCCCCGGGAAAAACGCCCGCGGACAACAAAACCGTGGCAACCTGGGGAGAGGAGCCGGTGACGGATTTTCCCCTCAAACCGCACTGGGACCTCATGGAGAAGCTCAGGATTGTCGATTTTGCCAGGGGAACCAAGATCACCGGCGCGGGGTTTCCCGTGTACGTCGGCCGGGGGGCGGAGTTCGAGCGCGCGCTTATCAATTTCTTCCTTGAGGAGGCCCGGACCCGGGGGTACACCGAAATGAGCCCCCCTCTGATGGTGAACACGGCAAGCGTCACCGGGACGGGGCAGCTTCCCGACAAGGAGGATCAGATGTACGTGGTCTCCCGGGACGAGCTGTTCCTCATCCCCACGGCCGAAGTCCCCGT
>PMJQ01000210.1:15025-18033 GCA_003157485.1 Ignavibacteriota bacterium
GGCGACCTGGGATTCACCCAGGCCAAGAAATACGACCTGGAGGTCTGGTCCCCCGGGCAGGCGAAATGGCTCGAGGTATCCTCGATAAGTAATTTCGAATCGTACCAGGCGCGGCGCATGAACATCCGCTTCCGTCCCGATGCGGGAGGGAAGCCTGAAATCGTCCACACGCTCAACGGGTCCGCGCTTGCGCTCCCCCGCATTGTCGGTGCGCTCCTTGAACACTGCCAGACCCCGGAAGGGAAGATTGTGGTGCCGGCCGCGCTGCACAGGTACACGGGATTTGAAATCATAGGGTAACGTGTGAAGCAGCTCCTTCGCTTGCGACCGTATCTTGCGCGGTACAGGAAGACGCTCCTCTGGGGACTCCTGACCGTGGTGTTGAGCAACGTATTCAATGTTGCTCTCCCGCTCTTTGTGGGCCGCGCCATCGACGCCCTGAAGGCCGGTCTCCAGACCGGTGCTCTCGACAAGGGGGGAATCCTCACGTACGCCCTTCTCGTCGTCGGCTTCTCCCTCGTCGCGGGCATATTTACGTTCCTCACGCGCCAGACGATCATCGTCGTCTCCCGTCACGTCGAGTTCGACATCCGGAACGATTTCCTGTCGCACATCCAGAAGCTCCCGCTCGCCTACTTCCAGAACACACCCACGGGCGAGCTGATGGCGCTCGCCACGAACGACATCAGCGCCGTGCGGAATGCGCTCGGGCCGGGCATCATGTATCCCACGGACACGATGATGACGTTCATCATGGTCCTCGGGGTGATGCTCTACGCCGACTGGCAGCTCACGCTTCTGGCGCTGATTCCGCTCCCGTTTGTCTCCATCGCGGTCTACAGGCTCGGGAAGCTCGTCCACAAGAAATTCGAAGAGCGCCAGGCGCAGTACTCCGCCCTCACGACGCGCGCCCAGGAGAACCTCTCCGGCATACGGGTCATCAAGACCTATGTGCGCGAAGAGCACGAGACGGAGCTCTTCCGCGGCATGAGCTGGGACTACCTGAAGAAGAATCTTGTCCTCGCGCGCGTCCAGTCCATCATGTGGCCGCTCATGTTCCTCCTGATCGGTTTCTCCCTCGTCATCACGCTCTACGCGGGGGGCTCGCGTGTCATCGACGGGCGGCTCTCCATCGGGACGCTCACCGCGTTCTTCGGCTACCAGGTCATGCTCATCTGGCCCATGATCGCATTCGGCTGGGTGATCAATCAGCTCCAGCAGGGGGCCGCGTCCATGGCACGCCTGATGCGGATCATGGATACGGAGCCCGACATCAGGGACACCGACGATACAGACAGGTCGATCACCGGGGTCAAGGGGACAATCGAATTCCGGAACGTCACGTTCGTTCACCGCGGGGCGGAACAGGCGGCGCTCAAAGGGATCTCGCTCACGATCCCGGCGGGGCGCACGCTCGCGATCGTGGGGTACACGGGCTCGGGGAAGAGCACGCTCGTGAACCTGATCCCGCGCATGTATGACGTCACCGGCGGCGAGCTCCTCGTCGACGGGGTGGACGTTCGTCGGATCCCCCTCGGCGTCCTCCGCGGGGCGATCGGCTACGTGCCGCAGGAGACGTTCCTCTTTTCGGATACGATCGCCGACAACATCGCGTACGGTACGGACGGGGGATCGGAGGCGGAGGTTCGCGAGGCGGCCGAGACCGCGCGCATCGCCCGGGACATCGCCGAATTCCCGAAAGGTTACGAGACGCTCCTCGGCGAGCGCGGGATCACCCTCTCCGGGGGGCAGAAGCAGCGGACGAGCATCGCCCGGGCGGTCATGCGGAAGCCGGCCATCCTGATCCTCGACGACGCGCTCTCGGCGGTCGACACGTACACGGAAGAGGGGATCCTGAGCCGTCTCCGCGGCGTCATGAAGGGGCGCACAAGCATCATCATAAGCCACAGGATCTCCACGGTCAAGGACGCGGATTCGATCGTGGTCCTTGACGGCGGGACGATACGGGAGCAGGGGACGCACGACGAGCTTGTCGCGCTGGGAGGGATCTACGCCGAGCTCCACCGCAAACAGCTCCTCGAAGAAGAGCTCGAACAACTGTAGGTCATCGCGGCCGGAAGACGGACGTCCACTCACAGGGGAACCATGCAGGAAGAAGAAGTTCTCGGCAAGGCGTATGATTCGCGGCTGATGCGCCGGATGCTCCGCTACCTGAAGCCGTACGCTGTGTACGTCGCGGCGGCCATCGGGCTCAGCATCGTGGTTTCGGCGATGGAGGCCGTCCGCCCCTACTTTGTCAAGGTGGCGGTGGACGTCAACATTGCGCAGAAGGACTACGGCGGGCTTATGCGCACGACGCTCCTGTTCCTCTGCGTGATGGTGGTCCGCGGCGTCCTGCAGTACCTGAACACCTATCTCACGCAGTGGATCGGGCAGCGGACGATCTTCGACCTGCGCATGGAGATCTTCTCCCACCTGCAGCGGCTCGGCCTGAAATTCTACGACAGGAATCCGATCGGCCGCCTCATCACGCGCGTGACGAACGACGTCGAGGTCCTGAACGACATGTTCTCCTCCGGCATCGTCATGGTGTTCAGCGACGTCTTCACGATCATCGGGATCCTCTACTTCATGTTCTCGATGAACTGGCGCCTGGCCCTGATCTCTCTGAGCGTTCTCCCGCTCCTCTTTTACGGCACGTTCCTGTTCCGCAAGAAGGCCCGCGAAGCGTACCGGGAAGTCCGCATCCAGATTGCGCGGATCAACGCGTTCATGCAGGAGCACATCACGGGGATGATGGTGGACCAGGTGTTTTCCCGTGAAGGCTACTCGTACGAAAAATTCCGCGACATCAACGCGCTCCACAGGGACGCGAACATCAAGTCGATCTTCTACTATGCGGTCTTTTATCCGGGCGTCGACCTTATAGGAGCGATCGCTGTCGGCCTTATAATCTGGTACGCCGGCGTGGAGACGATCGGCGGCGGGGTCACGATCGGCACCGTCATGGCGTTCCTGCAGTTCAACGAGATGTTCTGGCGGCCGAT
>PMJQ01000222.1 GCA_003157485.1 Ignavibacteriota bacterium
GCTTTTTCTCAGGGGCTGGACGACGTATGACATGGACTTCTACGATCAGCCCGTCGACAGGAAGAAGCAGGAACATCTGAGAAAGGCGCCGCTCCCCTATTTCCCGGAGGGAAGGCCCGCCCTGCTGTTCGGCGGGTGGAACCTCATGATGCCGCAGTTCAGCAGGAACAAGGAAGCGGTCGTGGATTTCGTCAAGTTCCTTCTGCGGGATGATTCCCAGGAGGTCTTCTACAGGGTGTCGAGATACTATCCCGTCGTGAAGTCGTTTTACACGGACTCCACAAGTCTCGCGAAGTACCCCGAGATCGCCCGCATCCGCGCGCTGCTGAAGACGGGGGTCCACCGCCCGGCGGTGAAGGACTACACGAATTACTCGAAGATCATGTCTCATTACTTCTCCCTCGCGATTCGAAACAAGATCACCGTGGACGAAGCGGTGGAAGAGGCGACCCGGGACATCAACGCCGACCAGTCTCTCGCCCTGGCGAGGTGAGGCAATGGACTCGTACCGGGATCTGATTCCGCTCCGGCTGCGGAGAAAGCTGTCAAAATACCGCTTCGAAATCAGGCACATCATCGTTCTCTTCGCGGTCCTGATTTCCTTCCAGATCATCCTTGCGTTGCTCCAGAAATCGCTCCTCGGGGGTTTTCTCCAGGGGACCCAGAACTGGTTCCAGAAGTACTACGCAGAGCGGATCGCGATCGTCACTTCGGCAAGCCTCGAGCTCCTCTTCCAGAATCAGTCTCCCGTTGAAGCGTCATACGACAGCACGGGCAACACGATGGTGTATTCCCTGAACGTCTTCTTCAAGCAGCAGCTCATCCAGAGGAACATCGAGGACATCCGGCTCATCCTGCTGAAGGACCAGCGGATCTATGTTATCGGCAACGGCCAGGCGATGTACGCATACTTCAGGGGAAGGCTCCGGCCGTACACCGAGGATACCGTTTCGGGGGCGTCGCAGGCCGTCACGTACTTCCTCTCCGTGCAGAACGAGCTGAAGGAGCACGAAGAGATCATAAGCTCGCTGACGAGCGAGAAGACGTTTAACGTCGTCGTGCCGTTCGTCCCCGAGGGGGAGTATATCGGCGCGCTCTACATGAGGATTACGCCCGATTTTTCGTTCCTGACGAACGAAGTGCGGGCGAACGCGGATCAGCTTTCCATCGTCTTCTCGGCGCTCATCCTGGTGGGACTGATCGCGATTTTCGCTGTCTCCTCCCTTGCGGTGCGGGAACGCGACGAAATGCAGCAGAAGCTCTTCGCCGAGCATCAGGAATATCTGGAGAACCAGATCCGGCTCGAGAAGGAGTCCCTGTTCACCCGGAGGATTTATCACACGCACCACAAGGCGGAAAAGATCATCGGGTTCATCAAGGAAGACGCCCGGCGGATGAACGCGCACAATCTCGACGAGCTCAAAGCGCGCGTCCTGACGTACGCGAACTTCATCTCGCGGATCATCTATGACATGAAGTGGTACGATCAGGATATCAACACGATCGTCAACCCCATTTTCAACGCCGACATCAATTCGGTGATCGGCTTCATCGTCAAGCATGTGTTCCTGAGGATTTCCTCGAAAAACGAGATGTTCGAGTTCCGGCTTGAGCTTGAAGAGTCGCTCCCGCCTGTGCACGTGAACGAGTTCATCGTCTGGGAAATCCTCGAACCGCTGATCCAGAACAGCATCGACCACGGCGGGAGGCAGTCGCTGTCGATAACGATACGGACCCGGTATTCCCGCGAGGAGGGGATGACGCACGTAACGATCGCCGACGACGGGGTGGGGATCGACGCGGCCCTCCTCCAGCCGGGACCGAAAGGGATCAAGAGGATATTTCTGGAACAGGAAACGACGAAAGGAGGGGAGGGGATGCACTCCGGGTACGGCTGTTACATCGCCTACCAGCTTGCGGTCGGCAAATGCGGGTGGGCGCTCGACGCGGAAAACCTCCCGGGCGGCGGCTGCAGGTTCATGATCGCGATTCGAAACGATTGACGCCGCCCCGGCAGTGCGCCGGACGCGGTGTTTCCATGGTTGTCGTCTCATCTGCCGGGAAAGACAATGAGCACCACAAATCCCATTTCCATCCTCCTCGTCGAAGACGAGGAATTCGACGTCGCACGGGTGAGGAACACCCTGCGGTTCTTCGCGGACCGGGTGCGGATCACCGACGTCGTGTCGAACGGGCGGGCGGCCGTCGAGTTCCTGCAGAAGAAGGCCGACGCCTACGACGTGGTAATCCTCGACTACCAGATCTCGGGCGGGTTCAAGGGGGAGGAGCTGATACGGAAGATCAAGGAAATCGACCCGTGCATCCAGATCATCGTCGTCACGAAGATGACGATAAACATCACCGACTATGAGTTCGCGAACAATCTCCTGAAAGCCGGGGCGTTCTGGTACTGCACGAAATACCCCGGGCACATCGAGGAGTACATCTACCAGCCGACCGACTTCCTCCTGAGCATATTCAACGCGTACGAGAAGAAGAAGCTCGAAAAGCGCTCGCTGAAGGCGGACAGGACGCTGATGGAAGGGGTAAACAGCATGCTGGACTTCCGCAGGCTCATCGGCGAATCCAAGCCCATGATCCAGCTGAAGGAGTCCATCGAAAAGTACGCGAAAAGCGAGGTCAACATCCTCATTAGCGGAGCGTCGGGCACGGGGAAGGAGCTTGTCGCCTGGAACATCCATCTGAAGAGCAGGCGCCGGTTCGAGAAATTCGTGCCGATCAACTGCGGGAGCATCCCGCACGAGCTCATCGAAAGCGAGCTGTTCGGGTATGAAAAAGGCTCATTTACGGGTGCCAACGCGGCGAAGCAGGGGCTCTTCGAGATCGCCAACCACGGGACGGTGTTTCTCGACGAGGTCTCGGAGCTCTCCCCCTCCGCGCAGGTCAAGCTCCTGCGGGTAATACAGGACGGGGAGATAGAGAAAATCGGAAGGACGAAGAGCATCTCGGTCAACGTGCGGCTCATTGCGGCGACGAACAAGAACCTCGCCTCCGAGGTGAATGAGGGGAGGTTCAGGGAGGATCTCTACTTCCGGCTCAACATCGTCCCTCTGAACATCGTCCCCCTCTGGCAGCGGGGGGAGGACATCCTTCTTCTGTTCGACCATTTCCTGGAGTATTTCAGCAACGACATGGGCGTGTCAGTGCCGTCGGTCGATGCGAAAGCGAGGGAGATCCTGATGAACTACAGGTGGCCCGGGAATGTGCGGGAGCTGAGGAGCGTCGTGCAGCGCCTGGTGCTCAACTGCCCGGAGAGCATCACGGCGAAAGACGTCTCGAATCCCATGATCCTCCCGAATCCCGTGCTCGGGAAGGACGTTGCGGGATTCGAGGAGATGGCGAACGGCGGCATCCTCCCCCTGCGGGAAGTGGAGCGCGTGTTCAGGACGCGGTATTTCAAATACGTCCGGAGCATATCCAGCTCGGATTCGAACGCCGCGGAGAAGCTCGGGCTGGCGCCTTCGAACTTCTACAGGATGTGCAAGGAACTCGGCATCAAATGATCGTTTTTTGATCATCCCGCGAGCGTTCTATGCCGCGGGATGACTTGAGAAGCAGTCATTTTGCGAGTATCATCTTCCGTGTCGCCGCGAAGTCCGATCCTGCCTTCATCGTGATGAAATACGCGCCGCTCGCGGCGGCGGATCCCCTGTCGTCCCTTCCATCCCACCGTGCCGTGTGCACTCCCGCCCCCATCGTTCCGTTCACGATCGACCGGATATGCCGCCCCGTCACGTCGAAGACGTCGAGTGCGACGGTCCTGGTCCCCGGCAGTGTGAACGTGATCGTCGTCGAGGGATTGAACGGGTTGGGATAATTTTGGCTGAGCGCAAACCCTGACGGCGCATTGGGTGCCGTCGCCACGCCTGTGACAAGACTCCCCTTGAGCTGCACGAGCTCGATGCCGTTCCCTGTCCCAAGGTTCCGCGTGTACTTCTTCTCCGCCGCATTGTTCCAGTGCTCGTGCACGCCGAGGCTCGGCAGCCTGACCGAATCGCCGTTCGGGCTGTAGAATGTCCCCGACGGGGGATTGTTCGCCTGAGACCCCTCATGGAGATAATTGTCAACTGCGCCGTACGTCAGCGTATAGTTTGGATTAACCGCCTGTTCTGTTCGAATGAAATCGAGCCCTACGGATTCGATGGCGATGTTGTCCTGCGACATGAACAGGCTTGACGACCAGTGTCCGTTGAACGGCGCTGACTGCCAGCGGCTTGTGAGCGCCACCGGGT
Source organism: Ignavibacteriota bacterium (assembly GCA_003157485.1). GTDB lineage: Bacteria > Bacteroidota > Ignavibacteria > UBA10030 > UBA6906 > Fen-1273. Next base: position 4,254 of record PMJQ01000222.1, read on the forward strand.
TCCCCTCTCCTTCGACCGCATACAGCCCATCAATCATGAAGAGAAGCGTCTTTTCGCCCAGGTCCTTGTGTCCCATCAGATCGACGAGCGTGTTGTACGTTCCCATCGGCCGCCCCTTGAACGTCCATTCGGCGCTTCCTGGTATGGTGATGTCGTGGACGGCAGTATACGGGTGAAGCCCGGCATAGTGCGGCACACCCTGCTGCGGAGTTCCGGTGCTGTCGGACACGCTCAGAGTCCCGAAATGATTTTTCGAACAGAGCGTGAGCCCCATGTACCGGTGAGCCTTGAATTGGCCGAGATTGATGATGTACGAAGCGTGCGTGACGACCGTCGGGAGATAGGCGGGATTTCCCCCCGTGAGTTCCATCGTGAGTTTCTGTGACCAGTGGACAAGCGTCGTCGTGTCCCGCACGTACTGCTCACGGCCGTTGATAGCCTGCCAGCCCATGAAATGCACTCCGGGGAATGCCGCTTTGCATTTTGTATAGACGGGATCGGGGACGTACCTGTCGGTGTCGTAAATGGTGATATCGCTGTCACGGACACCGGCAATTGTCACGAGCTGCCTGAGGAGTGAAAGGGCAAGTTGCGGTGCGACAAATACTGAATTGCCCACGTATCCCGGAAAGCTTGTTTGAACCAGATTGATCTTGATCGCGATCTTCTCGCCGCGCGTGTATCCGACGTTCCCCTTCCCATGGCGAATGTTGAAATACCTGAACAGCGTATCCCATGCCGCGCTCTCTGCATATTTCCCCGAGATCGAGCGGAGCGACTTCGTCAGCATCGAATCAACGACGTCCTGGTGTGTCACGTTGTCATTCCA
>PMJQ01000189.1 GCA_003157485.1 Ignavibacteriota bacterium
CCAGCGGGTCGAGGTCTTCGGCTCCGGCGGTATGGTGAAGGTCGACAACAATGCCCCCGACACGCACGACTACTACGCGCGCGACGGCGTCCATTCATCGCTGCCGCTGAACTTCTTCATGGACAGGTACATCGAGGCGTACGCGAGCGAAATCAGGGAGTTCTGCCGCGTGGTGGTGCGCGACGAACCGGTGTCGGTCGGCGGGGAAGACGGACTCCTCTCCGTGGCGATCGGTCTTGCGGCGAAGAAATCACTGGAATTGCACCGGCCGGTGAAGGTGGCGGAGATCCTCGCAGGCACCGCCTGATGCACCTGACGCGCCTGACGGCCGGGACCCCGCGATCCGCCTCCGGGGCGCATCGCGCGGCGTTCCTCTTCTGTGCGCTGCTCACCGGCGCCTTCGGACCCGGCCTCGAGGCACAGCCCCTGTCCTCATTCGTCGATCCGTTCATCGGGTCCAGGGGAAAGGGGAACGTCTTCGTCGGTCCCGCGCGCCCGTTCGGACTCGTGAAGCCGGGACCCGATTGCGACCTGGGCGCCAACAGCGGGTACGTTGCGGATCAGGCGGTCCCGGTATTCGGATTCAGCCAGACGCACGTGAGCGGGACCGGCGGCGGGCCGAAGTACGGGAACATCTCACTGTTCCCGTTCGTGGGCGAGTTCACGGCGATCCACGACGGGTCGCTGCGTGCGGACGAGCAGGCGCGCGCGGGCTACTACGGTGTTACGCTGACGAGATATGGTGTGCATGTCGAACTCGCCGCGACGGAGCGGGCGGCGCTGCACCGCTACGTCTTCACCCGTTCCGGCACCCGTGGGATCAGAATCGACGCGGGTTCGTTCCTCGGCGAAGAGCCGGTCCCGGACGCGCGTGAAGCGCAGCAGTTCGTCGGATCGGAGGTCCATATCGTCTCCGACACGATGGTGCAGGGGTACAGCCGCATCCTTGGCGGCTGGAACAACGGCACCGCCTACACCGTGCACTTTTGCGCGGTCTTCAGCGGCCCGTGCTCTGCACGGGGGACATGGAAGGGGGGAACGATCCTCCCCGGCGTCACCTCCCAGTTTGACAACGGCGAGAAAACCGGGGCGTACCTGTGCTTCCAGGGACCGCACACGGACACCATCCTCGTCAAGATCGGGATTTCGTTCGTCAGCGCCGCAAAGGCGCGCTCTCATCTCACGGCGGAAATCCCCGGGTGGGACTTTGACGGCCTCGTCGCACAGTCACGCGCGGAGTGGGAACGACTGCTCGCGCGGGTGGAGATCGATGGGACGCCGGAGCAGAAAGCCATGTTTTACACGGCGCTCTACCACACCATGCTGATGCCCGTGGAGAAGACGGGAGACAATCCCCGGTGGCATTCTGCCGCGGCGTACTACGATGACTTCTACACGTTGTGGGACATTTACCGGTCGAGCATGCCGCTGCTCACGCTGATCGACCCGCAGCGGCAGGTGGACATAGTCAATGCGATGCTCGATATCTGCGCGCACGACGGTTACCTGCCCGAGGGGCGCAGCGGCGACTGCAACGGGCGCACGCAGGGCGGTTCCAACGCGGAGGTCGTCATCGCGGACGCGTTTGCCAAGGGGCTCCGGGGGATCAATTACCGCCTGGGCCTGGAGGCGATGATGAAGGACGCCCTTCTCCCCCCGGGCGGCAACGAGGAGAAGGAGGGGCGGGGAGGGCTCACCGACTATAACCGCCTCGGCTACGTCTCGTCCTCATTCGTGCGTGCGGGCACGCGGACCGTCGAGTACGCCTACGATGACTTCTGCCTGGCGCAGGTGGCGAAGGGGCTCGGAAGGACGGGCGAATACCGGCACTTCATGAAGCAGTCCGGCAACTGGAGGAACCTCTGGAGGAACGTCGAGGATCACGGCGCCCGCGGCTTCATCATGCCGAAGAGCCCCGAGGGGGCGTGGATCGACAGTGTCCAGTGCGACATGACAAACGGCCGGCGAACGTACGTCCGGTATACGCCGCTCACGGTGGAATGGCCGATCTGCGTCTGTTGGTGGTGCGGCTTCTTCTACGAGGGGACCTCCTGGGAGTATTCGTTCTTCGTGCCGCATGACATCCCGGGCCTGATACGGCAATGCGGCGGGGCGAAGGCGTTCGAGCGCCGCCTGGACACGTTCTTCGACAGCGGGTACTACGACGTCACGAACGAACCCGATTTTCTCACCTCCTGCCTCTATCACTGGTTGGGAAAGCCGGACAGGAGCAGCGAGAGGATCAGGGAGATCGTCGGCAGGCACTTCAACAGCTCACCGGAGGGAATTCCCGGGAACGACGATTCGGGGGCAATGTCGTCCTGGCTCGCGTTTCACATGATCGGCATGTACCCGAACGCCGGCCAGCCCTACTATCTCATTACCTCTCCGCTTGTGGCAAAGACGGTCATCCACCTCGAGAACGGGGCGCAGTTCACCATCGCTGCCCGGGGTCTCTCCGACGAAAACACTCACATCCGGTCGGCGAGCCTGAACGGCCAGCCGTTTTCACAGGCCTGGATCGCTCACGGTGACGTCGTGAAGGGGGGAACCCTCGTGCTGGAGATGGGCCCCAGCCCGTCGGACTGGGGAAGCACGATCGTGCCCCCTGCATACAAATAAGCGCCGGCAGACATCTGCAATGAACGTTTTCGACATAACGGCATATGGAGCCGTCGGTGACGGTGCGAGGGACAACGCCCTTCCTATCCAGAAGGCCATCGATGCCTGTGCGGGGTCCGGCGGGGGGATCGTCCGCGTGCCCGGGAGTGGCACATTCATGACCGGACCGTTCGACCTGAAATCCCGCGTCGAGCTCCGCCTCGAGCGCGGGAGCCGGATACTCGCCAATCCCGATGAAATGGTATACACGAAAAGCGCGTTCAGGGCGAACATGGGGGAGGGGAGCATCTGGATCGGGGGGGAGAACGCCGAACGCGTGACGATCAGCGGGGAAGGGACCATCGACGGGAACGGGATCGCATTCATGGGACCCGAGGAGAAAGCCGCGTACGCGCTGAAGGAGTTTGACACGTTCGACAGGCGGCCGCACGTCCTGACGCTCGTGAACGTGACAGGCCTCGAAATCCGCGGCGTGACATTCGGGAATTCGGCATACTGGTGCGTTCATCTCGTCGGGTGCACGGACGTCGACATCCACGGCATCCGGATCGACAACAGCCTCAAGATCAGAAACTCGGACGGGATCGACCTGGACCACACAAGGAACGTCCGTATCAGAAACTGCGTCATCGCATCGGGCGACGACTGCATCTGCTTCAAGACCCGGCGGGAGTATGCGGAATTCGGCCCCACGGAAAACGTCACGGTGACGGACTGCACGATGACATCCACCTCGTGCGCGATCAAGCTCGGCAGCGAGAACGTGGATGCCATCAGGAATGTCGACGCCAGGAACTGCATAATCCGGTCCAGCAACCGGGGGATCGGCATTCAGAACAGGGATGAGGGCGTCATCGAGAACATCCGGTTCGCCCACTTCACGATCGAGGGGCGCCTCTTCGACGACGTCTGGTGGGGGAAGGCGGAACCCATCTCCATCACCGCGTACAGGAGAAAGGCGGCCGGGGGGAAGGACGCGAACGTGAGGTTCGCCCCGGGCCAGATGGAGGGGCGGGTGGGTGCGGTGCGGAACATCGCATTCACCGGTATTGCGTGCACCAGCGAAAACGGCGTGTTCGTCGGCGGCGAGGACGGGAAGATCAGCGACATCACGTTCACGGATGTCCGCCTTGCCGTGGAGAAGGCGACGCACTACGACGGGGGTCAGTACGATCTCCGTCCCTCGGACACCGTTGGCCTCCTGCACGCCGGCACGCACGGTTTCTGCCTGATGAACGCAGCCTCTGTTGCGATACACGATTCCTCGGTCCGGTGGGGAGCGCGCACGGCCCCGTATTTCGGGGCTGCCGTGCACGCAGAGCGCGTGCAGGGCCTGACCCTCGACGGCTTTGCGGGGGAGGGAGCGTTCGGTGACACCCCACCGATCGCCACGGCACACTGCACCAAAGTGTCAATTGGATAAAACGGCGGTCATGTTCGGTCTCCAGAGCGCAGACATCATTGTCATCATCGCCTATGTCGCCGTCGTGGTTGCCATCGGCGTGTGGGCAGCACGGCGCATCCACAGCCAGGAAGACTACCTCCTGGGCGGCAGGAGGTTCGGGAAACTGCTGCAGACATTCGCGAGCTTCGGGTCGGCGACCTCGGCGGACGGCCCCGTGGGAGTGGCGACGACGACGTTTCACAACGGTGCCGCGGGAATCTGGAGCGCGCTCCTGATGGTGTTCTTCACGCCGGTCTTCTGGATCACCTCCCCGTGGCTGCGCCGCATGCGGCTGATGACGATGGGGGACTTCTACGAGGAACGGTACGGCTCCCGCGCCATGGCCGCCGTGTATGCGCTTGTGGCCACAGTCGGCATGATGGGGCTGGTGTCGGTCGGCTACACGGCGATGTCCAGGACAATCCTGGCAATCACGCCCAAGCAGGCTGCGGAGTATTCCCCCGCCGAGCAGAGGGAGTATGCGCTGGCGCAGGAAGCCAGCGCGCTTGAGGCGCGTGACTTCGATAGGCTCAGTGCCGTTGAGAAGGACCGGCTGAGGGAGTTGCGCCGCCTTCAGCCGCAGGATGTCTTTTCCCACCTTGACGAATCGATTGTCGTCTGGTGCGTCTGCTGCATTATCCTCCTGTACGCCACGACGGGTGGACTGGCGGCGGCGTTCTATACCGACATGCTCCAGGGGGTTTTCATCATCGCCCTGTCCATCATCCTTATTCCTTTTTCCTGGGCGAAGATCTCCCGCCTGTACGCCGACGGCAACATCTTTTCGGCGCTGCGGGTACTTCACCAGAAGCTCCCCGCATCGTTCTTTGAGATCTTCGGGTCCCCCACGCTCATCGATTTTACCTGGTATTTCATACTGGCCGCGTCGCTTGTCGCGGGAGTCACGGTGGTGACACAGCCGAACCAGATGGTTGCCAATGCGGCCGCGAAGGATGAGCACACGGCCCGCGTCGGCTTTGTCACCGGCGTCTTCATGAAGCGGTTCTGCACGATTCTCTGGGGAGTGGTGGGGCTCTCCGCAGTGCTCCTCTACGGCGGCTCGGTGCGAAACTCCGACCTCGTCTGGGGCATCGCCACGCACGACCTGCTCGGGTCCGCCGGCTTCGGCCTGATCGGGCTCATGATCGCGTCGATGATGGCCGCGCTCATGTCGGCCGGGAGCATGCTGATGCTGACGGTGTCCGGGCTGCTTCTGCGCAATATGTACCGCCCGGTAGTGCCCGGCAGGAGCGAACGGCACTACGTCTGGGCGGGACGTGTGCTGGGAGCCCTGTTCCTGATCGGCGGGGCGGTCATCACCCTCACGTACACCGGCATCTTCGAACTCCTGAAGTTCATCTGGACGTTCTTCGTCATCTTCGCCGGCGCATTCTGGCTCGGCCTGAAGTGGCGGCGGACGAACAGGGCGGGGGCATGGGCCTCCATCATTGCGACGCTCCTGGTGTTCTACGTGGTGCCGCTGGTGCTTCCCGGGATTATCCACTCGCTGAAGACTGACACGTGGATGCTCAAGGAAACACAGCCGCAGCCGGTTACGCGGACGTACCGTGCGAGCGAGAGGGACGTCGAGCAGCGTGCGCTCGAGATCGCGGCATGGAAGGCGCGTGACTCGCTGCACGCCGCCCAGGGGGCCCCTCCGCTTGCCCTCCGTGCGGGGGAGGAATTCACGAAGGACTACCAGCTGCCGTCGAAGGTTCTCTTCTGGTCGAAGCAGCCCGCGGTGAACAGCGCCGGGCAGAGGGAGGCCCGGGGATATCTCTACCCGGAGCTGATTGTCGCCGAGTGGCTCGGCATCCCCCTGGAGACTCAGCCGTATGCCGTGAGCCAGGCACTGGTCATGCTGGTGCCCCTGGCGTTCTCCTTTCTCATCGCCCTGTGCGTCGCTCTCGTCACGGCTCCCGAGCGCACCGATGGCGCCGACCGGTTCTTCCTGAAAATGCGGACGCGTGTGAGAGGACTGGGGCCTGCCGCCGATGAGGAAGACGTGATGAACGCCGTCCGCAATCCCGAAGAAACCCGGAAGCTGCTCATGTTCCCCGGTACGCAGTGGGAATTCTACAGGTGGAACAGGCAGGATGCCCTGGGGTTTCTCTTCGCCATCGGTGTCGTCGTTGTGGTCCTCGGCGTGCTCTATGCCGTGGTCAACGTGTCTTAACCCGCATGCTGCCGCTCGGGCCGCGCGGGACCGGTCTGTTCAAGTTCACGAACGCGCGTTCATCGCAACTGGAAAGGACTCTCACCATGGCCACGTTCGTCTCGCCCGCCAGGGTGTCCCAGCGTCTGGTGTCGCTCGACGTGTTTCGCGGCTTCACGATGGCCGCAATGGTGCTCGTCAACAACGGGGGGGACGGGGACCATATCTATCCGCAGCTCGCCCACGCGGCCTGGAACGGGTGGACGTTCACCGACTGGATCTTCCCCTTCTTTCTCTGGATTTCGGGGATGTCCACAACGTACGCCGTGGCGGCGCGGCGGGCCCGGGGAGCGACGACGCGGGAGATCCTCCTTCAGGTGCTGAGGAGATCGGCCCTGATCTTCCTGGTCGGACTCTTCCTGAACGGCTTCCCCTTCGGGCTGATCGGCGACGGCAGCTTCACGCTGGCCACATGGCGCATCCCCGGGGTCTTGCAGCGGATCGCGATCTGCTACCTGGTGGGTTCGTTCCTGTATTGCTGGATGCCCTCCCGCAGGTTCTGGATCGTCATCCTGGCACTGTTCATCTCCTACTGGGCGCTCATGGAGTTCGTCCCGGTGCCGGGGGTCGGTGCTGGCTCGTGGGAACGGGGGAGGAACTTCGCAGCCTACATCGATGAGCTGGTGATCGGGTCTCACGCCTATGCCCGGACGCGCCCTTGGGATCCCGAGGGCATCATCAGCACGCTGCCGGCGATCGCGACGTTCCTGTTCGGCATCCTCGCGGGGGACTACCTGCGCCGGTCGAAATCTCCCGGCGAGGGGAAGACTTCGTGGTTCTTCGTGACGGGGTGCATACTGCTCGTGACCTCTGTCGTGCTCGACATGTGGATTCCCATCAACAAGAGGCTCTGGACGCCGTCCTACGTGCTCATGATGGCCGGATGGGCGCACCTGGTGTTCGCGTGCTCCTTCTTCCTGATCGATGTGCGGGGCTACAGGAAGGGAACCATGCCCTTTCTGGTGTTCGGCATGAACGCCATATTCATCTATGCCGTCTCATCGCTCGTCGAGTCACTTGTGGATGTCGTGAGCGTGGCCGCTGTGGGACCTGCCGGGGAGGGAGTCCGCCTGTCTCTCAAAACGTGGCTCATGCATGCGGTGTTCGGTCCCTGCTTCTCGCCGTACAACGCGTCGCTGGCTTACGCGTGTGCCGTCGTCCTCACAATGTTCCTGATCGGGTACGTAATGTGGAGAAATAAGTGGTTCGTGAAAATATGACCCGCACCTGCCGGGTTCCGCTGCTGATTGCGCTGCAGTGTGCGCTCCTGGCCGCGCGCGGCGAACTCCTCGCTGCGCCGGGAGCGGATCGCGCCGGCATTGCCGCGGCGCGGCATGTCCTGGAGCGCGTGCTCGGCCCCCGGGCCTCATCGTTCGATCTCCGCATCATGCCTGCGCGGGACTCACTGGATTTGTTCGAGGTCGAGGCGAGCGGGGGACGTGTGTCTGTCCGCGGCACGAGCCCCGTCGCACTGGTGCGGGGGTCGTACACGTACCTGCGCAGTGCATGCCACTGCATGGTGTCGTGGAGCGGCACGCACATCGATCTGCCCGGAGTGCTCCCCGCGATGGCGCGTGTGCACGTCCAGACGCCGTACCGGTTCCGGCAGTATTTCAACATCTGCGCGTTCGGTTACACGACCGTGTGGTGGGACTGGGGACGGTGGGAGCGTGAGATAGACTGGATGGCCCTCCACGGCATCAATATGCCGCTGGCCATGGTCGGGCAGACGGGCGTCTGGCAACGGGTCTGGGAGTCGTTCGGCATTCCGCGCGACAGCGTGCGAACATTTTTCGTCGGTCCCGCGTTTCTCCCGTGGCACTGGATGGGGAATATCAACCGCCACGAGGGACCCCTCCCGCAGGCGTGGATCGACCGGCAGGAGCAGCTACAGAAGAAGATTCTCGGCCGGATGAGAGAGCTCGGCATGACCCCCGTGGTCCCGGCATTTTCGGGCTTCGTGCCCGAGGCGTTTCGCAGGCGTTATCCCGCAGAGCGTGTGTCGGAGCACGCTCACTGGAGCAGCCTCCCGGACTCAGACCGGACGTTCGCGCTGGTGCCGGGATCATCCATGTTCCAGCAGATCGGGGAACGCTTTATCGCAGCATACCGCCGGACATTCGGTCCGTGCTCATACTACCTGGCGGATTCGTTCAATGAGCTTGATGTGCCCGTGAGCGCGGATCACCGGTATGACGAGCTTGCTTCATACGGCGAGGCTGTGTATCAGTCCATCCGGCGCGGGGATCCGGACGGCGTCTGGGTGATGCAGGGTTGGCTGTTCAGCAACGCGGCAGCCTTCTGGGATTCCGCCTCGACACGCGCACTGCTCAGCCGCGTGCCGGACGACCGCATGATGATTCTCGACCTGGCCAACGAGCAGTTTCACGGCTGGAAGGTGCACAGGGGCTTTTACGGCAAGAAGTGGATCTACAGCATCATCCATAATTTCGGCGGGAACACGCCCCTCAGAGGAAACCTGCAGTTCATTGCCTCCGATCCGCCGAAGGCTCTTCGCGATTCCTGCCGGGGGAATCTCGCCGGGTTCGGCCTTTCCCCGGAGGGGGTGGAGAACAACGAGGTTGTGTATGAACTGCTGACCGACATGGGGTGGCAGTCGGCGCCGCTCGACCTGCAGGCGTGGCTCCATGACTATTGCCGCGCGCGGTACGGGCAGGTGACCCCGGGGGTAGGCCGCGCCTGGCAACTGCTGAATGACGCCGTCTATGCAGGGACTAAAGGGCATCACACGCTGTTTGCCTTTCAGCACCGCCCGTCGCTCGCACCGGCCGGCGAGGTCTTTACCGATGCCCGTGTCGACGAGGCGCTGGACCTGATGCTTGCCGATGCAGGCAGGTACACGGGATCTCCCCTCTTCACAAGCGACCTGGTCGACGTCGCGGCATATGCCATCGGGAACCGGATCGACCGGCTCCTCCTGGATGCGTGCCGTGCGCACACGGCATCGGAGCCGGCACTGCGGGATTCGCTCGCGGGATGCGCCGATGGACTGATGCGCTCGCTTGATGCCATCATGCGTGTGAGGGGAGACGAGCGGTTGGAGCGATGGATTGCCATGGCGAGGGCGGAAGGGACGTCGGATGCAGAGCGAAACTTCCTGGAGCGGAACGCCCGCCGGCAGATTAGCGTCTGGGGGGGACCGGATTTGCACGACTACGCCGCGAAGCTCTGGAGTGGGATGGTGCGTGATTTCTACGCAGGCAGGTGGAGACTCTTTTTCTCGCTCCTCCGGCAGGGCGTTCCTGCCGGCGACATACAGGAGCGTCTCCGGGTCTGGGAGGAAGACTGGGGGGCCGGGACCGGCCTTTCGGCGCCGGACTCCGTGAGAGATCCGGCGGCGGCCATCCGGGCTCTGACATCTGGGGAAAAGACATATCTTCAACATTGACAAAGGAGCATGCCGAATGTGTGTCCGTCTAATTGTTGTGGCGTTTTGTGTCGTGGCGTGGTGCCAGGCACACGGGCAGTGCGTGTGCAGCGGAAGTGTGACCGGGCTGCGAGGAAAGATCCTGCCTGCGGCCCACGTAGCGCTGATGACTCCCGATCGGACCTCGGTGGTTCAGATCGTGCAGGCGTCGCCGGAAGGAAAGTACTGTCTCACTGTGCCGCGCCCGGGGTTCTGGGCTCTCCGGTTCACGGGTGTCGGGTATGCTGACGAGTCGATTGCGTTGTATGCCCCGGGCAGCGCGCCTGTGACGCTGAACGTTGCACTCGGCGGCTACCACTACATCCCGGGCGAGCCCCCACTCACCGTCGGCGGGGATTTCAATCTCTGGAGCATTGCCACGGCGGTGCCCCTCACACGCGGGAGTGACGGAACGTTCAGTGCGGACGTTCCGGTCGTCGGTGACAGCGTCACATTCCGGATACGCGGATACCGTGACGGTGACGGTGTGGAGGGCATCGCAGGTGCGACGTACGTGCTCAACAGCAAGGGAGGCTATGATGCGCGCGTCAAAGCCACGGGTGGTACCGCGCGTGTGACTGTCGACCCGTCGCAGCTGGACCGCTCGGGCACCCGTGTGCAGGTGGAGTTTGGCGGGCCCGAGCAGTCACGGCGGATCGTCGATGCTGTCCGGGAATGGTGGGAGGGGGATGAGGCCTACACTGCCGAACAGCTTGTAGCCGCCATGGGCCGGCCGCACTTCGACACGACGGTCACGGACTGGAATGCATTCACGCAACGAGTGCTGCACAGGGCGGACGCGGAGAAGGATCCCCTCGTACGCTCGGTCTGCGCGCTGGCATACGTCAGTGTCGGGCTGAAGTCACGCCACAGGGATGTGGCAGCATTGACACGGTGCATGGGGCGACTCTTTGCGACCTCCCCCGTGTGGGTGCTCAATCCGATCGCAATATCATCTGCCGTGCGGGGCACGTCATGGTCAGCGCCGCAGCGGGAGAAGTACATCCAGGCGGCAGTCGGGCGCAATCCGTATCCTTCTGTCCGTGTCGCCGTCATATGCACGGAATTCACGAGCGCGCTTAATGCCGATCAGAACCGCAAGGCGGCCCGGTACTATGACCTCCTGATGGACCGGTACGGTGACACGCCGGCCGCGAAAGAGCTCCGGAAGAGCTATCCCCGGCCCGAAGTCCCCGCTGACACCGCCCGCGCTGCTTCCAGGCAGCACTAGAGGAAGCCGCGTCGGATACCGCGTCCCTGAAGTGTACGGTGTCCTGGAAGCACCCCAGCGGTCCGGAAAGCCGCAGACATCACGCTCGAAGCCTATGCTCTCTGCAAAATTTACTATTTCCCGTTCGATCGTGAATATGGAGGACGTGCAATGCTACGTTGAACGGTTCGCATTCTGTGAACAGGCAAAGAAAGCCTATGCGATCATTGCCACAGGTGACTCGGCGTTGTATGCGAATATCATCTTGAAGAAAGGTGCCGTTGCGTGAGGCGTATCGAAGAGACTCCCCGGAGAATGTGAGTGGCGGGATTCAGGAGAACATTGTGTCATTGAGAATTCACAAGCACAAACCATGAGAACATTCCGTCGTTGCCTCATCGTTCAATTGTTGACAGTTGCCTCCGTTCTTTCGCAGCCAGACAAGGTGCTACCCGGCTCGTATGATGTAGTCTGGACCAGTCAAAGCAATAATTCTTCTGAATCAATGCCCTGCGGGGGAGGGAGTATTGGACTGAACGTGTGGGTCGAGAAGAATGAATTGCTCATGTACATTGCGAAATGTGATGCCTTCGATGAGAACAACGGTCTTCAAAAGGCCGGGAGGGTACGTGTCCGACTTGATCCTAATCCTTTCGAAGGGACACAGTTCCGCCAGGAATTGTTGTTGAATGACGGATATGTCAGCATTGTGGCCGGAAAGGAAAAGTCGCAGGCGGAAATAAGGGTGTGGGTCGATGTCTTCAGGCCGGTGGTCCATATTGACATAGAAAGCACTAAACCTCTCACCACAACAGCGATCTACGAAAGCTGGCGGACAGAGACGTTCAAAGAACGACCCGGGGAGAATTTCCAGAACTCGTACAAATGGGCTCCCTTCGATACCATCTATACCTATAAAGACAGTGTGGCGTTTCACGGCAACTCGGTTCTTTTCTTTCATCGAAACAGGGACTATTCAGTGTTTGATGCGAACGTTCACCTCCAGGGACTTGACAACGTTAAGTCCGAGCTCTTCAATCCCATAAGAGATCTCACCTATGGGGGCGAGATGCAAGGTGGCGGTATGGTTGCAGACGGGACAAACCGGGGCAGGTATGTTGATACTGATTTCGAGGGTTGGTCGCTCAAGAGCAAGACGCCAACAAGAAAGCAAGACGTAAAGATTGTTCTCTTCACGAAGCAGGCGACGAGCGTTGAGGAATGGAAGAAGGAACTTGTAAAGGTTGAAGAAGAGGCCAGCGTCAACGAGAACACCGCACACCAACAGAGCATTGAATGGTGGCATCAGTTCTGGAATAGGAGTTTCATCTGTATCGATCCGGACAGAGCTTCTCTCAAGAGTCCACAATGGCAGGTTGGACGCAACTACCAGCTCTTTCGCTACATGTTGGGCTGCAACGCCTACGGAACTTCACCCACGAAATTCAACGGAGGCCTGTTTACTTACGACCCTGTGTATGTAGATACCTCCAAACCGTTCACGGCTGACTACCGCAACTGGTGCGGTGGAACGATGACGGCGCAAAACCAGCGATTGGTGTATTTCCCGATGATCAAAAGTGGCGATG
>PMJQ01000146.1 GCA_003157485.1 Ignavibacteriota bacterium
CGTCGTGGATCGCCGTGAACTCGCCCACGAACGGAAACAGTGAGATGTTCCCGTACTTCGGCCCGCCGCCGGTCCCGCTCACGTGCGTCTGGCTGAATCCAAAGACCGGGACCGCCTGGTCCGCAACGTACCCGCTGTTGGCCCCGAGGTCGCAATCAGGGCCCGGCTTCAAGAGTCCGAACGGGCGCGCCGGGCCGACGAAGACATTCCCCTTCCCCACGGACCCGATGAACGGATCGACATACGCGGACAGGGACTGCGCACGCAGGCCGGACCCGAACGCGCCGGCAAGGAGTGCGCAGAGGAGAAACGCCGGGCGACACGCCCCGGGAAGAAATCCCGGCACCCCGGGCGACAGGCGCATCATGCGCATCAGGCAGTGCCGGCGAGGATGTCCGACACCTTGACCGGCCTGTGTGTTTCAAGCGATTTCTTCGCCGCAAGGCCGATCGCCACGGAGAGGAGTCCGTCTTTCCCGCCGACCGACACGGGTTCGTCGCACGCCACCACGCGGCAGAACTCCCTCATTTCGCTCGCGTACGCCTCGATGTACCTGTCCATGAAGAAGTTCAGCGGCAGCGATGAATGGACGCCGTCGCGCGCGTAGTAGTCGTGCGTGTCGGGGGCATTGTTGTCGACCTTCACCATACCGCCGGAGCCGAAGACCTCGACCCGCTGGTCATAGCCGTACACCGCCTGACGGCTGTTGTCGATGATTCCGAGCGCCCCGTTGCGGAAGACCAGCGTGATGACGGCGGTGTCGATATCACCCGCCTTGCCGATGGCGGGATCGACTTTCACGGCGCCGATGGCGAAGACCTCCTCCACCTCGTCGCCGACTATGAACCGCGCCATGTCGAAATCATGAATAGTCATGTCCAGGAACATGCCGCCCGACACCGCCACGTACTCCGCCGGCGGCGGCGCCGGATCCCTCGACGTGATCTTCACGATGTGCGGTTCACCCACCTTCCCCTGCACCACCATGTCCTTGACTTTCCGGAAGTTCGGATCGAACCGCCTGTTGAAGCCCACCATGAATTTCACCCTGCTCTGTTCCACCGTCTGCAGGACGCGCCGGATCGTGTCCAGGTCGAGCGCGATGGGCTTCTCACAGAAGATGTGTTTCCCCGCCTTTGCCGCCACCGTTGCGTGCAGCGCGTGCACGTCGGTGGGAGAACAGATGATGACGGCGTCGATGTCGGGATTCTGTGTGATCGTCCGGTAGTCGGCGGAGTACGACTTCACCATGTTCCGCTCCGCCAGCTCCTTCGCCGCCGCGATATTGACATCGACGATTGCAACAACCTGCGCCTCGGGGACGCTCCGCACGATCGTTTCGGTATGCACCGTGCCGATGCGCCCGGCGCCGATAACACCTATGTTCAGTCGTTTCATATGCGTTCCGTGTATTCAGTCAAGGCCGAGTGTCTGGATGAATTCGTAGTTGTGGCGAGCACATTCCGCGGGTTTCCCCATGCCGGGCAGGACGTCCTGTTCCACAACGATCCAGCCGTCATACTGCATGGCGTGCAGCTGCCGGGCGACGGCACGGAAATCCACGGAGCCCTTGCCGAGCTCGCAGAACACGCCGTGCCGCACGGAGGCGAAGTAGTCCCACCCCTCGTTGCGGGAGCGGGCGGCAAGTTCCTTGCTGCAATCCTTGAAATGCACGTGCCAGATCCGCTGTGCGTACCGGTGCAGCGCCTCGACCGGGTCGCCCCCCCCGAACATCCAGTGGCCGGTGTCCAGCACGAGTCCCAGCAGTGCTTTGTCGGTGGACCGCATCAGCGTGTCCACTTCTTCCGGAGTCTCCACGTACCCGCCGCAGTGGTGGTGAAAGACTGTGCGCAGACCGGTCTCCGCGCGGACCTTGCCGGCCAGCGCATTGGCACCCTCGGCAAACACACTCCACTCGTCTTTGTTCAGCCCCATCGCGGGTGTAACGCGGCCGGCGTTTTTCGTCCGCTCCGGGATCGTCCCGTTGTCGTCGGCAAGCACGATGAACGCGCCGGCGTTCCCCGAGTCACGCAGCAGCCTCGCCGTCTTCAGCGCGGCCTCGATGCCCGCCTTGTGCCTGGTGCGGTCTTTCAGCAGGACGGGGACAAACGCTCCGGGAATCGTGAATTGCCGCTTTCCGATCTCGGCCTTCAGGGCGCGCGGGTCGGTCGGCATGAACCCCCAGTCACCCAGCTCGGATCCCCCGTACCCTGCATCCTTCATCTCGTCCAGCACCTGCGCAAATCCCGGCGCCTTGCCGTCGAGGTCAAACTCCAGTACCCCCCAGGAACAGGGGGCGTTCGCTATTCTTATCATTGGTTCGCCCAATCAAGGTTCTAGAATTTTCTGATCCATGTATTGTGCCACCGCTCAACAACAACTTTGGTTTGCGTGAAGAACTCGACCGCATGACTGGCCTGACCGTGCAGGTCGCCGAAAAACGACTCTTTCCAGCCGCTGAACGGAAAAAACGCCATCGGCGCCGGAACCCCGATGTTGATCCCGACGTTGCCCGCGAGGACGTCGCGCCTGAACGTCCGCGCCGCAGCGCCGCTTGTAGTGAAGATGCATGCCGCGTTGCCGTAGCGCCCGCTGTTGATGTCGACGATCGCGTCCTCGAGTGTCGCGGCATACTTCAGGTTCATCACCGGGCCGAAGATCTCCGAGACTGCGGCGTCCGCGGAATCCGGAACGTTCTCCACGACCGTCGGCAGGATGTAGTGTCCCCCCTCGTACCCCGGCAGCGCCCCGATCCTTCCGTCCAGCACGACCGTCGCCCCCTTTTTCCCGGCGTCATCGATCATCGCTTCAATGCGCATCCGGCTCTGGCGGCTGATGACGGCACCCATCTGGGCTTTCCCGTCCAGCCCGTAGCACGTCGTCCTTCCCTGTGCCGCATCCACCAGGCGGGGTTTGAACGACTCCCGCGCCGTGCCGACAAGAACCACCGTGGAGGCCGCCAGGCAGCGCTGCCCCGCGCAACCGTACACGCTGTCGGCGACAATGCGCGTCGTCGTCTCAGGATCCGCGTCCGGCATAATGACAAGCGAATTCTTCGCCCCCCCCTGCGCCTGCACGCGCTTGCCATTCGCCGTCCCGTTCGCGTAAACGTAGCGAGCAACATGCGTGGATCCGACAAAGCTGACGGCATTCACCCCTTCACTCGCCAGGAGCGCGTCAACCGTCTCCTTGCCGCCGTGGACCAGATTCAGGACACCTTCCGGGAGCTTTGCTTCCTGGAGCAGCTCGAACACACGCGTCATCGTGCCTGGGACCTTCTCGGACGGCTTGACGACGTACGTGTTGCCGCAGGCGATGGCATACGGGAAAAACCAGAACGGGATCATGACGGGGAAATTGAACGGCGCGATGCACGCCCCGACCCCCAGTGGCTGGCGGATCACAAACGTGTCGACCCCCGGTGACACATCCTCGGAAAACTCCCCCTGCATCATCGTCGGGATCCCGCACGCAACCTCGATGTTCTCGACGGCCCGCACGACCTCGGCCTTCGACTCGGAGAGCGTTTTCCCGCTCTCCTGCGTACAGAGCGTCGCGATTTCGCCGGCGTGCTCTTCAAGGATCGTTTTCATCCTGAAGAGGTACTGTATCCTCTGCTCCGCGGGGGTGTCTTTCCATCCCCGCTGGGCGGCTGAAGCGCGCTCCACTGCCCGTTCGACATCCGCGCGGCTTCCCGCGGGAACACGGGCCAGAATTTCCCCCGTCCCGGGATTTTCGACGTCGAGTGTTGCGCTTGATGCCGACTCCACCCACGCACCGCCGACGTAGTTTCTCAGCGTGTTCATGCCCACCCTCTTACATATAATAGCGCTGACGCTTCTTGCTTTCACGGTACGCGGCGTACGCCTTGCGGACGGAGTCCATTGTCGACACCTCCGCCACGGCCACCTCCCACCATGCGTACCCCCCGATCCCCTTCATGAGGTCGGTTTCGACGACAATGACGGTCGTTTTGTCCACCGTCCTTGCGGTTTCGAGCGCCTGCCGGAGCGATTCCACCGTGTCTGCCTGTATGACGTGCGCGCCCAGACTCCGTGCATTCATTGCAAAATCCACCGGGAGATTCCCCCCGTCGAGCGACCCTGTCGCCGCATTCCGGTACTTGTAGAGTGTCCCGAACCGGCCGCCCCCGAGAGATTCGGACAGCGATCCGATGCTCTTGAACCCGTGGTTGTCCAGGAGGATTATCGTCATCCTGACTCCCTCCTGGACCGCCGTGATGATTTCGTGGTTGTTCATCAGGTAGTTGCCGTCGCCGACCATCACGTAGATTTCCCTGTCGGGGCAGGCCATCCTTGCCCCCAGTCCCGCGGCGACCTCGTACCCCATCGTGGAATAGCCGTATTCGAGGTGGAACCCCTTGGGATCGCGCGTCCGCCAGAGCTTGTGAAGATCCCCGGGGAGGCTCCCCGCCGCGCACAGAACCACGTCGCGGGGCCCCGCACACATATTCACGGCACCGACGACTTCCGCCTGGCTCACGGGAAGCTGGTGCTTGTCGCGGTACAGTTCCGTGACCGTCGCATCCCACGCCAATTGGGCCTCGAGTGCCCTGAGGTGCCAGTCGTTCTCGACCCTGAAGTCTCCCAGCAACGGGAGCATCTCCTCGAGGCACACCTTGGCGTCGCTCACGAGCGGCAGCGCGGCATGCTTGAATGCATCGAACGACGCGGCATTGATGTTGATGAACCGGACGCCGGGATTCTGGAATGCGGTCTTCGACGCGGTCGTGAAATCGCTGTAGCGCGTGCCGATGCCGATGACGAGGTCCGCCTCTTCTGACAGGGCGGCGGCCCCCGGGGTGCCCGTGACGCCGACCGCGCCGAGATTTCCCTCCAGCGTGTAGGGGACGGCCCCCTTGCCGGCAAACGTCTCCGCCAGGGGAATGCCCGTGCTCGTCACGAGAGCGGCAAGCACCTGCTCGGCACCGCTGTAGATCGTTCCGCCGCCGGTGACGATCATCGGCTTCCGGCTCGAGCGGATCCACTCCACGGCCTTCCGCAGCAGTGCAGTGTCAGGACGCGGCCGCTGGACAACCCATACGCGCCTGCCAAACAGCTCCGCGGGGAAATCGAACGCCTCCGCCTGCACGTCCTGCGGAAGGGCGAGCACGACCGCGCCGGTGTCCGCGGGGGAGGTGAGCACACGCATGACTTCAGGGAGGGCGGTGATCAGCTGCTGGGGGCGGTTGATCCTGTCCCAGTACCGCGCGACCGGCCTGAAGCAGTCATTCACGGAAATATCCTGGGTGCCCGGGTCTTCCAGCTGCTGGAGCACGGGGGCGACGTTGCGCCGGGCGAAGAGGTCGCCGGGGATGAGCAGGACCGGCAGGCGGTTGATCGTTGCCGCCGCCGCGCCTGTGATCATGTTCGTCGCGCCGGGACCGATGGACGACGTGCACACGAATGTGCTCAGCCGGTTCTTCATCTTCGCATACGCCGCCGCCGTGTGCACCATCGACTGCTCGTTGCGTGTCTGGTAGTACCGGAAGTCGGGGTTCTCCTGCAGCGCCTGCCCGATGCCTCCGACGTTGCCGTGACCGAAAATGCCGAAGCAACCGGCGAAGAACCGGTTTTCCGCCCCGTCCCTCTCGACAAACTGGTTCTTCAGAAACGCAATTGTTGCCTGCCCGACCGTCAGCCGAACCGTGTCCATGTCAGAATCCACCCTGTGATTCTATGAAGCGCATTGCTTCCTTGAGTGTGGGATTGAAATTCGCGCAGCCGTGCTTTGTCACAAGGATTGCCCCGCACGCATTTCCCATCCTGCATGACTTGTACCAGTCCCATCCCTGCAGGTACCCGTAGATAACGCCCGCCGCGAACGCGTCGCCGGCCCCCAGGACGTTCACGACATCGACACGGAAGCCGGGGGCGTTGGTGACCGTCCCGTCGTGCAGGAACACAGAGGAACCCCTCTCGCCCCGCTTGACGATGAGAGTCTTCACGCCGGTCTTCAGTATCGCTTTGATCGCCTCGTCGACGTTCCCCGAGATCTCGGGAGCGGAGATCTGCTGGTTCCTGATCCTGATCTGGGAAGGATCCTTGAGCATCGTGGCCAGGAGTTCCTCTTCCGTGCCGACCGCCAGCGAGCAGTGCTGGAGGAACGCGCGTGCCGTCACCCCGTACGCACGGGGATCATGCCACTGGTCGGCCCGGAAGTCAAGGTCGACGAGCACAGGCACGCCGTGCTCCACGGCCTGTTCCGCCGCGAAGAACGCCGCCGACCGAGAGGGCTCGATGTTCAGGGCCGTGGCCGACACTTCAAGCAGGCGCGCGCCGGCGATGTCCGCTTTCATGACATCGTCGATCGTCATCTTGGAATCGGCACAGTTGTCGCGATAGTACACCAGGGGAAAGTTGGCCGGCGGTTCGATGCCCAGGAGGACCGCGCTCGTCCGCGCGTTGTCCTTCACAGGGATGAACGCGGTCTCCACCCCTTCCTTCTTCAGAAACGCGAGGAGGAATTTTCCCACCATGTCGTTCCCGACCGCGGTCAGCAGCGCGCTCTTGAGTCCGAGCCGCCGCGCCCCGACCGCGATGTTCAGGGGCGATCCTCCCACGAACGCGCCGAACTCCGTGATCTCCTCGAAGGGGCTCCCGATGTTGTTGCTGTAGAGGTCGATCGACGACCGGCCATAGGTAATAAGATCATAGTGTTTCATGTTGTGCGGGCCTGCCTGTTCATCTGGAGCGTCACGAGCGGCAACCGGCTGTCTTTCGATTTCCACGTTCTGTAGATCCATTCATGATCGGGATCATTTGCCGAGGCAAGCGACTTGTCGCTCCCCGCGAGAAAGTTCAGGTAATACGCGTTGTACCCGTGACCAGCCACGACCGGGTGGTACCCCCGCGGCACGAGAACCACGTCCCCCGTGTGCGCCTCCACGATCTCGTTCAACTGCCGATCGTCCGTGTAGATCTTCTGCAGCGCGAATCCCTGCGGCTTTTCGAACTTGTAAAAGTAGACTTCCTCGAGACTGGCCTGCGCGAGTTCCCCGTTTGCCGCGAGCGTACGCTTGTCGTGCTTGTGTGCGGGGAACGAGCTCCAGTTTCCTGACGGCGTGTACACCTCGACGCAGACGAGCCGATGGCACGGCGAGCCCGGGGGCAGTATCGAATTGATCTGCCTCGAAGCGTTCTCGCCGCCCCGCAGTTCGATCCCGTACCGGTCGACGTCCTCCGGCGTGACAAAAAACCCCTTCCTCCCCTCATCCCCCCGGGTGTACCCGTAAGCGATGTCGACCGTCTCGCTCTCCGCCCTGAGCTCGAACGGGGTGTGCGGGGGCAGGTACGCGGCGTGGGGAAGTCCCCCGAACACGTCCCGGCGCGCACCGTCGGTGCGCCACTCGCCCCACGGTGAGACGATGGAGAATTCCCCCCCCAGCAGGACCACGCACATCTCATCGCCGCCGGTGTCATGACGCCACCGGTCACCCGGGGCGAGCCGCCGGGCGCCGAAATTCAGGCACCGCCAGCCCGCTTCAGCGGCGGTGATCCGCTGATATGTCCCCGATCCGTCATCGTCAGGACGCACAAGCAGTGGATGTGCCGGGTCCGTCTTCATGCGATGATTACGCTTCCGGGTGGCGCGCTCATGCTCCCTCCACGATCAGCTCACGGCATTTCTGCCCGACAAGCAGTTCCAGCTCCTGCATGTAAGTCCGTCCGGGAATCGCCGGGTCGAACATCTCCGGGGTGTCGCGGAAGAACTCGCGGCAGACCCTTGTCCACAGCAGCCGCAGATCGGTGGCGATATTGACCTTGACGACGCCGCGGCGTATGGCCCCCTGCAATTCCTCCGGCGCGATTCCCCTGCTATCCGTCTTCAGCGTCCCGCCGGCTCTGTTGATGCGCGCGACCTCTTCCTGCGGCACACCGGAGGCGCCGTGCAGGACCAGCGGGAAGCGCGGCAGTGCGGCCTGGATGCGTGACAGCACTCCGATATTCAGCGCCATCGCGCCTTTGAATTTGTACGCCCCATGACTCGTCCCGACCGCCACGGCCAGGCTGTCGCAGCCGCTCCGGTCGACGAACTCCGCCGCTTGCGTGGGATCGGTATGCCGCGCCTCCCCGCCGATGCGGTCATCCTCCACGCCGGCAAGTACCCCGAGCTCGGCTTCGACGGCAATCCCCTTCTCGTGGGCACGATCGACGATGTTCTTCGTGAGTGCGATGTTCCGCTCGTACGGCTCGTGCGAGGCATCGATCATCACGGAGTCATAAAACCCAGATTCGATCGCGCTCAGACAGTGCTGGGTGTCCCCGTGATCCAGATGCACCACGACACCGGCCTGCGGGTACGCGCGTTCAGCGGCGGTGATCATTCCCTGCAGGATCTCCTGGCCCATGTACTTTCTGGCGGCGGGCGTGATCTGTATGATGACCGGCACGTTCACGCCCGACGCGCCCGCAAACACTCCGCGGACCTGCTCTGCGGTGAACACATTGAATGCGGCGACGCCGTACCGGCCGTATGCCCGCGCGAACATTTCCTGCGGTTTCAGTCTCACGCACTCTCCCCTTCACTCACTGGTTCTCGAGCGGCTCGTTCTGCATGCCGAACGT
Source organism: Ignavibacteriota bacterium (assembly GCA_003157485.1). Classification (GTDB taxonomy): domain Bacteria; phylum Bacteroidota; class Ignavibacteria; order UBA10030; family UBA6906; genus Fen-1273. The sequence goes on from PMJQ01000146.1 coordinate 8,589, forward strand.
CACCGTCACCCTGTCATTGCAAGGTGAGGCAACCTCCCGGCTGTGTGAGAATCGGCACGTGCGCCTTTCACCCGGACACAGGATTGATCTCTTGCAGGCGGGGGTTGACCACGGGAGAGAAGCACAGCGGCGCAGCAGCACAGAAGCATAGCCACACTTCCCTTCATGTGCGTGCAGCGGTGGCTAGAGGCATCAACGCCGGGTTCTTCGCGACCGATGCCCGCTCGATAATCGTGTGTTCCAGGATCACGTGCTCGCCGCGCGACGGTGAAGAATCGCCGATGCGCGCAATGAGCAGGTCGGCTGCCCGCTGGCCGATGTCGTAGGCGGGCATCTGCACGGTGGTGAGGGGAATCCTGAGGTACTCGTCAATGTCAATGTTGTCAAATCCCATGACGGAGGCGCTCTCCGGGACATCAACCCCCAGCTCCCTGAGCGCATTCATCAGTCCGATGGCGACAAGATCGTTGTAGCAGAACACCGCCGACGGCGGCTGCGCCGCTCCGGCAAACATCTCTTTCCCCGCTTCGTACCCGTTCAGCACGTACGGCTCGACGGGGACGATCAGGCTGTTGTCAACGCGTATGTTGTGATCGATGAGCGCCTGCTTGTAGCCCTCCAGCCGCCGCTGCCCGTGGCCGGTGTTCACGGGGCCGGCAAAATGGGCGATTTTCGTGTGCCCCTTGCCGATGAGGAATGAGACCGCGTCGTAGGCGGCTTTCTGATTGTCGATGTCGACGATGTTTATCGCCTCGCTCGCCACCGTCCCCAGAATCACCAGAGGATACTTGTCCCTCAGCAGTTCCGCCAGCGAGGAGACCTGGAACCCGTCCCCCTGCAACGGCGAGATGATGAGACCGTCCACCCGCTTGCTGACCATGGTTTTGATGATCTCCGTCTCTTTTTCCGGGAGGTGTTCCGAACTTCCGAGGAGGACGGAATAGCCGAGGCGCGCGCATGCGTCATAGACGCCGCGCATCAGCCGCGCAAAATAGGGGTTGTCAATTTCCTTGATGATGAGACCGATACTCTTGGTATCCTTCCCCGCCAGCGATTGCGCGATCGGGTTCGGATTGTACTGGTACTTCGACATAATCTCCAGGACTTTCGCCCTGGTCTTTGCGGAGACGCCGGGTTTGTTGTTGATGACAAGCGACACGGACGACTGGGAAATGTTCGCAAGCCGTGCTATTTCAGAGATGGTGACCCTCACAACATTGTCTCCGGTATGTTCCCTAAACTTTTAAGATACCAAAATTCACGCATGCAGCAAACTCTGTTCTGCGGGTCGAGACCTGTACAGAATGAGACTGCGGGAGGGGCGCCTGACGGCGCCCCCCCCTGTCTCGTGCAGATTGCTTCGGGGCGCCGAGGGCGTCCCTCGCAATGACATCGGGCCGTCATTGCGAGTGCAGCGAAGCAATCCTTATTTCAGAAGCAACATCTTCCTGGTGCTGCTGAAGCTGCCCGCGTCGATGCGGTAGAAGTAGACGCCGCTGGCGAGGTTCGACGCATTGAAGGTTGCCGTGTGATGTCCAACCGGGAGCACGCCATTGACAAGTGTGGCAACTTCCTGGCCAAGAAGGTTGAACACCTTCAGGCTGACCTGCGACTGCTTCGGAATCGAGAACTCGATCTGCGTCGCGGGGTTGAAGGGGTTCGGGTAGTTCTGCGACAGCGTGTACAGCTCGGGCAGCGTGCTGCCGGCCGGGTTTTCAGCAATGCCCGTCGCCACAACCCATGCAGCCTTCTTTGACGGGAACCAGTTCAGATCTCCCGCCGGAAATCCGAGCGTCCCCCCGGTGTACGCCGGCGATGATGTCGAGTAGCTGCAGTCCATCGTGTCGCGATAGTAATTAATGAGGCGTCTGTCGTATCCCGGCCAGACACCGCCTGACGACTGACCGGCCGTTCCATTCGGACCCGGCGAGGTCGCATAGATAACAACCGACGTCATCGGAGGAGGAACGTTCGTGAATGCAAAGCTCGACAGTTTAATGAAGGCATTCGCCGTGTCGGCGATGCGGGTCCTGATCGTGTCCGTCGTAAACCTGCCAAGGCCGATCGCAGGATCCCACCCCGATTTCCTTGCGGAATCCCATACCGCCTGAATCTGCGGGGTCACGTACCAGTAGTTCTTGGCAATTGTCCAGACGGTGGCCTTCTTGCCGGGCAGAGAGTCGTTTGCGCCGGCCATGTTATAGATCCACGCCATCTTCACCTTGCCCTGTGCATCGAACTCACCGGCCTCACCAAAGTCAAACTGGCGATACGTTGACGTATCCGCACCAAACGCCATCGGGTCAATCAGAAGGTTGTTCGTGATCGTCACCTTCGAGCCGACGGCACCCAGCGAAAACAGACCATACCGGCCGCCGTTCTCATAGACCGTGTTGTGATCGAGAAGGAAGTTGTCGATACGACCAACGCTCTTGAGATGGCGGATCGCACGGTCGAAGCCATAGGCAAGCGTGTTGTTGACGAGGATGAGGCTGTCGAGTGACACGTTGCGGCAGTCGATGATGCGCCCGTTGCCAAGATCCCAGATAGGAGGCACACCGTCATTGGCAAATACATTGTCCACCATCTTGATAACACTGCAGGAACCAAAAGCACTCACGTACGCCTGGAGGGGACCGCTGAACACGTTCCCGTAAAACTCCTGCCGGTCAGGACTCGGGTTGGAGCGCGAGAAGAACTGGCCCGGAGCCTGATACTTGTTGAGCATCGACGTATCCGCGTCGACATAGCCGCATATCATCAGCCCCTTGACCACAAGGGGTCCCGCCATGATGACATAATTGTACGGAACAGTGGTCGTCCCTGGCGTCGGACGGCCGTAGATCCTGGGCATCGAGCCGCTCCCGGTGTCCGCCGCCTGAATCGTCAGCTTCCAGCCGATGTTCTGGACGCTGTTTTCCCAGAACCATGTACCGCCGCGCTGGAGGACATACACGCGGAGCGAGTCCTTGCGTACACCACCGGCAAGCGTATCACCGTTGATAACATCATCGATGTACGTCACGGTTGTTGGCCTGGGTACAAAGAGATTGTGCTGACCGAACATTTCGGTCGCAACTGTCACCAGCAACAACACGACGGGCAACAGCGCACGTACCGATCGTCTCATATGAACCTCCCGTTGAACTGTGATTGTGGATTGTGAGTGAATGGTGGATAGTAATGGTGCTTTCCCATTCATGGAGCTGCTACAGCGTAAACCTCAGCCAGAGATCGGCCGTCAGGCCGTACCGGAGGGCCGACAAATCAACCCGATAGCCGTCCGGGACGTCTTCGAGGATTTGTCCCTCCGTTGTGTTCGTCAGGTTGTTGATGTTCATACCCACCGCCAGCTTCTCGAAAATTTCCTGTTTGAGCGACAGGTCAAGGCGCTCGAATTGCCGCTGGAGGATGTTGGACCGCTGATCGCTCGAGAAGGAGGTGTAGAATTCCCCCTGGTGGTAGTAGGAGAGACGTGCCGAGAATCCGGCGATGTCATAACCGAGCGTGACATTCGCGAAGAACTCCGGCGCGCTTGAAATGCGCGTCTTCTTCTCGGCAAGCACGACTCTCGGACTGGCGATGGGGAATCCCAGGACGATCGTCGTGTCATAGACGAGCTTGCTGTACGGGGTCCACGTCTCGTTCCTCATCACCGAGACGTTGTATGACAGCGTGATGCCGCTCAGCGCTCCGGGCAGGTAACGGAAGTTCACCTGCTGCTCCGCCTCAAATCCCCATACCTTCGTCGGTTCCGGTGAGTTGTAGGGGTATGTCAGCAGGTATGCAAACGACTGGAACGGGCGCTTGCCGCCAAGATATTTCACTCCCATGCTGTCCGCAATAGTGCTGCCGGCAACGACCTGCACGCCGTTGAGGAGCTCAACCTGGTTCTTGATCTCCTTGTAGAAGCCTGACACCGAGAGAAGCCCGACCTTCTCACCAAAGAACTGGAGATTGAGCTCGTAGTTGTTTGCGTCCGCGTTCTTGAGCGTGGGATTGCCGACCTTCAACTGAAAGTTGTCAACATATGCTGCGGTTCCGATCATCACATAGGTGGGAAGCCGATAGTTGAAATCGGGACGGAGGATCCCCTTGTACGCGGCGAGCCGGATGTTCATGAAATCCGTCGGCTTCAGAATCAGGTGCGCGTTCGGAAGGACAAAGGTCTCCGCATGGGTTGTACTTGTGTCGCTAAACGTCGAGAAGTTCGTTAGGAGCTGCGGCGTATAGAGGGCCTGGTAATTGTCATTGTCCGCCTCCACACGAACGCCGGTAATCAAGGTAGCAAACGTTCCGAAGTTCAGCGTGTTCATAAGATACCCGGAGCCGACGCCTTCCATCGCACCGTAATCCGTCCCCGCATTCTGCGTATTGTCAGAGAACTCCTTGTTGCCGGTATTGATATCAATCCCCGTGCGCGTAAAGTCATACCAGCTCCTCATCCGATCCGCATTGAATATGGGGTTCAGCGCATACTTCCCAAAGATGTTCCGGGTGTCCGTGCCGATGAAATTCGAAAGGAAGATCAGCCCCGAGAGCTGCTGGAGATTGGCGAACCCGTACTGTGCAAAGTTCTTCGGCACAACAACGCCGTCGGAGTTGATCATGTAGTACTTGAACTGGACGCCGTTGTAGTAAGGAGAAAAGTAGGCGGAACTGTATCTGCGGTGCCAGTGCGCGACATACTTCCCCCCGAATTGAAGCTCTCCCGCAAAGTCGAAGAGGTCGTAGTCCCTTTTGACATCGAGGAGCGCTGTCCTCTGGAGATCCAGGCTGTTGTTTGTCGTGATGTATCCGTACTGGAGAAACGCAGCACCGAAGTTGTTGAGCGCGTACGGGATGATCGCCTCGTATGGTCCTTTCCTGAGGGCCTGCGGCACAGTGCTCATCCCCGAGATCGTCACACCGTTTTGAATGATCCCCGGTTCGTCGAAATTCTCGGTGAAGTCATACGGCATGTCAGTCGAAGACTGGGTGAACGAGAGATCCCAGTTCGCCTGGAAACCTGCAACGTGGTTCTCTCCCTGCAACGAGAGCGCCAGGAGATCCGTATTGAGATCCTGCCCCGTGAAATCGTAATTCACCTCGCCCGACTGCGTCGGGTAGTTCCGGAACATGGAAGACAACCGCCGCTCCATCCTGTTGAAATCGACGGCGAATTTGACAACTCCATTGTCGGGCGTATTCGCGTCCAGAATGACCTTCCCGCCCTTCCGCGTGCGAATTTCCGGATCGTACTGAACACCGAACGTGAGAATATTCCAGTCCTCCACCCCCCCTCTCGGTACGTTCTGGTTATAGGATACTGTGAAGTTCTCGCTGCTCCGGACCCGCCTCTCGATATTGCCGAACACCTGCACTCCCAGCACGTCATCGAAGAACCGTTCACCGTAGTTGCCGTACACGTTGTACTGACCGTACTTCTTGTCCATCCCGTTATAGATTCCCTGCACCGTTCCCTGGATCGTACGTGCCGCAGGCGCGGCCTTCGTGACAAAATTCACGTTGCCGGCGATCGCCTGCCCGTCCATGTCCGAAGTGATGGCCTTCGTCAACGTGATTCCGGAGAGCGATCCCTGGGCGATAGTGCTCAGGTCGACACCGCGCGAGTCGGCGTCTGTCGCGGACAACTGGACCCCGTCCACGGTGATCGTTGTCATGTTCTCACCCAGACCGCGGAGGATGATCTTCGTTGCTTCGCCGCCGGAGCGGACGACGGAGACACCGGGGAGGCGGCCGATGGCCTCCGCCGCATTCGCGTCCGGCAGTTCCTTGATCTTCTGTTCCGAGATGACGTTGACGATCTTGTTCGACGTTATCTGCTGGTTGATCGCGGCAACCTGTCCGACCGCCTGTCCGGTGACCACAATTTCGGAGCCCTGCACGGTCGTGACCACCAGCGCAAAATTCAACTCAGCAGTCGCATCGTCCGCAATCGTGATCTCCTTCTCCCGGGTCACGTAGCCAACGTACGAGCACCGCACCGTGTAGTGGCCGGCCGGGATCGAGCGAACCGCATACGTTCCGAGCAGATCGGTTGCGCCGCCGAAGGAGGTCCTCTTGAGCAGTATGTGCGCTCCGACGAGTGGTTCGTTTGTGGCGGTATCGACGACAACGCCCTTGAGCACACCCGAGCCAAGTGCTACGGACGGTGCGAGGAGAAGGAGCAAAGGAATGAAGCGCAAAATGGAAGACGCTTTCATGCCAACACCTGTTTGCTTATGAAAGGAGATGGGTCACAGCACCTGGCCCGGGGAGGCAAAAAACTGACCGAATCGTTCTATAGGAGAGCAAATGAACGAACAGGCCTGTAAACATTATCGGAATCGCACAAAGAGAAGGCCGGAACTAAACCGCTTCAGGAGGATAACGCTGGATTGTTAAAAAGTCAAGTTATTTTTTGATTTTTTTGGATATGGAGCGGTTCATAAAGCGGGGAGGCAACATGACAACGGAAGAATCTTGTGGAATCTGCTGATTTCATGTATGTAACAAGCACCGGTAAATCCCCGTGTGGCTGGCGTTTCATTTCTCCCTGAAAAGCATTCCGGAGGGAATGACCTGGTTGCGAATGCCGGGACCACCTATCGAGGCGCTCAGGTCATACCCGCCCCCTGCCTGGAAGTAGAGAATCCGGAACCTGTGGAAGCCCGACTGAAGCTGGATGACTCCCGACCTCTCGAGGGGCGCATGTCTCCCGTCGTTGCTGACGACCATCTTGCCGTCGATGACAAGAACGCTCCCGTCATCCGATGTCGTCGAGAACGTGTACACGCCCTGTTTCGGAATCTTGATAAACCCGTCGTATACGACGCCGAAATTGCTGTCTCGAATCTCGCGCGGCAGCACAACGCTGTCCACCGACCCGGCGGATTTCGGCGTGAGCGCGGAAAACGCGGGCATCCCATCCGCCGAAGTCTCAAAGTAGCTGTAGTGAAGACCCGGCGCGGGATTGTTGATCTTCACAGGCTGCGCGGGCTCGAGCCGCACGTCTCCATGCAGCGAGAGCATCACCACGGACATCGGCGGCAGGTCTGCCTCCAGACCGGCGGCGGTGAGAGAAGCCCCTCCGAAACTGACCGGACGGACGGCATCGGGGTGATCAAATGTGTTGCGCGCGTTCATCCGGTCTGCGGTGAGGACTTCGCCCGACACACCGGTCACGCTGTAGTGACCCGGACGGATGACCACGTGCGCCGCCGCGTCCGGATCGACATTGCAGAGTGACACGTGCATCTCACCAAGACTGTCGATGGACGCCGAGCAATTGACTGCGGGGAGGCTGTCACTGTTCACGACAACCATGCGCGACGTCAGCCTCACCGGTACCATCATGGCATCCTGGTGCGCCCTGAACAGCGCGAAGACGTGGTACGTGGGCGTCAGCACCATCTTCTTCCCTTCGGTGAGAATCATCGCCTGGAGCACGTTGACGACCTGCGCAATGTTCGCCATCCGGACGCGATCGGCGTGGTTATCAAAGATATTCAGCGTCATCCCGGCGGCGAGCGCGTCGCGCAGCGTGTTCTGCTGGTAGAGGAAGCCCGGGTTCGTTCCCGGTTCCACCTTGTACCATGTTCCCCATTCGTCAACAACCAGCGCAACTCGCTTGAACGGATCATACNNTAATAGTGGAGCGACAGCCCGTCGACCGACGTCCCCATGCCCTTCATCAGGGTCGTGGTCCAGGCATAGTCGTCCTCGCTCGGTCCGCAGGCGATGCAATACAGCGTATTGTCGCCGTACGCGCGCATGAAATTAGCGTATTTCTTCGCTTCGTTGACATAGTACTCCGGCACCATCCTGCCGCCGCAACCCCAGCTTTCGTTGCCGACACCCCAGTACCTGACTCCCCAGGACATCTCCCGTCCGTTTTTCCTGCGCAAGTCGGCCATCGGGCTGATATTGTCCGAGTTCACGTACTCTACCCACTGGGAAAGTTCCCGCACGGTGCCGCTCCCCAGGTTGCCCGTGATGTAGGGCTCGCAGCCGACCAGATTGCACAGCTCAAGGAACTCATGTGTGCCAAAACCGTTGTCTTCTGTCACGCCCCCCCAGTTCGTGTTGATCATCTTCGGGCGCGTCCCCTTCGGCCCGATGCCGTCCATCCAGTGGTACTCGTCGGCAAAGCATCCTCCCGGCCAGCGAAGGACAGGCACGCGGAGCCGTCGCAATGCTTCCACGACATCCTTTCGTATCCCGTGGATGTTGGGGATGTCGGATTCCGGTCCGACCCAGATGCCGCCGTAGACAAGGTGGCCGAGGTGTTCCGCAAACTGCCCATAGATATTTTTATTGATCCGATATTCCTGCGATGACGCATCAAGCGTGATCGTTGTAGGTGTATGTTGAGCGTTGGCGGAATATGAAAGCAGAATGAGCATGAGAACAGAAAGAATGCCTCTTTTCATGTCGGCTCCAGTGGGAAAGCGAACGAGTGCATTGCACGGGGATCACACACGGTATCGAAGATTGACGTTTGATGCAACCCGACTTTGCAGACGATTCACAATCCTTCACATTGTCCATTCTTCCGACGGCCACACGGCCTTTTTTTCCCCCTCTTTTTTGATATCTTGAACGATTCGCTGTTCCTCACGTGAGTCCATTCGTCAGAGGTTCTGTATGCGCGCGCTGCATATTGCACTGCTCTTCCTTTTTTCCATCTCTTTGACGGTCCCGGTACAGGCCCGTCGATCTCCGGACCTTGTGATCGTTGTCGTTCTCGATCAATTCCCGATGGAATACCTGCCCGATTCCAGCCACTCTTCAGAGGCGGAAACCACTCACGCAACATGGACCGGATTGTGGAGTGAGTCCATCAGGTCGTGTTTTTGTTGACTCTGGGAACGCGCGCATCTATATTGCAAGTCGACACAACGTGAGGAGACACAAACATGCTCAAGACCGGAGAGAAGATACTGATCGGGTCTGATGCGGCCGGGAAATACTTCGCCGAGCTGGCGAGCCCCGTCGATGCACCAGCACAGAACCGAAAAGTCAGGATCACCTGCGAGTATCCCGACAGGAAGACAGATTCCATCGGCGTACCGGTAAGCGCACTCGAGGCGCTCTCCGACATGATGCACCGGGAGGTTATCAGGCGACCTCAGGAAGAGGAATAAAGGCAGCTTTCGGGAAACACTCCCATGACCTTGGTCACCGAAGTCAAGGAAGGAATGACACTCAGGCTCGACAATCGGCGCACAGGATGCTGGAGGTGGTACGCGTTGCTTTGTCGTGAGCAAATACTCTGACCACTACGTGATGGTGAGGCTGAAGATGCTGCAAAGGATCCTCGCTGGAGCTGCATTTCCCATGATGTTGTATTGTCTGACCGGCCGCGCGACTTCGCATGTCTCCGCACAGGGAGACGTGCTCAGCCACCCCCGGCACCGGTACGAATTGGATTCGGGCTGGGTCTGCATGGATATAAGGAATGTCCATTCAACAGGCGAAGAACTTTCAGATCCTTCCCTCCCCCTATCAGGCTGGCTGCCCGCCACAGTACCGGGGACGGTTTTGACCACCCTGGTGAACAACAAGCTGGCCCCCGACCCTTTCTACGGAATGAACAATCGACAGATCCCCGATATCTATGATACGGGACGGGACAGGTATACCTACTGGTTCGTGAAGGATTTTCGAGAGGACAATCCGATCGGGAACAAGCAAGTCTGGCTGCGCCTACGGGGTGTGAACTACGGCTGTGAACTCTATCTGAACGGACACAGACTCAACAGGGAGACTCATTACGGGATGTTCCTGCGTCAATCATACAACATCACTTCCTCTCTCTCCCGTGGCGGGAACAACAGACTGGCGGTCCTCGTGTATCCTCCCGATCCGGTGGGAAACCCTAATGGCGGTCAGGGGGGCGACGGCACCATCGGGCGAGATGTTTCTTGCCAGTACGTCGCCGGGTGGGATTGGATTCAAGCCATCCCCGATCGGAACACAGGGATATGGGACAAAGTGACAATCGAAGAAACACAAACCGTCATTCTGGATAATCCATATGTCGTCACGCTCGTGCCGGGCAGAAGATTCCCTGGTCAGCCGCAAGCCCCGGCTCTCGTTCGCGTAAGCGCGGAAGTTGAGAATCCGACGCATGAGCCGGTCCGGGGAACATTGCAGTACGTGTTGGAAGGAACCACGGTGCGAAAGAAGATCCTTCTACAGCCCTTCTCAACAGTGGACGTACAACTGCCCGACCATACGTTGAGGAATCCCAGGTTGTGGTGGCCCAACGGGTACGGCCCGCAACCTCTGACCACACTGATGATTCAATTCATAAGCGATCAGGCGACACTGCTGGATGAAGAGTCAGTTACCATCGGCATCCGTGAAATCCGGACAACGTGGAACCCGCAGACACGAAGCCGGGAGGTACTCGTCAACGGTCAGAGTATCTTCGTGAAGGGCGGAAATTGGATCACGTCAGATGCCATGCTCCGCCTCTCACCCGAACGGTACGATGCCGAGGTGCGGTTTCATCGCGACATGAACCTTAACCTGATACGCATCTGGGGAGGAGGGATAACCGAGAGGCCCGAGTTCTACGACGCATGCGACAGATACGGACTGCTTGTGTTTCAGGACTTCTGGATGTCGGGTGACTGCAACGGCAAGTGGCTGGANNCCAGTGGACAAGGCGGAAGTACCCCGATGACCACGCGCTGTTCCTCCGTTCTGTGGCCGATCAGGTCAAGATGATCCGCAATCACCCCTCCCTGGCCTTTTATTGCGGCGGCAACGAGATCCCTCCCCCTGAGGACATCCTCGTCGCCATGCAGGATTCACTCCTTCCGGAGCTGGACAGCAGTCGTTACTTCTTTGCGTACTCCAACACCGACAGCATGTCGCACAATTTCATAGGAGGAAACGGCGACGGCGCCTATCATCTTCAACAGAATGACCACTTCTGGGAATATCGTTCTTTCCCGTTCAACTCCGAGGTCGGGTCGGTGGGCACGGGAGACTACGAATCGCTCAAACGTTTCCTTCCACCGGGAAACATGGTGATTCCCGATGACGCCGGCAAGAGGATTGACTCCGTCTGGAGATACCACAAGTATTCCGGATACGGCAAAAGCATCGATGCATACGGGAAACCTGAAGATCTGAAAAAGTATGCCGACAGGGCGCAACTGGTAAACTATGACCAGTACCGTGCTCTCATGGAAGGACATTTGGCACACATGTGGGAGTGGTATACCGGCGTCATCATCTGGAAGACCCAGAATCCGTGGACGGCATTGCGCGGCCAGATGTACGATTGTTTTCTGGATCCCAACGCAGGCCTCTACGGGCTCCATCACGCAAACGAACCTCTTCACGTCATGTGCAACCCGGCGGACGGAATGCTGATGGTGGTGAACAGTACATTTCACCCATGCCACGACCTCATGGTACAGGCGAGAACATTCGATTGTGCGGGGAAGGATTCGCTGATCTTTCAATGGGTTGTGGAAATAGGTCCGACCTCCGTTCAGAAAATCGATACGATCAAAAGCCGCCTTAAGAAAGCCGTTGGGGGTGAGGGAGGATTTCTGAATCTGCGGCTGATCGATGCTTCCCGGCAAGTGCTCAGTCAGAATCTCTACTGGCTTCAGGATTCGACGGGCGTGTACACCGGCCTCCAGCACATGGCGAAGGCAAAAGTGAAGGCAAAGGCCAGAAAAGTGGGTGAAGGACGGATTGAGGTGAGCATCGAAAATCCTGCAGGCGGGCCGCTGGCGTTCTTCCTCCGGATTGCGCTGGTCAGTGGAAAGTCAAGGGAAAGAATTCTGCCAGTTTTCTACCGCGACAACTATGTCTCCGTCGCGCCCGGGGAGAAGCAAACACTCTCCATAGAACACTCGCCTCAGGTGAGCTCTGCAGGTGCACTGGTTTCAATCAGCGGATGGAACATTGACGAAGAATACCTGGGAATAGAGTAGACGGCCGGTTTCTCTCCGCCCAGGAAGACCTTTGGCCCGGGGAACAGTGCGGAGCATCAGCGGAAGCCGACACCTTCCCCTGGTGGCCGCGGGACTCGGGCTGCGGGAATTCTGAAAGGAGGGAGAAGAATGGCTCGCTAGGACGGGCGTTTGGATTGCAGGGTGGATGGTAGTCCTATCCGCCGAATCAGATTCTGAAAGCGAGGTTCCGCGTGCAGCGGATCCATGCCTGGTGCGACATTCATGAAGACCATATAGGGATCCCGCTGGTCGTAGGCTTTTTCGAGCCAGTCAAGTGCCAGGCTGTTTTCACCCAGAAGGGCATATACGTCGACAACGCTCGTGGGGTCAAGTTCCTGTTGCTTCGAGTTCTGTCTGGCGATAAGGATCCCAACGGCCTTTGCTCTCGAACCGGCTGCAGCAAAGATGCACGCCAGACGAAGGGAAATGTGCGGGTCCCCGCCCTCAAGCCGTGCAGACATTTCAGCCTCCTTGTACATCCCTTTCCTGATATACGCGCCGGCAAGGTTGCCGTGAGCAATGGCGAAGTTCGAATCCAGCTCAAGTGCTTTTCGACATTGCTCTATGGCTTCATCATAGCGCCGCGCGAAATTACAGACTTCGCCTCCAATCGCAAGGAGGAGTGGTGAAAGCGGATCCAGCCCCTGGGCTCGCTGGATCTCACTGACAGCTTCATCGTGGCGCCCCATGGCGCTCAGGTACTCCGCGTACCAGTGATGAGCGACGACGTAACCCGGTTTGAGCTCGAGCGCCTGCAGCAGCTCTCTTTCGGCGGCCGCCCAATCCCAGTCCCAGTAAAACAGGACAAATCCCAGGGCGGTATGCGCTTCTGCCAGGGAGTTGTCAATCTCCAGTGCCTTCATCGCCGCCGCCTTCGCTTTGGGAAATGCCGCCATGGGCAGCGCTCCTTCATAGAATGGGAGTATGGCATAACTCTCAGCCAGCCCGGCGTATGCGAGCGCGTTGTCCGGGTCTCTCGCAAGAATCTGCTCGAAAAGCTGTATGCTTTTGTTGAACTCGGCAAGGGTCCGCCGCGCAAAGTGGTAACGGCCCTGCAGATAGATTTGATAGAGCTCGGCATTGACCGGGCGGGCGCTCGCGAGGCGAGTCTGCTCCTGCGGCGTCACTGTAGCTCCGATCTCTCGCGCAATCGTCCGGGCGACCTCACTTTGAAGAACAAGAATGTCGTCCATGGTTTTGTCGAACGTCCCGGCCCACAACACCGTCCCATCGGAAGCCCGGATCAACCTGGCATGGATCTGCAGCTTGTTCCCGACATGCTGGAACGAAGGCTCGACGATTGCCTCCACTCCGCCCAGTTCCGCCGCAATCTGAGCATAGCTTTTGTCGGTTCCATCGAACTTCATCACCGATTGCCGGCCTATTGTGCTGACGGATTTGATTTTTCCCAGCTCTGTTATGAGGCCTTCAAGGATACCTTCTGACAGGGATTCGTCACCCGGCACCTTCGTGAGATTCCGCGGGGGGAGCACGGCGACCGAACTGAGTTCTGCGCGAGGTCCCTTCCGGTCCTCCTTCCCCCGGAGCAACAGCAACACACCCAGGGCGATGAGCACGACAGCAAACGCGCCCAGACCATAGGGAATAGCCCGTCGTTTCCTCGGAATGACAATCGGTTCGGCGGCCGTTGGATTCCGCTGGGCCGACGATGCCCGGCCGAGACCGTTCAGATCGACTGCCAGTTCATCCATATGCTGATAACGCTCTCCGGGTGACTTCATCAGGCACTTCTCGACAATCCGCTCTAGCTCCTTCGGGATTCCGGTGCGGAGAGCGGTGATGGGCGCGGGTTCGGAATTGAGGATGGAGTACAGGAGGGCATTCTCATATTCCGCCTCGAATGGGCGTTTCCCCGTGAGCATCTCGTACAGCACAACGCCCAGCGACCAGATGTCCGTCCGGTGGTCCGCTGTGCTACCGCTCGCCTGTTCAGGAGACATGTACGCAGCAGTCCCGAGTGTCGAGCCTGCTTTGGTCAACATTGTCCGCCCGTTGAGCTTCGCCAGCCCGAAGTCCACGATTTTGGCCACTCCGTCCGCGGTCACCATGATATTGGCGGGCTTGATATCGCGGTGCACAACGCCCTGTTCGTGTGCCTTGCTAAGGCCGCGGGCCACCTGCTCACAAATGTCGATCGCCTCGTTGATCTTCAGTGGCCCGCGCTCGATCTTCTTCTTGAGAGTCTCTCCTTCAAGACACTCCATGCTGATGAACACCTGCCCATCAGGTGTCTCATCGATATCGTAGACAACACAGATGTTGTTGTGCCGGATGGCAGAGGCGGCCTTGGCCTCATGGACGAATCGTTGCCCGGCTTCAGGATCGCGAGTGAGATCGGGAGGAAGGAACTTGAGGGCAACGGGGCGATCGAGCTTGAGATCCCGGGCTTTGTAGACAACGCCCATCCCGCCGCCGCCGAGCTGCTCGAGAATCTTGTAGTGAGATATCGTCTGGCCGATCATAGAAAGCGAGTACGGGTTCACGCAGTCCTGAAGACACGTAGAATCAGCAGGGCATCACAAATTACGGCAGGAAACATGAATAGTCAAACGATCGATGCGTGGGCAGGTTCGCTGCAGGTATACCAGACGCATTGGCGTCAGAATTGTGCCGCACAATTCACACGAGAAAACCCTCCGGGACTTCACGGAGTCTGACGACATCGGCCATCCGTTCTTTGATATCGAATTTCTTTCGGCACACTCCGACACACGCGGAGCACCCCTCGCACATATCCGGTGTCCCTCGCAGTNNGTCCGGACCAGTTCCCGACCGGCCCTTGGACTGCCATAGCCATAGGTATACATATACGCACGCATGAAATCGTAAACCGGCAATGAGTGCGGGCAGGCATCCTGACAGCGTCCACAGCCGTCACAATAGAGTCCTCCTCCACGACCGCTACACGCCAACAGCGCTTCCTTCTCTTCCTCGGTCAATATGGTGTTCCGGTTCACCGACAGATTTTCTTCAAGCTGATCGAATGTGGAGACACTTGGGATGCACGTCGTGACCCAATCATGCTGCAACACCCATTTCAGGGCGGCTTTGCAGTTCACCGGTCTTGTTCTTTCTTTGTCCAGGAAAGCGCCTGCCATTGTCTTCATCGCCACAATCCCGAGACCGGCTTTCCCTGCCTCCGTGATCGCATTGGCGACCTCACGGGCATGGTCTTGCCTGTAGTTGTACGACGTCATCACAACGTCATAGATCCTCGCCTCAATCGCTGCACGAATTACTTCCGGTTCGTTGTGATGCGTCGACACTCCGAGAAATCGAGTTCGCCCGCTGTTCTTGGCCTCCAGGAGAGCTTCCAGCATAGGTTTGCGCAACGCACTGTCGCGGCTTTCCCGGCTGTGCAGATAAAGGATATCGACGGATTTCATCTGCAGTCGTTTCAAGCTGACATCGAGATCCGCAAGAAATGACTCCTTAGATTCAGAACCCAAAACTTTGGTTGAAACAACCACCGATGATCGAGGATAGTCCTTCAAGACGATCCCGAGCATCTCCTCATTCTTCCCGTTCACATACGTATGAGCCGTATCAAAATACACGACTCCGGATTTCAATGCCTCTGTGACGAGTGCTTCGCTCGAACGCTCCACACTGTTACTCACCACCGGGAGAGCGATCCCCGTTCTGCCAAGGGTTCTCGTTATTGTCGGCGGAATCTTTTCCTCATGCGCAACGTTGAACCTCGAAAGAGATGGGATGGCTGCCAATGCTCCCGAAGCCAGGATGGAATGACGAAGGAATGATCGACGATTCAGCGCTTTCATGTGTACCTCGAGGAGCGAGATGGAAAGTGTTGCCTCAACGCGGCAAAGGTAACGTCATTGTAAGGTGCTTGAGGATTTTGTAGTGGGAAACAGTCTGGTCGATCATTGCGCGAGGCCCATCCGCTTCAGGATGGCCTGGAAGCGCGGGTGATCGCGCAGATCATCAAAGATCGGATCAACACTCAGATACGGCATATTCGGGTCGTGCGCGTCGTACGCCTTCTCGAACCAATCGAGGGCTTCCTCCTTCATGCCGGCCCGAGTGTACAAGGTGGCCACTTGCCAGGGGGTCACATACGACCTCTTCGATCGCTCGATGAGCATCTCCGCCAGGTTCTGCAAAGCCCGAGAGTACCCCCCTTCGGCGCGTCCCCGGTTGAGCGCTTGGATAGCCTCGTGATCCCCCTTCGCCTCATAGGAGAGCCGCCACGCCTCCAGTGCCTCATCGTACATCTTCTTCTGATGGTAGGCAGAGCGGATTGTGGATAATGCGACAGGCTCCCCGGGATTGATCTCCAGCGTCTTCCGCAACAGCCGTATGACCTCATCATACCGCCTGACGTACATGAGATCCATGGCGTACAAGCTCTGAATCAGGGGGTTAAACGGATCCAGTTTCAGTGCCTCCTCAATGTGTTCCATTGCCTCATCAGGCCGCTTGAGTATGAACAGCAGATGAGAGAAGTAGGCGTGCGCCTCCACCAGATTCGGCTTGAGCTCAATTGATTCTCGAAAGGAATGCATCGCACCATCCCAGTTCCACTCCAGCCAGGTCCTGCGGGCGGCAACCACATAGTGCACCTCCGCAAGGGAGGAATCGAGTGCAAGCGCCTTCGCTTCTCCCCACTCTCCCTCTTTGGCTGCGACACTCATCGGGACGTAGCCCATCTGCGCCCGCCCTCCCCAGACCAGGGCAATGCCAGCGTAGGCCGGGGCATACGTGGAATCAATCTGGACAGCGAGTTCGTAGTACTGCAGGGCCGTTCCGATCGCCTCCCGGGTGAGCTTGTAAAAGTAGAAATTCCCCTTCAGATAGGCCTCGTAGGCCTTGGGGTTGACAGGCTTTTCCTGCGTAAGGAGATTTTGTTCCTTTGGGGTGAGCGTCACCCGAACCTGGGCGGCGATCGCCTTCGCGACTTCTCCCTGCAAGGCCAGGAGCTCGGTGAAGTTCCGTGAGTACTCCTCAGCCCACAGGTACTTGTTTGTCAACGCATCAATAAGTCGGATCGTGATCTTCACATGGTCCGCCACTCGGAGCACCGACCCTTCCAGAACATACGACACCCCGAGCTCGGAAGCGATCTCGGATGCGGACTTGTTGGCTCCTCTGTACCTCATTGCAGACGATCTCTGGGTCACGCGCAGGCCGCCGATCCGTGCCAGGTTCGTAATGAGGGCATCGGTCATCCCATCGGTGAACCACTCCTGACCCTTATCATCGGTGATGTTTTCGAGTGGCAGGAGAACAATCGAGACCGGTCCCGAACCGGAAACTCCCCGCGTCAGAAAATACCCTATGACGGCGATCAGAACGATTGCCACGGGCAGGACCCTTGCCACAACCTTTCTCTGCCGTCTTCCCAGGCGGCCAAAGATCGCTTTGCCCCGCCGGGCCTCTGAGCGTTCTCCCGATACGGCCTCGAGGTCAGCAGAAAACTCATGAACGGTCTGGTAGCGCCGTGCAGGGTCTTTCGCCATCGCCCGCTCGATGATGTGATCGAGCCTAGTCGGGACCTCCGGCCGGATCCTCGTCACGAATTCCGGATCTTCGTTCAAGATCCGATATATCACTGCCTCATCATAGTCCCCGGCGAAGGGATTCCGTTCGGTGAGCATCTCGTACATTACCACCCCCATCGCCCAGATGTCAGTCCGCTGATCCACTGACTCACCGTGTGTCTGTTCGGGCGACATGTACGCCACTGTGCCAAGTGTCGAGCCTGCCTTTGTCAACAAGGTCCGCCCACTCAGCTTGGCCAAGCCGAAGTCCACGATCTTTGCCACACCGTCGGACCTGATCATGATATTGGCCGGCTTGATGTCGCGGTGGACAATGCCCTGCTGGTGCGCCGCGGTGAGACCCTTGGCCACCTGAAAGGCGATGTTGACGGCCTCATCGACCTTGATGGGGCCCCGTTCGATCTTGTTCTTGAGCGTCTCGCCCTCGAGGTACTCCATGCAGATGAACATCTGACCGTCGGGTGTTTCATCGATCTCATGAACGACGCAGATGTTAGTGTGCTGGAGGGTGGAAGCTGCTTTTGCCTCGTGGATGAACCGCTGTTTGGCGTCGGGGTCGCGGGTGAGATCAGGAGGGAGAAACTTGAGGGCAACAGGGCGGTCGAGCTTGAGGTCCNNTGTACACCACCCCCATGCCTCCGCTTCCGAGGTGTTCGAGGATCTTGTAGTGGGAAACGATCTTACCGATCATGGGAAACCAGCACGGGGGTGTCAGGTTCCGGCAGCACGAAGAACCAGCGTTACGGCGTCAAGATACAGCCAGGATCGTGGATAGTCAAACGCTGCGCGGGGAAGGTCCTGTTTGGGAAGGTCCTGCTTGGGAGAAATGGGAACAGGCCCATAAACACGTAGACCCGAAGAGACTTTTGCTCTTGAAGTGAGTGTCCCATCTGAGACGTAAGAGAGAGCCTCGGCATCACCTGTTTGGGCTTTTGCTTCACCTCGCACCCGCTGCCGTTGTCCCGGGAGGGGCGGAACTTTTCGCGACATACAACTGATAGCGTCCTGATAGGGG
>PMJQ01000213.1 GCA_003157485.1 Ignavibacteriota bacterium
ACCGGGGGTAAGTGAGAACGTTCCCCCTCCCGGCGTCAGGACCCCGCAGATGATCTTCACCAGCGTGGATTTGCCCGAGCCGTTTCTCCCGGTGATCAGCAGGGTCTCTCCCGAGGAAGCCGAGAACGACACATCGCGGAACACGGTACGGCGGTTGTATTCCTTTCTGAGTCCTTCGCCGGCAATCTGTATGCGCCCGTTCACCGCCGCACCAGCGCAAATTTACCTGTGACCGTCCGGCCGGGGAGCGTCAGGACAAAGATGTATATTCCCGTCGGCGCCACGCTGTTCCCCTTCGTCATGCCGTCCCAGGTGAACACGCGTTGGCCGAGGCGCGACTGCGACTGGCGGGATGCACTGTAGACGAGTTCCATCCCCGAGCTATAGATGGAAAGCGTCCCTTCGTCCGCGTTCATCGGCAAATAGAGGAAGCCCCCCTCGCCCGGATGGAACGGATTCGGGAATGCGCTCCCCTCCGCGACCGATGTTGTGCCCGGACCCGTCTTGCCGATCGTCCACGCAAACCACTGGGATTGGTTCGTGACATCGAGCTTGAGATAGAGATTCCCCGTGATGGCCCGGTAGGAATCGTCCGGCCTGCTCCTGCTCACCGTAAGTGTGAATGGTGATGATGAGGGAGAGTTCGCTGGGCAGTCCGGGTTCAGGTTTACAAGCGCCACGGTCACCGTGTCAGATCCTGTGACGTACCCGTAGTAGGAGGTGGCCAGGCAGGGAAGTGAACCCGCGACCTGCTGGGTCGGACTTATCAGCTCGTAATACTGCTCGACAATAACCGGAAAGATCGAGCCCTCATTGTAGTAATTGACCGTATCTGCCCGGGGGCCTGTATAGTAGTTCCAGAGTGCCCACTCCGCGAACGCCAGGGACATCGACGACGTCAGCGGTAAAGGGAGCTGCTGCAGCGTTGTGTTGATCGCGGTGAGAGGCGGGGCCTGGCGCACGTTCTGCCAGATGTGAAGCATCGTGTCGTGTCCGAACTTCTTCGTTAAGTATTTCCCCAGTATCCCCCGGCTGTACTCGATGAAGTCGTTCGTCGTCAACGGGGCTCCGGGAAACGTGAACTGACTGGGGCCGAAACGGCCGAAGAGGTAGTTCAGGTAATCGTTCTCGCCATGGTAGACGACATCCTCCATCCACACCGAGGTGATTTCATGAAACCAGATGTCGCTCATCCAGTACCCGTAGGAGCCGATCTGTATCGCGTGGTGGAACTCATGCGCCAGGGTCACACGGAGCGAAGGGATCCCCCGGTTCGCCGGAGGCGTCACGAATGAAAAATCGTAGTGGATCTCTATAAACGTCGAGAATTTTGAGGAAATCCCGCCGTCCATTAGGCCGGTTTCGGGGGTCGTGAGGCCGTATGTGTCGGGACCCGGGTCGTCGATGTAGATATCATATTCTGGGCCTCCCCCAAGCATCCCGTCGTCCGGGGGAGCCTGAAACCCGAGCGTGCCTGTCTCATATTGATAGACGTGTGCCATGATCGCGATGGCGGAATCGACGAATGCCCGTGCGGTCCCCGGTATCCTGCTCCCCGCGCTGTCAAGGAGCGCCGGCGCCTGCGCGCCGGTTGTATCAAAATGAAATCTGAATCGCCCGCTGTCAGCAAGGATGCTTGTCTGGAGTTCCGGCCGTTGGAGGAGCGCATTGAGCGCCAATTGTTCGCCGGCCGTGAGCGTCGCACGGTCGTGGATTGCAGCGGACAGGATCGGGAGCCCGCACTTGACCGGAAGTCCCTCGCTTCCGGCCCGCGAAAAGCGGGTGGAGAGTATCCTCGCCGCTTCAGCCCGGAGAATCGCGGCATGCGGACGTTCCTGAGCCCGGGCCGCTGCAGCAAGAATAAGAAACGCCGAGAACACCGCTGCCGCTTTTCCCTGTGTGTGTAAATGATCGGTCATCGTTTGATAGGATCGAAGTGGCCGGTCACCGTTTGAAGGGATTGAAGAGTATGGACACCGTTCCCTCGTCGCCGCGGGAAAGGACGAGGTCCATGACATTCCGGGAAACGAGCGGGGCGATCGCGATCCCACCGACGCCACGCGCGCTGCAGATCCGGACCCCGGCGCCGAACCCGAGCGGTCCCCCGTAGTATGTCTCAATCGATTCCGTCGCTTCATCACGGACCGTGATGTCCGGGCGCCCGTCCCCGTCGACATCCTCCACCACAATGTCGTCGTCCCCTTCGAGAGAGACATTTCTGATCCATTCCGGCTCGTTCCGGAATGAGCCGTCCGGGTTCCGGTAGGCGAGCATAAGCGCATTCACCGGCTTTCCCATGAGGAGGATGTAATCTCTCCCTCCTTCCTGCCGGAGCGTGGCCGGGATAATGCCGAGGGTGGAAGAGGTCGAATCGCTGAACGTTAGTCCCGGTTTTATGCTCCCGATTGCGAAGAAGGGGGTCACCTCGGCTGATTGAAGCGTGGAGATGCGGCCGGATGCGCTGGAAGTCACATACGCAACAGTATATGTCGGGCCGTCGGACGAGCGCTCCATTGTGGCTGCCGCGATCCTGTCTGTCGGACTGAAGCGCATGCTCCGTTCCAGGAACTGCCCCCCGCTGATCTGCTCGAAAACGGCAAGCGACACTGCTTTCTTCTCGTGCCACGCGTACCGGAGGAGCATCTTGAGCGAAACGCTGTCGACCCAGGCGTGGAGCACGTATGGCTGCGATCCGGTGGGGATCGATATCGTGGAAGCGCGGAGCGGGGTGTTTCGCAGTTCAAGGACGCTGATTCTGTCGCTTGAGGTGTGAGAGCATGCCAGCGCGGGCGTACCCCCGGAGGGAGGGAGTGTGCATGTCAGGTGTGCGGGCTTGTCCGGTACGAACGCCATCGCACCCCCGCTGAATCTTCCCCCTCCTCTGTTGAAAAAAATGGAAATGGTGGATGAATTCGAGTTTGCCACCGCGATGTCGACGAGCCCATCGCCGTCCAGATCCCGTGCGAGAAGTCCGTGCGGCCTGCTCCCTGCGGCATACGTGGAAGGCCATGCGGTCCCCGCTGCATGTTGCGCATTCGCCATGAGGACAAGG
>PMJQ01000052.1 GCA_003157485.1 Ignavibacteriota bacterium
GCCAGCGCTTTCCCGTACGCTCCGGCGAGTGTCGCGTCGCTGCCCACGCCGCACGGGTTCGTGTGCTTGATAATGGCCGCGGTGGGTGCCTCGAAATCGGCCGCGCAGAGCGCCGCCGCGGCGATGTCAACGATATTGTTGTACGAAAGCTCCTTGCCGTGAAGCGTCCGGAAGATCGACGAGAAATTTCCGTACAGCGTGCCCCGTTGGTGGGGATTCTCCCCGTAGCGGAGAGCGTATTCCCTGGGCGCCGTGATGTGAAGAATCGCAGGGTGGTCCCCGGTCCCTTTGGAGCGGCTCCCGAGGTATCCGGCGATCGCGGCGTCGTACGCCGCAGTGGTCCGGAACACTTCCCCGGCAAGGCTCTCGCACGTTGCTTCCGAAACGCCGCCGCCCGAGGATTGCATCTCCGCGGCCACCGCGGGATACCGGTCCGGGTTCACGATCACCGCCTTGTGGCGCAAATTCTTTGACGCCGAGCGGAGCATCGACGGGCCGCCGATATCGATCTGCTCGAGCGCTTCCCCGAGCGTGATGCCCGGTCGCGCGATCGATTCTTCGAACGGATAGAGGTTGACGACGACCANNGGATGCAGCGTCTTCACGCGCCCCCCCAGGATTTCCGGAAAGCCCGTCACGTCGGACACATTGCGGACGTCGACCCCCGCCGCGCGCAGGGCGGAAGCGGTCCCTCCGGTGGAGAGTATCTCCACGTTCATCTTCTTGAGCGCGAGCGCGAACTCGACAATTCCGCGCTTGTCGGAAACGCTGATCAGGGCACGGCGAACAATGGGCACGGCTTCTCCGGTTATGCAGTCAGGCGGTATGGTGCCCGGACGTTCGTTCTTCCTCGGCAATCCGGCGGATCGCCGAGGGATAAACCTCATGTTCTGCGGCAAGCACCCGTGCGGCGAGCGACTCGGGAGTATCCCCGGGAAGAACGGGGACTGTCCGCTGGAGCACGATCGGACCGTGGTCGTACTCCTCGTCGACGTAATGAACCGTCGCTCCGCTCACTTTCTCTCCGGAGGCAATCACCGCCTCGTGCACGTGCGTTCCGTACATTCCGGGTCCGCCGAAACGCGGCAGCAGAGCGGGGTGTATGTTCACGATCCTGTTCCGGTACGCCGCGACGACGGCGCCCGGCACCTGCTTCATGTATCCGGCCAGCGCGATGAAGTTCACGCCGTATTCGCTCAGCGTGGACAGAATCGTGCCGGCAAATGAACGTTCGTCAGGAAACTGCTTCTGGCTCAGATGAATGGCGGGGAGAGCGTTGGCCCGGGCGATGCCGAGTATGCCCGCGCCGGAGTTGTTGCTGAGAACAAGAGAAATCCTGGCGTCGGGGATATCCCCCTGCTGAATAGCCGTCAGGATCGCCCTGAAATTTGAACCGGCTCCCGAACCAAATACGGCGATATTCAGCATGTAAAAAAATACGACAATAATGAACGAAATTCAAGGAGATCCGGCCGGATGAAGAAGAACGTGGGTATCCTTTCAAGTTGTGGCGGGTTCCATGAGCGTCAGCACACCCCTGTCTGCGTCCAGGCGGGCCCGGATTCCCACAGGGACAGTCACCGTGCGCTTTTCATGGCCGATCGGGAAGCCGGTCAGGAAAGGCTTCGATGCGCCGTCTGCCACACCGGCCATGATTTCGCCGAGCGTCAGGGAAGGGGAGGCAGTGCTCCGTGGGCCGCAATCGCTGAACTGTCCCATGGCGACCCCGCGCACGCGGGAGAATATGCCGGCGTTCCTCATATGCGTCAGCATCCTGTCCACGCGGTAGGGTTCCTCGCCGATCTCCTCGAGGAAGAGGAGCCCTGCACGGAAGTCGGGCGCGTACGGCGTTCCCAGAAGAGAGACAAGAAGGGAGAGGTTCCCCCCGAGGAGGCGTCCCGTCGCCGACCCCGGGAACCGCACCTGCGGGGGAAGCGCATCCGCCTGCGCAAGTGTCGTGCTGCGCTCGGGTGATGTGAGCATCCGCCAGAGAGACTCCTCTGCCGCCGGGTCCGCATCCGGGGTCGTGTCCGCGGCGACCATCGGCCCGTGATACGTGACGAGCCGGCACTTCTTCCAGAGGGCCAGGGTGAGCGCGGTGATGTCGCTGTAGCCCACGAGGATCTTGGGATTCCTTGCGACGAGCCGGTAGTTGATGCGGGAGAGGATCCGGGGCGTGCCGTACCCGCCGCGCGCGCAGAATATTGCCCTCACATTCCGGTCGGCAAACATCTCATGAACGTCCTCCGTCCGCTCCTCGTCCGTCCCCGCAAGGTACCCCATGCTGCGCAGCGCGTTCTTTCCCACCGTCGTCCGGTAGCCGAGCCCTTCAAGGTACCGGACTCCTCTTTCGATCCGGGACGGGTCATGCACCGGACTGGCCGGGGAGACAATGCCGATCAAATCTCCCTTCCTCAGTCTCCGCGGAACAAGAACATTCATTGGCGGTTCTCCCTCGTGTCGACCGGAGACAAGATAGGGCTTTTTCACAACACATGGAAAACATTGCCGTTGGCGCCGGGCCTTCGTAAATTGCCGGCGCTTCAACCGGCTCGCATGTTCTCGCGTTTACCTTACTCACCCCCCCGAAGGAGAAAACAATGGTATTTCTGCTCTGTGTCGTCATCGCACTTGTGGCGCTTGTCGCCTGGCGCGCCGCATCAAGGAAAGTTCAGGAGAAGAATCAGGCATTCAAAGGAATGGCGGGTCTCACGGGGATCGTTTCTGTCATCTTCATTGTTCTCGCGGTTCTGCAGTGCTTTACGATCGTCCCCGCCGGCAACGTCGGCGTCATCGACGTCTTAGGGGTGGTGTCCGACAACACGATCAAGTCGGGGATCAATCCGGTCAATCCGCTCGCGCACATAATCAAATTTTCCATCCAGACGACCGAGCACAAAGAAACGATGCAGACCCTGTCGCGCGAGGGACTGACGATCGGGCTTGAAATAAGCGTCCTCTATCATCTTGACCCCGATTCTGCGGCGAGCGTGTACAGAAAGATCGGGACCGACTACACGGAAGTTGTCCTGATTCCGCAGTTCCGTTCCATCAGCCGGGCGGTCACGGCGAGTTTCCAGGCGAGCGCGCTCTACTCGTCCGAGCGTGAACGGCTCGGGACGGACATACAGCAGGAGCTTGCGAAGGCGACCGGACCCCGGGGAATCATCGTCGAGAGCACACCGTTGAGAAACGTCGCACTCCCCTCGCAGCTCACGGATGCGATCGAACAGAAGCAGCGTGCCGAACAGGAGAGCCAGCGGATGGAATTCATCCTGACGAAGGAGAAGCAGGAGGCCGAGAGGAAGAGGATCGAGGCCCAGGGGATCGCTGATTTCCAGACGATCGTGGCGAAGGGAATAAGCGACCCCCTTCTCCGGTGGAAAGGGATCGAGGCCACAGAGAAGCTCGCCGCATCCTCGAACACGAAAGTGATCATCGTGGGTTCGGGGAAAGACGGGCTTCCGGTGATACTCGACACGAAATAGCTCCTGCATCATCACCTGAGCGGACACAGGGGCGCCGCAGGGCGCCCCTTTTGATCAGGTATGCTCCCGGCCTCCCTGTCCCCATTTCTCCCGCCATGATTGCCGCCACCCCTGCAGCCCGTCTGCCACCGCGTCTACCGCCCTGCCTGNNTGTTATCATCGACTAACCGGGGAACTGTGTGCTCCGACGCTGTATCCTTCCAAGTGTAGCCATCCTCCTCTTCCTGATTGCTGATGCGCCGTCCGCCGCCGCCGGCGAGCGAACAACTGCGAGCGTTCTCATCGTTGTCGAGGGGGGGACCTCCATGAAGAGTCCCGCCATCGCGCGGGGGCGCGAGCTCGCGGATCTTCTCGGGCATTTCGACGCGACGAGCCGCGTCCTGGGGGTGAATGAATACGTCCCCCACACCTTCTCCAGGTACGATCTCGTGTTCTACATCGGGTTCAATGCAGTGTACACTCCACCCGCGAAGTTCGAGGACGACGTCCTCTCATCGACGACTCCCGTCATATGGCTCGACACGGGATTCAAGGAATTCTCCTCCCGCCCGGATGTCAGGAGGAAATACGGGTTCAGCGTCTCCCACATCGACTCCCTGAGCGTCTTCGATGTCGTCCACGCCGGTGACAACACGTTCACAAAGGGGGAGCCGAACATCAACATGATCGAGATCTCCGACAGAAAAAAGGTCACGGTCACGGCAACCGCCATTTCCTCCGGCAAGCACTGGGAAGTCCCATACATCGTCCGCTCGGGAAACCTGATGTACATCGCGGACTGTCCGATGGCCTCCGCGACGGAAACCGACAGGTACCTGTTGTTTGCCGACATGCTCCACGACCTCCTCCGGCAGCCCCACGAACAATCACACACGGCGCTCATCCGGATCGAGGACGTCAACCCGCTGGAGAACCCCGCGAAGCTCCGCGAGATCGCCGACATACTCTCCTCGCGCAACATCCCCTTCCTTGTCGGCGTCATTCCCTTCTACGTGGATAACGGCGAGGGGGTCCACGTGAGTCTCTCCGACAGGCCCGACCTTGTCGACGCTCTCAAATACATGGTGCAGAACGGCGGCACGATTGTCATGCACGGCATCACCCACCAGTACAGGGGCGTCACGGCGGTGGACTACGAATTCTGGGACGAGAGCACCAACCGTCCCATCAGGGAGGAGACGGTCGAGGGGATTACGCGAAAACTCGACATGGGGATTCAGGAGTTCATGAAGAACGGACTCTACCCCCTTGTGTGGGAGACCCCGCATTACACCGCATCGATAAAGCTCTACGAGACGGTGAGCAAATATTTCAGCACGGCAATGGAACAGCGGCTGGCGATCGAGGACGCCGACGCGGGGCAGTATTTTCCTTACATGATAAACAAGGATCTGTACGGTCAGCGGATCATCCCGGAGAACCTGGGATACGTCCCCCTCGACTCCAATCCGGCCGTCGGCGAGGGAGCCGTACAGCGCATAATTGCCTCGGCGAAGGTCAACCTGGCGGTGCGCGACGGGTACGCGTCCAACTTCTTTCACGCATTCGTCGATCTCAACCTGCTGAAAGAAATCGTGGACGGCGTGCAGGCGCTCGGCTACACGTACATGGACGTGAAGGATCTCACGCACTGGGTCAAATTGAAGGACAGGATCATCCTCTGCGGCTCCCAGGACTACACGATAACGCTCGACGACCAGTACCTGCAGGAAACCACGTTCGACAGGGACGGTGACATTTTTGATACGTCGACCTCCGAGAAGAGGATCAAGGGGCCGATGACGAAACACGTCACGCTCGAGCCGGGACAGATCTACAAAGCCGAGCCCGTGGAATTCAGGGAGAAGAGCCCTTCCCTTGCGGACCGGGTCGTCAGCGGTGCGGAAAGGATCTACGATCGCCTGACCGGGCAGACGGGATCATGGCAGGAAGCCCGCGTGGCGATACTCTGGAACCAGTTTGCGCAGGGGGCGGCGTTCAACGATCAGGCGTCGTTCGCCGGCGTCATGAAGAGCGTGAACATCGACGTTGACACGATGTTCGTCGGCCAGAAAGTTCGTCCCGATCCCTACAANNAACGTCGTCACCGACATGCCCACCGAGCTTTCCAAGGAACTGGGGATTGTCTCGGGAGAAACACATCTGAAGGTCACGCATGTGCGCGACCGCTACTTCCCGGATGAGCGGATCGTATGGCGGTACGGTCAGCTCGCGACGAAGTTCGACGCCGAAGGGCTGGACGAGGTCTTTTGCGTCGACGAAGGGACCGAAGCGCCCATCGCAATCGGCAAGTCGTTCGGGAAGGGGAAAATCATCTATTTCTCCACGCGGTTCGACCCCCTCTCGCGCGAGGGGTACAGCCTGTACCCCTATCTCCTGGAGTATATCGGGAGATACTTCAAGCTCGGNNGCGGCTTATCACGCTCGCCCACGCCAACGGCATCCTCGTGTACGACTGGATCGAGCCTCCGCAGGTAAGCCAGAAGTTCTGGAACGAGCATCCGGAGTGGCGGGAGAAGAACATCGACGACGAGGATGCACGGGCGTCCTGGCGTTATCCTGTGGCGCTGACGGACACCGCCTGCATCCGCGCGATGGCCGCGGAGTACAGAAGCCTCCTGATGCAATTCGACTGGGACGGGGTGAACCTGTCGGAGCTGTACTTCGAATCCGGGCGGGGGTTCCAGGATCCCCTCCTGTTCACGCCGATGCACCCTTCCGCGCTCGCCGACTTCAGAAAGAAATACGGATTCGATCTCGACGGTGTCCTTGACTCGACCTCCGTCAACTACTGGAGAGTGAATCCGGAAGCGCGGCGCCTCGTCGTCGAATACCGGGTGAGGGCTCTTGAGGGAGTGTACGAGAAGCTCCTCCCCATGTTCGAAGAGATCGCCGCCGCACATCCGGGATTCCAGGTCGTGGTCACGGCGATGGACAGTTACGGCGCCCCGGAGCTCCGGGAATATCTCGGCGTGGACATGACGTCAATACTCGGCCTCCAGAAGAAATACGGATTTCTGCTCCAGGTCGAAGATGCCGAGCGCCTCTGGGCGACCGCTCCGTCCCGGTACGTCGATATCGGGAACAAATACGCCCGGCTCCTCGGCGACAGGAAGGATCTCCTTCTTGATCTGAACATCCTCGAGGGCCCGCGCAAGCCCGACCAGGTGACGCCGTTCCCGACCCTCATACAGACCGGGACCGAGAGCTTCCAGGTTGTCCGNNCGCCGTACTCGTTCTCCCTGAAGCTCCCCCCGGACGTCAGGGTTGTCCGCATCGACGGCATGCCCAACTCCCCGTCCCGGGAGAACGTCTTCCTGATCCCCGCGGGGACACACACGGTCGAGGCGGGGGTGGACCAGAGCCCTGCGTTTTCAACGCATGAGCTCGATGCGCAGATACTCTCCATAACCGGCAACCTCCTCTCCGTCGACCAGGGGATCCGCACCATGGCGTTCACCTACGAGGGGGACACGCGCGTCCTGGTGGCGCTCAACCGGGAAGCGACGGCGCTCCGCGTGGACGGCCATGCCTATCCGTTCACGCCGTTGCGTGGAAACGATTGTTTCACGCTCCTTCTCCCTCCGGGAAAGCACAGCGTCAATGTCGTCCTCGGGGACGTCGTCTCGTACGGGGTCAGCCTCACCTCCTTCTGGTCCTCCAACGCGATAGCGGTCTTCGGCTCGTGCGCGGTCCTTCTCCTTGTTGGCATGTACATCGCACTCAAGATCGTCAGACGGCGGTACGCATGACATTCCTGGAAATCGATCTTAGCCTCCTTTTCGTCGTTGCGGTCATCCTCATCTGGTTCATGATCGCCTACCAGTTTGTCCTGACCGTATTCGGGTACATCAACTACGTAAAATCCCTTGGCCGGAAGCGCGTCATCGACGGGATGTCATTCGATTATCCCACCTGCACGATTCTCATCCCCGCGCACAACGAAGAGAAGGTCATCGGGGCGACGATTGCTTCGATGCTGCGCCTGGAATATCCGGAGGAGAAGCTGAGCGTCCTAGTCATCAACGACGGGTCCACCGACTCCACGCGCGACATCATCCTCGAGGCTTCATACCGTGACGGCCGGGTCAGGCTGTTTGACGTTCCCGCGGGCGAGGGGGGGAGGGGGAAATCCCGCGCGCTCAACCTCGCGATGTCGGAGGTGAAGAGCGAGGTCATCGCCATCTATGATGCGGACAACACGCCCGACGCACACGCGCTCCGGTATCTTGTCGCGCAGCTCCTGGAGAACAAAGAGCTGGGGGCGGCGCTCGGCAAATTCCGGACGGTCAACAAGAACGTCAACCTTTTGACCCGGTTCATCAACATCGAGACGCTCAGTTTCCAGTCGATGCTCCAGGCGGGACGCTGGCAGATGCACAACATTGCCACGCTTCCGGGGACGAACTTCGTCATCTGGACATGGCTCATCCGGCAGCTCAACGGGTGGGACGAGCAGGCACTCACGGAAGACTCGGAACTGAGCATCAGGATCTACCAGGAGGGATACAAGATCAAGTTCGTGCCGTACGCGATCACGTACGAACAGGAGCCGCAGACATGGGGGGTCTGGGTCCGGCAGCGGACCCGTTGGGTGCGGGGAAACAACTACGTGCTGGGAAAATTCTTGAAGCACATCCGGGAGTTCCGGAGCAAGCGGCTGATGTTTGACGTCCTCTATACGCTTTCGCTTTATTACGTCTTCTTCGTGGCGATCGTGATATCCGACCTGCTGTTCATCGTGAGCGCGGCGAACCTTGTCGCCATCTCATTACCGGGCCCGTACACGTTCGTCTGGATCATGGCCTTCTTCCTCTTCCTGGGCGAGACGATGCTCGCGATCTCATACGACGGGGAAGACCGCATGAAGCATATTCCCGTGCTGGTCCTCATGTATTTCACGTATTGCCAGGTCTGGATCTACATCGTCATCAAGGCGCTCTGGATCGAATACATAAAAAAGGAGAAGCGGACGTGGGATAAAACCGTCCGCTTCGATGTTGATGCAACCACTGCTGTGCGTTAAGGGAGGGGCTCCGGACCCCGGTTACACGCTCGCCGGGGTCGGCGGGGGAGTGGCGTCCACGCCGTATTCTTCAAGAAGAGCCAGGAGCTCGGCATGATCCGCGGTTTTCAGATAGGATCCGCAGGTTCTGCACTGATCGCTCCTGGACTGCCAGGTTTTTCCCGAGATCATCCAGCAGGGCGAACCGCTTGTTGACATCCGGGGACACGCTGATTTCTGCTCTTCCGTGCATCCGTTCATCTTCCAGCAGGGGACGAGCGACATCAGCCTGCGAATCCCGGCGATGCTCACCTTGTCCGTGTTGATCGTCCTGCGGATTGAGCGGATTCTTTCCAGATCTGATTCGGCAAAGAGCCGGTGGCGGGAGGCCTTCCGGAGCGGAATGATCAATCCTTCGCGTTCGTACATTCGTATCGTCGGGACAGAAACGCCGATCAGGTCCGCAGCTTCTCCGATCGTGTAGAGTCTCTGGCCCGTCTTCCGCATCATTGCAGCTGTCGTATTCGCATACATGGTTGCACCCCTCCGATACCATCTTTGAAACTAGCAGATTTTGTGCCAGTTGCATTATTGCGGAATCCCGCACATATTGGGCGTTTCACTGGTGGCTTCGGGAAGGTTTCCGGAATTTGATTCATCAAAATTCTCATAATTGCAGATTTGAACAGGGTATTGCCGGCTTCGTATATTTCAGCGCGCCCCTTCCTCAAGTCCTTATAGTGAAGCAATCATGCAGTTTCAGATCCCCGGATACACATACAGAGACCTCTTTGATCCCCGTCGTCTCGCAGGGCTGACCGAACTCTTCGAAGAAGAGATCCATGTCGCCGATCCCGCGCTTCACGCCCGGTACATGGACTATCGCGCCGGGCGTGTACCCGGCGGCGTTCAGACCTCGAAGCTTCTCGTCGATCTCGCCCCTCGGCTCGGCGGCTTTCTTGCGCGGGCATTCGGCATCGAAAGGGAGTATGCCGCCATGAAGCTCCGTGCGCAGCGCGACGCAGTCATATTCCGCGTGAAGCGGGATTTCTTCACCAGGCGTGTGCTGAAAAAGTACGGTGCGCCCGGTCTCATAGCCGATGACCCGGTCTCGATTGAGCGCCGGACGGCGCAGATCATGGCTGTGCTCCCGGGAATCCCCCGGGGAGACGACGAGCTCGAACTCGCA
Source organism: Ignavibacteriota bacterium (assembly GCA_003157485.1). Classification (GTDB taxonomy): domain Bacteria; phylum Bacteroidota; class Ignavibacteria; order UBA10030; family UBA6906; genus Fen-1273. The sequence continues at coordinate 9,683 of PMJQ01000052.1, forward strand.
TCGTCTGTGGAACTTCTCCTCTCTCACGAGCGGTTCATCAGAGTCAACCTTCCCCCTGCGACCCTCGACTTCCTTGCAAACATCCGGGATCTCCTCGGCACATGGCCGGAAACCGGAATGGAAACCGCGCCGGAATCCGGCGATGAAGACCGGAAGCTCTTTCTCGCGTCGCTCCTCTCGTCGTTCGAAAAACATCTCGCACTCCTCTATTACGGAAATCCTCAGAAGACCTCCGGATGGGGGCTCTTCCGGATTCCCGGCCAGGTGGACTATCAGAATCTTGTCGGATCGGAAGTTTCCCCGGACCCGGTCCCGGGAACGCACACCGGGGACCCCTCGCACTTCAGGCGGCGTGACGGATTCGAGCTCACGGATCCGAGATACGGTCTGAGGGAAGTGGAGAGTGAGGTCGACTACTGCATATTCTGCCACGAGAGGGAGAAGGACTCCTGTTCCAGGGGATTCCACGGCGACGGAGGGTATCGGAAGAATCCGCTCGGATATGAACTCAAAGGATGCCCGCTCGATCAGAAAATCTCTGAATCCCAGTATCTGATGGACGGAGGGGATGCTCTCGGCGCCCTCGCCGTCATCATGATCGACAACCCCATGGTCCCGGGGACGGGCCACCGGATCTGCAACGATTGCATGAAGTCCTGCATCTACCAGAAGCAGGATCCTGTCGATATCCCGCAGATTGAAACGCGGATACTGACGGAAGTGCTCGATCTCCCCTGGGGGTTCGAGATCTACTCCCTCCTCACGCGCTGGAATCCGCTGAACGCCGCACGCCCTCATGCGCTTCCGTACAACGGGATGAACATACTCATCGTCGGTCTCGGACCTGCGGGGTACACGCTCGCCCATTACTTCCTGAATGAGGGATTCGGCGTCGTTGCATTCGACGGTCTCAAAATCGAACCTCTCCCTGGAGCCCTCACCGGTGAGAGCGGGGAAGAGTTCACGCCCGTCAGGGATTTCGGTACGCTGCGATCGTCGCTGGGAACAAGGGTCCTGGCGGGGTTTGGCGGCGTATCGGAATACGGAATCACGGTCCGCTGGGACAAGAACTTTCTCACAGTCCTCCATCTGAACCTCGTCCGGCGGGAGCATTTCCGTGTGTATGGTGGCGTCCGGTTCGGAGGGACAATGACGCTTGAGGACGCGTGGAAGTACGGATTCGAGCACGTCTGTTTTGCCACGGGGGCCGGCAAGCCCACGTTCATCTCCGTCAGGAACAACCTTCTCCGGGGCGTCCGGATGGCGAGCGATTTCCTGATGGCCCTCCAGCTCACCGGAGCGGGAAAGAAAGACTCTCTGGCCAACCTCCAGATACGATTGCCCGCCGTTGTCATAGGCGGCGGGCTGACGGCGATCGACACCGCCACGGAGCTCATGAGCTACTACCCCGTCCAGGTTGCGAAAATCAGCCGCCGGTACGAGCTCCTCGTTTCACGCTATGGAAAATCGAGCGTCGACGGGATGTTTGACGCCGAAGAGAAGGCGATACTTGACGAATTCTTGGTTCACGCGCGCGCCGTCGGTGAGGAGCGGATCCGCGCGGCGAAAGCCGGTGAGAAGCCGGACTTTATCCGGCTTGTCAGGTCATGGGGCGGGGTGGGAATCTACTACAGGAAATCGATGATCGATTCGCCCGCCTACCGGCTCAATCATGAAGAGATCATCAAGAGTCTGGAGGAGGGGATATCGTTCATCGAGTGCATGAATCCCGTCGAGGCCGTCCCCGACGATTTCGGCGCGATAAAAGAAATGGCGTTTGAGCGTATGCAAAATTCGGAAGGGAAGTGGGCCCCCACGGGTGAGATCTCCCGCGTTCCCGCGCGGACGGTCATGGTTGCGGCGGGGACCGTTCCGAACATCATGTATGAGCGGGAACACCCCGGGACGTTCCGCCTGGACCGCAACAGCGAATTTTTCAGCACATACTCGATCGACGACAACACGAGCGGAAGACATCTTGTCCCTGTCGTCGGCGGGGAGGAGGGGTTCTTTACGTCGTACGCGCGCGACGGCAAATTCGTCTCCTACTACGGTGACAACCATCCGGCGTTCGCGGGAAACGTCGTCAGGGCAATGGCCTCGGCGAAGCAGGGTTACAGGGCGGTCCTTCGCCTGCTGAAGGAAGAACTGCGCGGGGCGCGGATGGTCGGGGCCGATAAGGGGAACTGGACCCGCCTCGTCTCCCGTCTTGACGGCGAGCTCCGTCCGCGCGTCCATGCCGTGAACCGGCTCACGCCGACGATCACCGAGGTTATCGTCCGGGCTCCGCTCGCCGCACTGAATTTCCGTCCCGGTCAGTTCTACCGGCTGCAGAATTACGAAGTGGATTCACCCTGTGCCGAAGATACTCTTCTCATGATGGAGGGGATTGCCCTGACCGGTGCGTGGGTGAACAGAGAGGAAGGGACAATCGGTCTCATCACGCTGGAAGTCGGGGCGACCTCCCGGCTGTGCGCCCTCCTCAGGTCCGGCCAGCGCGTCGTCGTGATGGGTCCCACGGGATCCCCCACGGAAATAACGGAAAACGGCACGGTTCTTCTGCTCGGAGGGGGACTCGGTAACGCNNTTTGCGGGCTACAAAAAGAAAGAGGATTTCTTCAAGCGTGACGAAATCGAAGCGAACACCGACATCGTTGTCTACAGCGTCGACGCCGGAGAACCGATAGAACCCCGGCGGCCGCAGGATCGCTCATGCGTCGGCACGATAATAGAGGCCATGATTCGCTATGCGAAGGGGGAACTCGGCCCCGTTTCCCTCCGCTTGAGCGACGCCGCGAGGATCATTGCCATCGGCTCGGACCGCATGATGGCTGCCGTTGCGCGCGCCCGCCGGGAAGTTCTCCGCCCCTACCTGAACGAAAACCACGTGGCGATCGCTTCCATAAACTCCCCCATGCAATGCATGATGAAGGCGGTATGCGCCCAGTGTCTTCAGAGGCATGTCGACCCTGTCACGGGAAAAGAAGAAGTCGTTTTTACGTGCGTAAACCAGGATCAGCTCATGGATGAAGTCGATTTCGGCAATCTGAGCTGCCGCCTGAGAGGAAACAGCGTCATGGAAAAGATATCGAACAGGTGGCTCGATTACATTCTGGAAACCCACACCCTCCCACGTGTATAACGCACTCCCTGCACATCGCAGTCCCCCCCATTATCCCGCATCAGGAACTTTTCTCCATTTCCGGTCATTTACTGTGTGACAGGCTGTCTGCCTGCTCAGGCCTCAATTCTGCGCCGGGTCAGATAATGCCGTTTGGATCGCACACAATAGGGAGGGAAAGGATATGAAGGGATGGCGTTTAATTCGTGTCGGGATTTTCCTGATGGCAATTGTACCGTGGACCGCGTTGGCCCAGATACACTTTACGGCAAGTCTTGACGGTACTCAGGAGGGGGGTGTGACAACAACCGCCACCGGAACAGGCTCATTCGATCTGAGCGGGGATTTTACTCAGCTTCATTATATCATAAGCTATCAGGGGCTCAGCGGAGCACTGACCGCCGCGCATTTTCATATAGGCCTCCCCGGAATTGCGGGTCCGGTGGTAAAACCCATCGCGTCGTCGGCTAAACCGGCCTCTTCCACGGTCTCGGGAACATGGTCAACCTCTGATGCGACAAACCCTCTTACGCCGGCGTTTGTCGACTCGCTCCTTGCCGGGAAGATTTATGTGAACTTCCACACCTCGGCAAATCCCGGGGGAGAGATCCGCGGCCAGCTCAATCTTGCTACCGCGCTGCACTTTGAAGCAAGCCTGAGTGGAGCGCAGGAAACTCCCCCCAATACTGCCACGGGAGGCGGGACTGCAGTCGTTGCTCTCAACACACAGAGGAACCAGATCAATTACTGGATAACCTACCGTGGGTTGAGCGACTCTGCCACCGGTGGGCATTTCCACACGGGGCCCGTGGGTATCGGCGGTTCGGTTGTGAAGAGCATCATAACGGGGAAAGCGCCGAAATCAAACACATTGAACGGAACCTGGACAACCACGGACGGGACTCAGCCCCTGACCCCTGCACTCGTTGATTCTCTGATCGCCGGAGACGTATACGTGAATTTTCACACGTCGAGCAAGCCGGGAGGTGAGATTCGGGGTCAGCTTGTTCTCAAAGGGGGGACCGGATTCTACGCGTCGTTGAACGGAAACAACGAGGTCCCCGCGGACACGTTCAAAGGCACGGGCACAGGTTCGTTTATACTGAACGCCGCAAGGACGCAGGTCTCATATAACATCACGTACATCGGTCTCTCGGGGAATATCACAGGCGGACACATACATGCCGGACTCCCCGGTACAAACGGGCCCCTCATCAAGCCGATCGGGACCACGGGGGATTCCTCCGAGTTCACGGAGACCGGCACGTGGAGCACAACCGACGTGGCGAACTCGCTCATCCCCGCGTACGTTGACTCGATGCTCATCGGAAGCACGTACGTAAACTTCCACACGTCGAAAAACCCGGGGGGAGAAATCAGAGGCTGGCTGAAATCAACGACAGGAGTGGGATTCACCGCGCAGCTCAATGGCGCGCAGGAGAGCCTTACCGACACGTCGCACGGAATCGGGACGGGTTCATTTTCCATAAGCCCGGGACGGGACACAATTAACTACAGCATCACGTACTACGGCCTCACCGCGAGTACAACAGCGGGGCACTTCCATATCGCTCCCGTTGGCGTTGGCGGGCCGGTCGTCAAAGAACTCACCGGGGCGACCGGATCTGCAGCGACATTCATCGGCAACTGGACGAGTGCGGACGCATCACAGCCGCTTACACAGGCATACGCGGAGTCGCTCTTTACCGGGAAGATGTACGTGAATATCCACACGGCGAATTATCCCGGTGGGGAGGTGCGGGGCCAGCTTCTGTACGGGAGCGACGTTGTGACGTCCGTAGCGCCTGGACCGCTCGGCGGCGTCATCCCCGCGGAATTTCATCTGGACCAGAATTATCCCAACCCGTTCAATCCTTCCACGGTCATCGGGTTCCAGCTCTCCAAATCGTCACAGTTGTCGCTCATCGTATACAACATACTGGGTGAGCGTGTCGCAACGCTCGTGGACGGCCTCACGCCGCCCGGCGAGCATCAGGTCCGGTTCGATGCCTCCCGATTCTCGAGCGGCGTCTACTTCTACCGCCTCACGGCGGACGGCGTGCTTCTTTCGACACGCAAGATGATGTATATTAGATAGTATCTTAGTCATCCCGCGGCCGCTCTGAGCCGCGGGATGACCGTTCGATACTGGTTGTCCCCTGCGTGACCGCGGGATAGTCGTGCTTACGTGAAATGCGGAACCCCCTGTCGCGCCTGCGCGGCAGGGGGTTCCGGATTCATTCACTCTCCATGCGAGGCCCCTGGCTTGCCCCGTCGATCCGTTTACCTATGCATTGTAATGACGCTCCTGCTCCTCTCCTCGACGGGCTGCAACGACCTTGGGATGAATCCGCCTCCTCCCTCGACGAAGAAGGTTGACACGCTCAAGACAGTTTCATTCCAGAACAACGTCATCCCGATATTCATCAATTACGGTTGTTACGGCTGCCACGGCGGTACGAACGGGCTGTACGTAACGAGTGTGGCCCAACTTCTGCAGGGAGGGATTCACGGCCCCGCGGTAGTCCCCGGCCACGCAGACTCGAGTCTCATCATGAAGAAGACATCCGCCGCGCCCCCGTTCGGAGACCGGATGCCGCAGGGGGGCCCNNGTTCATATTTCCGGAGTCACAACCGTCGTTTTTCAGGGAAGTCGCTATTTGCTGCCGTGCCACGTGTGCCAGTGGACGATTTTCCACTCGCCGGATTCATTCTCCTTTATGACGATCGTGTGATAATGCGGATGTGAGTCCTTCGGGGTCTTTACCGTTCCGACCGAAAGGTATCCGCTCCGCCCGTCATCGGCCATCCCCCACCAGAAATAAACAACCTTGCGCTCCTGGTCTTCGATTGTATGATTTCCTGCTCGCTGCTCCTCGAGCGCCAGCACAAGCGGGATCAGACGTCCCCCCACGATCGCTTTGGCGCCGTCCGAGATAAGCTTCAGTGCGCTCTCATTATCGGGTGCTCCGCCTTCGAGGAGAGAGCGGACAAATTTCTCTATCGCAGAAGGGAATCCGCCATTCAGTGAATCAGCCTGACCCGGGGTCTTCTTTTCACCCATTCTGTATGCGAACGGAACCGACACCCAGACGTCAACCGGCTTGCCGCCAATAGAGGCAGGCGTGAATCGGAACTGCCGGGCGGCTTCCAGCGTCGAATAGTTGAATATGTCCGCGTCGCTTTTCAATATGACAACGTCCCGGGGCATGCCCGACTTGTCGACCCAGATTTTCACCCAGACCTTCCCTTCCATCCCCGCTTTGAGCGCGAGTGGGGGATAGACGGGTTCCTTTTTTACAATAACGACCGGCTCTCTTTCCACTGCCACGAAATCTGCAGGGGGGCGCGTGGTGTCACCACCCACCGACTGATGAATCGTAGTAGCGCCGACGGCGGCAAATGCATCAACTGTCGTGTCCTGCGCCTGAGATCTCGCGGTAATGGCGCAAAACGAAAGTGTGGCTGCAAGTATCGTGAGAGTTTTCATTGAGGGGCCTCTAATTGCCTTGTACAGGATTTGCCGGCTGACCCGCGTACACATCGACGGCCGGGAGGCAGGGGACCGAAACCACGTCCGGTCTCTGCAGAAGCGAAATTGATAACACGGTGACCGTGATCAGAGCGAGCGCAACAAGTGCGGCCGATGGAAGGGGAACAGAAAGCCTGTGCGACCAGAGCATACGGATCTTCTCTGTCGCACCCTTCAGTGACTTTCCCCTCTTCAGATGCTTCGCCATCACCCTTCTGTCGAGCGAAAGGGGAACCTCCGGCCACGGGAAGGCGGCGAAGGCCGCTCTCAAATCGAGCGTCCTGCGCAAAAACATCCTGCATTCCCTGCAGGTTGCGAGATGCGCAAACATCTTCTCCTGCGAATGTGCCTCCAGCGCATCGTCAACGTACATGCTTATGTTCAACTGCATTTCGTCGCACTTCATTTGTCGTCCCTTTCTTCGTTCCAGACTCCTTCGAGTTTCCCGGCAAGCGCCCTGCGCGCCTTGAACAGCCTTGATTTCACCGAGCTGGCGCTGTCGCCTGTAACGGAAGCGATCTCCGCGTACGAAAGTCCCTCAAATTCCCTCAGGAGTATGACCTCCCTGTATTCCACCTTGAGCCGCGAGAGCGCTCCCTGCACGAATCTCCCGACATCCGCTTTTTCCGCGAGTGACTGGGGGGTTTCGTCGTCCCAGACCGATTCGGCGTCTCCCCGTGCACCGTCCCTGCGTCCCCTGATCGTCATCAGCGCTTCATTCCGCGCCACGGTGAAGAGCCATGATTTGAGCGCCGCGGGCTGTGCAATAGACGACGACTCCGTACTCAGTTTCATGAACGTCTCGTGCACGGCGTCCTCCGCGGCCTGCGTATCCCCCAGGAGCCTGGCACAGAACGCGTAGAGCGCGCGCCTGTATCGTTTGTAGAGTTCGGTAAAGGCCCCTCGGTCCCCCGATTGAATCAGAGAGAGGAGCTCCTTGTCGCTCGTGGTCTGCACCGTTGTCCCGGAGTGTGCGCGCGTGTGCGGGTCTACATCTAGGATGCTCAACGAGGAGAAAAGTTGCCCACGCATCAGGGAAAATGGGTACTGCCGCGGGGGGAAAAAAGGTTGCCCCGGGGTGGCCGGGGCAACGTGACAGGGATCGGAGCGGTATAGCGATGCACAGAGACTATTTTCCGCTTTTCCCGGCGCCGTAATACTTTTGGGCATACTCCACGACCATCCGTTCCGTATTGTAGACCGGTATAAGCGTGGACATGGCATGCCGGATCTTCTTCAACCAGCGGTGGGGAATGCCGTCCTTCCCCCTGTCGTAGAAGAGGGGGATGATCTCCTGTTCCAGCACCGCGCGGAGAGAAGCGCCGTCGATATCATCCTGCATCTGGTCGCTGCTGGCGGTCGTATCTTCGCCGATCTTCCAGCCGTTGTGCCCGTCGTAGGCTTCGCGCCACCAGCCGTCCATCGTGCTCAGGTGCAGCCCGCCGTGAATCGCGATTTTCATCCCGCTTGTACCGCTTGCCTCCATAGGGCGCCGCGGAGTGTTGAGCCATACATCGGCCCCCGCCACGAGGTACCGCGCGACGTTGATGTCATAGTCCTCGATGAACACCACCTTGCCGAACAGGTCCCCGCGCCGGGAGATGTTGACGATCTCCTGGATGAACCGTTTGCCGGCGTCGTCGCGCGGGTGGGCCTTCCCGGCGAAGACAAGCTGAAGGGGAGTCTCCTTGTTGTTGAGCGTGCGGAACGCCCATTCGAAATCACGGAAAAACAGCGGTGCGCGTTTGTACGTCGCAAACCTCCGGGCAAAACCGATCGTCAGCGCGTCGGGGGAGAGAAGGTGGTCGAGCGCCGCGGGGTCGTTGTTCCCGTACCGGAGGTTCTGTTCACTCAGCCGCCTTCGCGCGAACTCGATGAGTTCCCGGCGGAGCGCCATGCGCAGCGCCCAGAGTTCTTCATCGGGGACATTATGGGGGGAGAGCGCGTCATGCCAGAACTTGCTGTCCCTCAGCCGGTCCTGCCAGTGCGGCCCGAGCCGCGTCGTCCAGAACAGGCCTGCGGTGGGGAGCGTCCATCCCGCGGTGTGAATGCCGTTCGTCACGTGCCCGATGGGGACCTTGGCGACGGGGACGCCTGGGAAAAGCGAACTCCACATCTGCCGGCTGATCCGTCCGTGCAGTTCGCTGACGCCGTTGGCGGAGCGGCAGAATCTGAGCGCGAGGACGGTCATCGTAAACGGCTCCTCGCTATCCGGATGTTCGCGGCCGAACCGCATGAGCTGGTCCGATGTCAGCCCCGATGATTTCAGAAATGCGCGGAACGTGCCGTTCATGAGCCCGGTGTCGAACCTGTCGTGCCCTGCCGGAACGGGCGTGTGTGTCGTGAACACGCAGTGGCTCCGCACAAACTCTGCGGCCTTTTCGGCGGTGCTCCCGGCGGCAAGCTGTTCGCGCAGCAATTCGAGCGTCAGGAATGCGGAATGTCCCTCGTTCATGTGGAACGTCGCGGGCTTCAGGCCGATCGCCCGCAGCATGCGCACCCCTCCGATGCCGAGTATGATCTCCTGCGCGATGCGGGTCCAGTTATCCCCTCCGTACACGTGAGCGGTAAGCTCGCGGTATCTCGGGTCATTCTCCGGAAGGTCGGTGTCGAGAAGGAAGAGCATGATGCGGCCGACCCTGATCGCCCACGATTGCACCTTCACGGCGTCGTCGCCGATCTCCACGGTGCAGACCACCCGTTTCCCCTTGCTGTCGGTCACCGGGGAGATCGGCATCCGTGCGGGATCGTAGCTCGGGTATCGTTCCTGCTGCCAGCCGTCTCCCGAGATCTGCTGCTGGAAATACCCCTGCCGGTAGAAAAGCGTGACGCCGGAAAGAGGGAGGCCCAGATCGCTGGCGGATTTGGCGTGGTCGCCTGCGAGTATCCCGAGCCCTCCGGAATAGATCCTGAGGCTTTCGTGAAGTCCGAACTCGGCGCTGAAATAGGCGATCGTTTCCTTTTTCAACGCGCCGCCGCTTTTTGCAGTCCATGTCCGTTTCTCGGACATGTACGCCTTGAAGTCGTCGCAGGCTTTCCGCACCTGACCATGGAACGCCGGGTTCTGAAGTCTCACCCGGAGTTCGTGTTCGCTCACCCAGTTGAGGACTTCCACGGGATTATGGTTGCTTGTTTCCCAGACATAGGGGGAGAGGTCTCTGAATATGAGTCGTGCCGACGGGTGCCAGGACCACCAGAGGTTGTACGCGAGGACCCTGAGATCCTCGACTGCGGTTTTCACCGCTTTTTCTGAAATTTTGGTTGTTGTCACGGTGGGTCGTATGTCGGGAGCTGTGGGAAAATGCGAGGCTGGTTCCCCTCTTAAGGGTGAGGGGCTTCCTCGGGGGTTTCTGCTTTCTTCTTTGACATCCTGTTGCGGACGTTTGCGTCAAGGAACTTCTTGCGGATACGTATGCTCACGGGGGTGACTTCCACGAGCTCGTCGTCCCCTATCCACTCGATCGCCTGCTCGAGCGTCATGATATGGGGAGGCTCGAGCCGGACCGCCTCATCCGAGCCCGATGCGCGCATGTTTGAGAGCTGTTTCGTGCGGCAAACGTTGACGGTCATGTCCTGCTCGCGGGAGTTTTCACCTACAACCATTCCGGAATACACCTTCGTCCCGGGTTCGATAAAAAACACGGAGCGGTCCTGAAGCTTCCACATGCCGTAGGCGACGGCGTCTCCCGCTTCCATAGTGACAAGCGCACCCTTCGTCCTGTGCGCCATTTCCCCCTTGTACGGCTCGTATCCGTGGAAATTATGGTGGAGGATTCCGGTTCCCTTGGTCTGCGTCATGAACTCCCCGCGGAACCCGATGAGCCCGCGCGCCGGGACGATGAATTCAAGTCTTGTATTCCCGGTGCTGGCCACCATGTTCTTCATCTCGCCTTTGCGGCGGCCGAGATTCTCGATCACGACGCCGACAAATTCGTCCGGCACGTCGATCACGACGTGCTCCATCGGTTCGGAGAGGACGTCGGCGATCCGCTTGTAAATCACCTCCGGGCGGGAAACCTGAAGTTCGTATCCCTCGCGGCGCATATTCTCAATGAGTATCGCCAGATGGAGCTCACCCCGTCCGCTGACTTTGAACGTATCGGGCGAATCGGTCAGTTCGATCCTGAGGCTGACGTTGGAGCGGAGCTCGCGCGTGAGCCTTTCGCTCAGATGCCGGGTCGTCACGTACTTCCCATCGAGTCCCGCGAACGGCGAGTTGTTCACGAGGAAATTCATCGAGAGCGTCGGTTCCTCGATGGCGACGAACGGGAGCGGCGAGGGATCGGCCTCGTCGGCGATCGTCTCTCCGATATCCACATCTTCCATCCCCGCGATCGCAATGATGTCCCCGGCTCCCGCGGACGTCACCTCGAGCCGTTTGAGCCCGTCGAACGTATAAATCTTCGTCACGCGCGCGTCGTCGACGACGCCGTCCCTGTGTATGATCTTCATCGGGCCGCCGAGTCGGATCGTGCCCCGGTGTATCCGGCCGATGCCGAGTCTTCCCAGGTAGTCGTTGTAATCGATCGTTGTCACGAGCATCTGGAAAGGCGAATCCTGGTCTCCCGGGGGAGGGGGGACGTGTTCGATGATCGCGTCGAAGAGGGGGATAAGGTCGTTGCTCTCCTGGTCGAGTTCCTTGCGGGCGATCCCCTGCTTGGCGATGCAGTAGACGGTCGGGAAATCAAGCTGTGTATCGTTCGCGCCCAGCGAAAGGAAGAGCTCGAACACGAGATCCAGAACTTCGTGCGGGCGCGCGTCCTTCCTGTCGATCTTGTTGATGACGACGATGGGCTTCAGATTCAGGTCGAGCGATTTCTTCAGGACGAACTTTGTTCCCGGCAGGGGTCCCTCCGCCGCGTCGACGAGGAGGAGCACCCCGTCGACCATCGTCAGCGTACGNNTAGTGGATTGCCGTATTCTTGGCCAGTATCGTGATGCCGCGCTCCTTTTCGAGATCGTTGGAGTCCATCACCCGGGTCACGAGCTGCTGGTTCTGCCGGAACGTCCCCGTCTGGCGGAGCATATGGTCCACAAGCGTCGTCTTGCCGTGATCGACGTGTGCTATGATCGCGATATTCCGTATATCCCGTCTCTGGATGCCGTCCATAGTGCGAATAAAAAAGGCCTCGGGCTGATACCAATCGCCGGAGGTCGAAACTGTGACGCAGCTGGTTTCACTTGTGTGAACCGAAAGTGATGAAAAATACGGAAAAATCCGGACAATTCCAACCTGGCGTATTCCCTCGGAAAACGGCCCAAACGGAGTGTCACTTCGTTTCGGATGCCGCTGATCGCCTCATGCGGGGCCCGGCTCTCAGAAAAACGTTGCTCCCCCTATGGTAAGATAGAGACCGTGCGGCCCCGGGGAGAGCCGCCAGGCAAAATCCGCTCTGAGGAAACCCAGTATGCGCCCGATGCTGAACCCCGCTTCGGTATACGTTCCTGTGCGGGCCACGTCCGGAAGCGCATTCCTTGACCAGGTGCGCGCCGCGCCGCCGAATGCGATCAAATCGATATCAAGATCATACAGGAACGGTATTCCGAGCGCGAGAAGCGGAATATTCCGGAAATTGTGCTCGACGGCGACCGATGTGTAACCGGTGCCCGTGAATTCTTTCAGATCCGCCCCGCGCATCACGCCGAACGATGCCCAGCCGTCCACCGCGCTCTCAATGGAAAACAGGCGCTGTACCGGAAGGCTTCCGAACGCATCGCCAGCGGACGCCTGAATCCGGAACCCCGGTTTCATGAGATAGCTTTGTCCGAACGTTGGAATTGTCAGCGCGAGGACGCCGTCGAGGCGCGTGAAGTTGAAATTCCCCCCCATCAATGCCGGTGCGGCGCGCTCGATGCTGAGATCAAACGTGTTCTTCTGCACGAAACCGATGGGGTCCGGCTCCTCTCCCAGCCCGAGGTCGAGTCTCACCTCGGCGAGCTTCCCGGGATCGGCAGGGGGATTCACCCGGAAGAGGTGCGACGGGAAGAGTATGCTGTAATTTGTCCGCTGGGGGAGGGAGCCTTCCCGCTGGGATGTATAGGTGACCTTGAATCGGACTCTGTCGGACGGGCGGAATTTTGCAAAGCCCTTCCACCCTTCGGCGGAAAAATAATCGCGGATGTCCTCCTTGAAAAACAGAGCGGAGATCATGTTCAGAAGCGAACTCTGCGTCCCTCGTTCCGGCGTGTTATCGACGATTCTGTACGCCTCCGCGCCGAAACCGAACGTCCTGTGCGCGGCCGGGTAATAGGTTCCTCCCAGCCTGTACGTCCCGTGCTTGTTCGAAATTCCGTACGCGAGCCCCGCGGTCAGCGAAAGTGATTCCGTCACCTTATCGAGATCAGCGATGGCGCCGAGATGAAACCCCTCCACCCTGTTGTATCCCAGATCGAGAAACGAGAGCGTTGTCCAGAAGGGGCCCGACCCGCCGGCGCTGAGCGTCACCGCCGCCCCTCCCGGTTTGAACTGGACTTCGAGGCTCTGTGTGGAATCGAGCGTGCGATAGGCGCGCGCTTCGAGTGAGTCCAGCGGGAGGACCAGATTCGCCGCCCAGAAGGCGGTGTCCATCCTCGTGGCGGTTGAATCGACGACAAGCCTGGGTCGCCGGAATATTGAATCGGGTATCGGGGTGTTGATCGAATAATCGGAGATGACCGATGTCTGCGTCATTTTGATGCGCGGGAAGGATACTCCCGGGAAGCTTATGGACGCCTCGCCGTTGATCCGGATGTCGGCAGGCATCCAGTACGAGGATTCGTACAGGCCGAATTGCTGTCGGTAGCGGATGATGACGTTCTTTGTGAACGGGATCCGAAACGCGGCGTTGGGGTGGACATCCACNNGCCGTCGGCCCGACAAATGTGAACCCGAGAAAAGCCAGCCGGTCGTCAAGAAAGTTCAGTATCCGTCCGACTGACGCGAAATTGGACTCCCCGGGTATGTTCTCCGTCTGCCGGCGCTGCGTCACGATCTCCCGCAGCGTATCCCCCTTCTGCCAGAAGCCCTTCGTGTAGGATTCGCTGATGGCGGCGACGGCGGTGTCCCGGTACACCGTGCGGCGCGTGAACGCCCGCATCTCGTATGTCTTCAGGCGGTCGATCCATCGCTGTTTGTTTGCTATCGCCTTTCGGATGATGCCGATCGCCGGGTCCTCGGAAGAGACGACAACCTCTGCAAGCACGATCTCCGACGGGTGCATGCGGGCGTCCTGCCGCATGTCGCCTCCGAGGCGTATACTCACCGTGTCAGCCGCGTACCCAAGCATCGTGAAGAGTATCCGGTAGTCCCCTGCGGCGAGAGAAATCGAGTACTCCCCCGCGGTGTTTGTGATGGTCCCTCGAGACGTGCCGAGTATACGCACGTTCGCATCGGCCAGGGGCTCTCCCGTCACGGAGTCGCGGACTGTTCCCGTCAGTGAAAATGTTGCCCGGAGCGAGGGGGGGAACATGAAAAGGAGAAGGAGGAAAACGAGAAGTATGCGCATGCAGTCCGGCGCCGTTCCTGGGTCGGGAAACCCGCGTTGAGTCCGACACCGGTCCGTCGCGGGGGACATCCGGGCGATAAAATACAAAAGGGTGCCTTTCGAATCAAGGCACCCTTTGACAGCTCCCCCGGGACCGGATCAGCTCAGGAACTTGCCGTGACGCAATTTCGAGAAGAATCCCCCCGGTTCCTTTTGGTCGTCTGCAGTGGGGGGAGGTGGATCCACAAGCTCTTTCGGAGGAACAGGCTCGAGCATCTCCTCGAGTATCCTGGGAAGGCGGGAGGCTTCACGCCACATGGCCCGTTCCCTCTCCATCCGCTCTGACTCCTTCTGCCGCTTCAGCTCCTCGAGTCTCTGGGAATCCTGTGCGGTGAGCGACAGGCTTCCGGTCTGGCGCGCGGAGGGGGGGAGGGAGACAAGTCCTCTCATTCTTTCGCTCCCCTCTTTTCCCGTCTTCTGTTTCCTCATCATCTCTATGGCAGGAAGGAGTATTTTCTCGGACTCCATAAGCGTGGGGCTGACGGGATCCAGGAAATACGCATTCATGAGCGAATCGAATGCAGTCTCGTAAGCGCCCCGTCGGATCAGCTCAGTCGCTTTTGACGTCAGTTTCCGTATCTGGAGGTCAATATCCTCTGCCGGGAGGAGCTTTTCGCTCTCGGGCTTTATCCCCTCTTCGAATTCGCTTCCAACAGTAAGCGAAAGAAACCTCCCGCCGCTGGTAGTTTCTGACGCGATCCGGTGGATCCGCTCGACGATCGCGGTAATGTACATATTGTCCGGCTCCATTCGCTGCGCCACGCTCAGCTTCTGCATGGCGAGGTCGAATTGCCGGGCCTCTATATGTTTCTCTGCAACGCGTATTATCTCTCTCGTTGCGGCGGACTGTTGCTGACCTATCGTCATCGGGGACACCTCCTGCAAACGATGCCGTTTGGCTCGTCTGGCACTGAAAAATTACCATTTTCCGCCTCCAAAGTCAATAGTTCGCAAAGAATCAGCGATATTATCGTTTTCACTAGTCGCAAAATTCGACGCATATGCGCCATGAGCTACAGGGATATCACTTAAAGAAGAAGATGAGGTCTTGAACAGGATTGGTATGGGAGTTTAACCAACCCTTGATTATACTTGACTATGCAAATGTCGGCAAACAGCATACTGGTCATAGGCGGAGGAGGTGCGGGGCTCATTGCGGCCTGGAGGGCGGCTTCGATGGGAGCTCCGATACTTCTTCTGGAGAGGAACCACAAGGCCGGGATCAAGCTCCTGATTTCAGGGGGGGGGAAATGCAACGTCACGCACGATGGCCCGATCGATGATCTGGGGAAAGCGTTTCCAAAACTCGAAGAACGGTTCCTCAGATACGCCCTTCACACGTTTACGAATGAAGACGTGCGGAATATGCTCCTCGATAAGGGGGTCCCGACGATTATTCGCGAGGACGGCAGAGTCTTCCCCGAAAGCCAGAGGGCCGGGGACGTCGTCGGTGCGCTCGTCGGCAACGTCCTGTCAAGCGGCGGAAAAATGCGGTTCGACGCACGGGTCACCGGGATTCTCTTCGGAAGCGGGAGCGTCACCGGGATCGCGCTCGGCGGGGAACAACTCTCCTCGCGCCACGTCATACTCACAACAGGCGGGGCGTCATACAAAAAAACGGGTACGACGGGAGACGGGATCGCCTGGGGAAGACAGCTCGCCCACACAATCGTCCCGCTCCGTCCCGCTCTTGCTCCCCTGATGATAACGCCGCCCCTTCCCCGGGATTGGCGCGGGGTGGCCGTGCGAGGCGGGCGCCTCTCCATTCATAGCGGGAGGGGGGAGATCGACTCGTGGCAGGGAGACATCCTCTTTACGCACGAGGGGATCTCGGGCCCTGCTGCCCTCGGTCTCAGCCGTCGGGCCGCGCTCGCGCTCGAGCAGGATGAAGTAACGCTTCATCTTGATCTGTTCCCCGCATCGGATTTTGCGGAACTTGACAGTCAACTGAACCAGGTCGTCAATGCGAACCGGGGGAAGAAGATTGATACGATCCTCTGCGGGATGCTTCCCGACAGGATCGTTCCGTATCTCCTCGGGAAGATCCAGGTTCCCGCATCGACGCGGGGGTATGTTCTGACGCGTGACGCCCGGCGGAATATCGTCGCCCTTCTGAAATCCTGGGAGATCGGCAGAATCGGGCGGATCGACATCGACCGCGGAGAGGTGACTGCAGGGGGAATCGCGCTTGACGACGTCGTCCCCCGGACGATGGAATCGAAGAAGGTCAGGGGTCTTTATCTTGCGGGCGAAGTCCTCGACATTGCGGGACCCATCGGCGGATATAATCTGCAGGCGGCATTCTCAACCGGGTTCGTCGCGGGTGCGTCGGCCGCCCGGAGCTGGCTGGAATCGAACGAAAAGAATTCGCGTGCGGCCGATTCATCCGCACAAAAAGAGAGGGAGTGAAATGCTTGACGGAAAAGTTGCGATCATCACGGGCGCCTCATCAGGGATAGGGGCGGCCCTTGCCGTGCAGCTCTCCCGCGAAGGGGCCGCCGTGATACTTGCGGCACGGCGAAAAGAGAGGATCGAAAAGCTCGCCGGAGAAATCAGCGGGGGCGGGTTCACCGCGCTCCCGGTCCAAGCCGACGTCACACGCCGTCCGGATGCGGAGATGCTCCTCAGAACCGCGATCGAACGATACGGGCGGCTCGATATTCTTGTGAACAACGCGGGGAGGGGGCACTTTGCCTCCGTGGAGGAGACGACCGATGAAATGATACGGAGCATGTTCGAG